>JANPDN010000079.1:0-51730 GCA_031431555.1 Rubrivivax sp.
GCCCATGACCCCGCGCCAATAACCGTACATGCCGCGGATCAGGGTCTCGGTGACCATATGCGGTGTGTGGGTCTGCGCCTCGCGGCCGTCGAGTTCGTTCAGCGTGCGCGCTTGCGTGTTGGCCTCGAAAGCGGCCTGCGCAAAAGCGATCACCTCGCCGTCGTCGGCCGAAACAAAACCCGCCGGGCCGAACAGGTTGGCCTGGCGCAAGCGGCGCTGGGTCATCGCCGCGTCGTCGTCGGCAAAGCCGAAGTGAGTCCAGACAAAATCAAAAACCCCCGGCGCCACCGGCTGGATGTGGCGCGTCGACAGCGAGTTGACCTGCTGCTGCACGATCAGGCTCGGGAAGATCGTGCTCATGACGACGGTCGGCCCGTCCCACCAGGCCTCGGGCACGACGTCGAGCAGGCGCGGGTCGTTCAGCGTGAGCTGGTCGCGGAACGACGTGACACCTTGCGTGACGGCGCCGGCACCACCTTCGTTGCGGCGCGAAATCATGCAGGCGTGGCGATGCTGCGCGTCGGTGACCATCTGGCTTTGCTGGTCGGCGCGCCAGAGGCCGAAGGTCACGAACCAGGTGTGCAGCAGGCCGGGGTGGTAGGGGTCCTTGATGTTCTCCTGCATCAGCTTCCAGTTTGCCGGGATGCGCTGGCGGCTGTAGCCGAGCAGGGTCAGTGGCCGGTGGCCAAAGACGCGGTCGAAATAGGCGAGCACGTCGGCACCGAGATAGTCCTCGAAGGGCTCGACGGCGTGATCAAAACTGGCGAAGACAACACCACCGCGGCAGGCCACCTTGAGCCGGTTCAAGCCGTTGTCTTCAACCCGGAAGTCCGCCGGCATGCCACCCTGGACCTGACCATCGCGTTTGACGCCACGTTTGAAAGGCAGGCCGGTGAGCTCGCCCTTCAAGCTGTAGCTCCACTGGTGGTAGGGGCAGGTGAAGGATTTGGCGTTGCCCTGGCGTTCGCGGCAGAAGGCCACGCCGCGGTGCGCGCAGCGGTTTTCGACGACATGCACTTCGCCGTCGGCGGCACGCACCAGGATCACGCTGCGCTCGCCGATCTTCGTGCGCTTGAAGTCGCCGGCGTTCGGGATCTCACACTCAAGCCCGACATAACACCAGTGGCCGCGATAAAAAAATCGCTCGAGCTCTTCGCGGTAAATGCCTTCGTCGGTATAGGCCCAGCCCGGCACCCGGCTGGTAGCGGCGGGGCCCCAGCGGCTGGGCATGTCGGTGGCGGAATTCATGGCCGGGATTGTGAACCCGTGCGGGCCGCTAGGGATGGCGGCCGCTTGCGGCGAGTGCGACAGTCGCGGCCTTGTTTGTCCCACCAGGAGAGACCTCATGAGCCTGCCCGGCCGCCCGAAAGGCAAATTTACTGTAGTGCCCAGCACGGAGGTTTTGTCATGAGCTTGATGCACCGCTACGAAATCACCGACCGCGCCGGCCAGAGTTACACCGCGGCGCTGGCCGACTGCCTGAATGTGCAGCGCACGCCGGCCTGGCGCCAGCGCATCCTGGACCGCAGCTTCCACCGCGTCAGCGCTGGCGGCGCCGACGTGCAGGTCGAGAAGTCGTTCATCTATCTCGACCTGGCGCGGGGCCAGGTTTTCCTCGTGCACCCGCCTCGCGAGCGTTTTCGTTATGGCGATGCGTCGGTCAAGCTTGACAAGATGTTGGCTGTGCTGCCGACGGCGATGCGCGAGCGCGCGCCGCAAGTGCGGGTGGTCTTCGGCACCGACGAACTGCGCGAAAAACTCATCGCCGCCGATGCTGGCCTGGACGACCGTGCGGTGGAGATGATGAAAGCCGCGGTGGTGCACGACCACCCGGTGCTGCTGACGCGGCCGCGGCTGCGTTTGTCGCTGGACGAGGTCAATGCCCAGGGCGCGCAGTTCCGCGCCGAGTACGACCATTCGCCCAAGGCCTTCAAGGTCACCTACGCCACGCCAGAGATTTTTTGCGCCGACGAAAAAGCGCTCAAGGGCTGGTCGGGCAGCATGGCGCGGCACAACCTGTACAAGCTGCCGAAGAAGGGCGACCATTGGGTCAACTACCGGCGCTGGCTGCCGAGCCAGGATGCAGTGGCCGAGCTGCACAGCACGGTGCTCGCGCTGGCCCGCGGCGCGGCGCCGGCGGTCGAGAGCACCGAGTTCAAGTCGATGCTGGCGCGGCTGCCCAAGGGCAGTTCTTTGTCGAGCCAGGGCAAGACCGACCTGCGCAAGCTTTTCAACTGGGTCAAGAAGCAGGGCCTGCAAAAACTGCAAGACGAGTTGTTCGAGATCCGCTTTGGCGTCGAGCTCGAAGACAGCTGGTACCGCAACAACGACAAAAACGATATCGACACCTTGTGGCGGCTGTTGAAGAACCTGCCCGACAGCCATGTCGAAGGCAACTCCAAGCTCGCCGAAATCAACCTCGGCCATGGCAGCGGCGGCTTCTTTTCGCCGAGCTCGATGGAAATCGAAATCGGCGCATCGCTGCTCGCGCACAAGGAAAATTTCGAGGACACGCTGCGCCACGAGGTCGGCCACGCGGTGCACGAAGCGAATGGCGACCTCATCGACGGCTGGCTCTGGAGCCGCTTCGGTTTTGCGATGTTCCCGCCGAGCCAGCAGGGCATCGACGACTGGGCCGCGCAGATGGGCGCCGGCGCTGGTTATGCAGGCTTGAACGCGACCCAGAAAGCGCATGTGCGCGCTTTGATCCGGCAAGCGGTCGGCCCGACCGAAGAGTGGGGCCCGACCGTGACCCCCAATGCGCCTGCGGGCAGCCCCTGGCGCGGTGCGGACTTCGGGCCTCGGCTGGCCTACGAGCGCAGCGGGCGGGATTGGTACGCCAACAACGCCAACTGGTATCGCGCCAACGGCAAGGCCTTTGCATTCAACTTCTGGTACGGCATGTTGATGTGTGTCAACGAGGCGACGCTGGAGCTCGTCAACGGCCAGATGCCCGACAGCTACGCGGCGATGAGCCCGGCAGAATTTTTTGCCGAGATCTATGCGCTGTTCTACGACTTGAACGACCCGCAGCGCAAGAACATCCCGGCCGATGTGATGGCGTGGATGAAAGCCAAACTCGGCAAGGCGGTGGCGACGCAGCCGGCGCGGCCAAAGTCGGCGACATCGAAGACCGCGTTGAAGCGGCCGGCGGCTAAGAAATCAACCGCCCCAGCGCCGACGCGGCGCAGCAGCACTGCGCGTGGAACACGGCGCTAGAACTTTTTCATCAGATTCAACATCCGCCGCATCAGCCCGCTGTAGGGCGGTGTGAAGAGCGGCATGCCGTTCAACCGCGCCTGGCGGAAGACCGCCTTGCGCGCGCTGAAGGTATCGAAGCCCCAACGGCCGTGGTACTGGCCCATGCCCGATGCGCCGACGCCGCCAAAGGGCAGCGAGTCCTGGGTGATGTGCAGCAGCGTGTCGTTGACCGTCACGCCGCCGGCGTGGCTGTGGCGCAGCGCTTGCTCGGTGCGCGCGCTGTCGTGGTCGAACCAGTACAGCGCCAGCGGCCGCGGCCGGGCATTGATGAAGGCCAGCGCGGCATCGACGCTGTCGTAGGGCAGCAGCGGCAAGAGAGGGCCGAAGATCTCGTCTTGCATCGCCGCGCTCTCGGCCGGCGGGTCGACGAGCAGGGTCGCGCCCAGGCGGTGCCGGGTGTCGTCACGTGCCGGCCCGCTGAACAACGCTTCGACTTGCGTGCCGCGCGCTGCCGCGTCGTCCAGATAGCCGTTGAGGCGGTCGTATTGGCGCGGGTTGACGATGCTGCAAAAGTCACCATCGGCCAGCCCCTGCGGATACAGGCGCTGCGCCGCCGCGCGCGCGGCCGCAATAAAGGGCTGCACCTGGTCACGCGGCAGCAGTACGTAGTCCGGCGCGATGCAGGTCTGACCGGCGTTGACGAGCTTGCCGACGAGGATGCGCTGCACCGCATGCGCCAACGGATAACCGGGGGTGATGACGGCCGGCGACTTGCCGCCCAGCTCCAGCGTCACCGGCGTCAGGTGCGCCGACGCCGCGGCCATCACCCGCCGGCCGACCGGCGTCGAGCCGGTGAAGAGCAGGTGGTCAAAAGGCAGTGCGCTGAACTGCGCGGCGACCTCTGGCCCGCCGGTGATCACGCAGACCTCATCGTTGGCAAAAACCTGCGCCAGCAACGACTGCATCAGCGCGGAGAAAGCGGGCGTGAATTCCGAGAGCTTGACCATCACCCGGTTGCCAGCCGCCAGCGCCGCGACGAGCGGGCCGATGCACAAGTAGAGCGGGTAGTTCCAGGGCACGATGATGCCGACGACACCCAGCGGCTGCGGCAGCACCTGCGCGCTGGCCGGCAAGAACCACTTCGACACCCCGGCGCGGCGCGGTTTCATCCAGCCTTTGCCGTGGCGAAGCGCGATCTTGGTTTCTTCCAGGCTCGGCCAGATTTCGAGCAACTCGGTTTCGACGGCGGGGCGGCCACCGAAGTCGCTGTCGATCGCCTTCGCGATGGCTGTCTCGTGGTCGACGAGCAACTGCTTGACGCGCTGCAGCCGCTCGGCACGCTCGTCCCAGGTCGGGAAAGGTTTTGCTGCGAAGGCGGCACGCTGTTGGTCGAATTGCAGATGCAGGTCGACGGCGGGGGTTTCGTGGGGTTTCATTGGCGGGCTCTTCGGTGGGCACTTCGCTAGGCACATCGCGGGGCACATTCGCTGGGCACATGCGCGTCGGGCCGCGATCCTAGCGCTTGCGCGTGGCCGAGGCTTGACCTGCCGCACGCGCTGCGGCTCAAGTGGGCGGGTACAGGCCGCGGGTCCGCGCCATCAGGCGCGTGAGGCCAAGCAGCGCATCGACGTTGGGTGTTGCCAGCCCCAAGTTCTGGCCGATTTCGCGCACGACCGTGACCAGGCTGTCGATCTCCAGCGGCCGGCCGGCTTGCGCGTCTTGCAGCATCGACGTCTTGAAGGCGCCGAGCTTGCGTGTCAGTTGATGGCGCTGCTCGGGCTCTTGATCGATCGGGATGCCGAAGCCATCGCCGATGGCACGCGCCTCGAGCATCACCGCGCTCAAAAAGCCGCGCACCAGCGGGTCGTCGAGGATGCGGTCGCAGGTCGCACCGGTGAGCGCCGAAACCGGGTTGGTCGACATATTGCCCCACAGCTTGAACCAGATTTCGCGCTGGATGCGCTCAGCAACCGTGACCACAAACCCGGCCTCGCCGAGCATCGCCGCCAGCGCTTGCACACGCGCGCTGGAGCCGCCCGCGGGCTCGCCGATGATGAGGCCGTTGCCGCCGGCATGCCGGACCACGCCGGGCGCGCTCGACGCGCTGCTGATGTGTACGACGCAGCCGATGACCTGGCTCGTCGGGATGTTTTTCCTGATGCTGTCGCCGGCATCGACCGATGCCAGGCGCAGCCCGGCGCAGCCGCCTGGAAGGCCGTCAAAAAACCACCAAGGCACGCCGTTCATCGCTGGCATCACGATCGTCCGCGGCCCGCAGAGTGCGGCGACTGCAGGCGCCACCGCGGCCAGTGCCGGGCCCTTGACGGCGACGATCACCAGGTCTTGCGGGCCAAACGCTGCGGCGTCGTCGCTGGCTTGCACCGGCACTGTCAGCTGGCCCGCGGCGCCGTCGATCACGACGCCGTTTTGGCGCAGCGCCTGCAACGTCGTGCCGCGGGCGAGCACGCTCAATGCCGGGCGTTCGGCCCCGTCTCGTGGCTGGCCAAGCCAGGCTGCAAACAGGCCGCCGATGGCGCCTGCGCCGACGATTGTGATCTTCATCGGCGGGATCATCACACGACGAGCAGCGCGAACCTTTTTGTCCGGCGGTGCGATTGACTGCGGATCGCGCTGCGCAGGCGCCGGGCCGGGTGCGGCGCATCCAACTCTTGGGGTCACGTCTTGCTTTTGCCATCTCACACCTCGACGCGACCACCAACGATGGGCCTTGCGATACTTGCTTGAAATACCTGCGCGACCCGCGCAACCTGCAAACCAACTTCAGCTACAACGGCCTCGGCGAGATGCTCACCTAGGGCAGCCCCGATACCGGCATGACGACATACAACCACGATTCGGCCGGCCGCATGCTTTCGGTGGCCCGCGCCAATGGCGCAACGCTCAGCTACGCCTGGGACGCGCTGGACCGCATCACCCAGCGCAACAACGCCACCGATGGCTACGAGACTTTTGTCTACGACACCGGTACCTATGGCAAGGGGCGTCTTGCGAACGCCAGCACCTATACCGGCGCGGTTGATTACACCTACACCGCCGCCGGCGAACTGGCCCAACTCGTCAATACGATTTACGGCGTCAGCTACACCACAGGCTGGGCCAGGGACGCGCAGGGCCGGGTCACCGGCATGAACTATCCCAGCGCGCTGAACCTGAGCTACGGCTATGACGCCTACGGCCGCATCGCCAGCGTCTCCGGCCTGATCAACGGCAGTTGGCAGACGCTGGCCAACAGTCTTCTCTATCAGCCGGCCACCGACCGCCGCTACGCCTGGCGCTTTGGCAACGGCCTGCCGCGCACGCTGACGCTGGATGCCGACGGGCGCTTGACCGATATCGCCGGATCGTCCGCGCACAGCCTGAGTTTCGGCTACAACACGACCAACACCATCTCAGGCATCACCGACAACATCTACGGCGCGCTCAACACCAGCCTGGCGTACGACGCCAGCGACCGGCTCACGACGGTCACGCGCAGTGGTGACAACCAGGGCTTTGTGCTGACTGACAAGATGGCCAACCGGCAGAGTCACACCCGCGAAGCATCGACGTTTGTGTATGTCCACAGCCCGACGAGCAACCGGCTGGAGTCGTGGAGCGGCGCCGGCCAATGGCGGGTATTCACGCCCGACGCGGTGGGCAACGTCGGATCTGAATCGCGCCACGACGGCAGCCGCGGCTATACGTACAACGCCTTCAATCGCTTGATGAACTTCAGCATCAACAACGTGCCGACCGCCGAGTACCGCTACAACGTCTTCGGCCAGCGGGTGTACAAGGGCAGCGGCTCGGTGACCCACTATGTGCATGGTGCCGGCGGCGAACTGCTCCAGGAAACCGGGCCGCAGCCAACAAGTTATGTCTGGCTCGGCGGCGAGCTGCTTGGCATGGTGCGCAACAACCAGTTCCACGCCAGCCACAACGACCATCTGAGGCGACCCGAGGTGATGACGAATTCGGCCGGATCAACGGTCTGGCGTGCCATCAACGCCGCCTTCGACCGCAAAGACGAGTTGACCTCGATCGGCGCCATGAATATCGGCTTCCCGGGGCAGTACTTCGATGCCGAGAGCGGGCTGTGGAACAACTGGCATCGGTACTATGACCCGCAAATTGGACGGTACACCCAGTCAGATCCGATTGGGCTCACGGGTGGGATCAATACCTACGCATATGTGGGGGGGAATCCGCTCTCTCGGACCGATCCGAGAGGTCTGTATTGGTTCCAGCAGGATTGGCAGGCAATAGACCCGATCGTTGGACGGGAAGGTGTTCGACGCTTTGAACCGGGCGATGCGATTCCAAATTTCATCGAGCGCTACATTCCGGCGGGCCGAACAATGGCTGAGATTCATGATCCGCTGGTCGCTCGTTTGAGAAGCGCAGGCATTCCAGATTGGTTGGCAAACGTTCCTTCGATGCTTCCAAGCTACCTGATGGCGGTTGGCCTCGAGATTCTCAGATCGGTGGGTATCGTCGACCAGCCACGCCGTGGGATTCAGGAATCCTTACCCATTCCGAGGGATTGCTAGTGAATGTCCGCAGGAGGGGATTGAATTGCATTGTTTGGGCGCCTTGGCTGTCCGCTCTCGCGGCGTGCGTGTCGGGGAGGGGGTGAAGTGAACGACGCGGCGATTATCGGCAATGTCTACGAGGTCGTTGAAATGTCTACGCCATAGGGGTTCGCAGCGATATGGGATCACAGCGCGTGGATACCATCGAATTGAGTGGATATGTTCCAGCTGGGCGCACCGTGGCGGATGTTCATGATCCTTTGGTTTCCAACCTCAGAAGCCTCGGTCTCCCGGACTCCATCGCGAACGTCCCGACTATAATTCCTTCATACGTAGCAGCAGGTGTTCTGGAGATTTTGAGGACGCTTGGTCTTGTCAAACAGCCCGAAGAATCGCAATGCAACTAACTCGATCAGAATTCCTGCTATTCGCCTTGATGTCAATAGCCTTGAGTACTGCGCGTGAAAGCGCGGCGACTCCTGTGGAAGAACCCTTAAAGCATGGATTGCAAGCCCTTCGTGTTGGCGACAGATTCGAAATCGTAGGCGAACTGTATGCACATGGAGTGGCCCTAAATCTTGACAGTCCTTCAGTAGGGATGATCTCATTGGTTCCGCTCCGCCTTGCCGGTTCTGAAATTCTATGGAGGGAGCGAGTCCCCGCGGGAAGCATAATGCGGGTGTTGACAGTGCGCCCGAGCGGCAACATCCTAGGTGTGAGCGAGAGAGATTATCTCGTTGAAATCGACACGATATCTAATCCAACTTGCGCGCCAATACGACTTAGACTGACCCGAGGAGTTCAAGGCTCCTCGTCGACGCTGAATCCTTCGATCTTTAGTGAACTGAAGCCCGACCTTTCTCCTGGACGCTGTACCCCGTAGCCGAAACTGGGGACTTCAGAGTCAGGTCTTGCGTGTTGCCTTCGACTTCTCGCGTAGCGAACCGATGGGGGCGCCGCAGTCGGCTCTCGGTCGCCGTCAGCGAACGGGGTGCCCTGTCGGGTAAGCGTCGATGTGCAGCGCCCGGTCCTTGAACGTACCGGCTCCGCCCGCACAATCGGGATCGGAGACGCCACATTCAGCGTGAGCGAGCCCGACCCCACACCAACTCTCCACCATGACCAAACAGAAGCATTCTTTCCAGGCCGAGGTGCAGCAGATCCTGCACCTGGTGACCCATTCGCTGTACTCGAACAAGGAGATCTTCCTGCGCGAGCTGGTCTCCAATGCGTCAGACGCCTGCGACAAGCTGCGCTTCGAGGCGCTCGACAACGCGGCGCTGTACGAAGACGCGCCGAACCTGGAGATCCGGGTTTCTTTCGACGCCGAAGCCAAGACCTTGACGGTCAGCGACAACGGCGTCGGCATGAGCGCCGACGAGGCCATTGAACACCTGGGCACGATCGCCAAGAGCGGCACGCGCGAGTTTTTGTCGCGGCTGGGTGACGAGCGCAAGAAGGACGCCAGCCTGATCGGCCAGTTCGGGGTCGGTTTTTATTCCGGCTTCATCGTCGCCGACCGGATCACGGTCGAGTCGCGCCGCGCCGGCCTGGCCGCGGCCGAGGGTGTGCGCTGGAGCAGCGACGGCAGTGGCGCGTTCGAGGTCGAGACGATCGACCGTGCGGCGCGTGGCACCGACGTCATCCTGCACCTGCGCGCTGAAGAAGACGAGTTTCTGCGCAGCTGGAAACTGCGCTCGATCATCTCGCGTTACTCCGACCATATCTCGCTGCCGATCCTGATGAAGAAGGAAGAGTGGGACAGCGAAAAAAACGAGCAGGTGGTCAAGGACGAATGGGATCGGGTGAACAAGGCCGCGGCGCTGTGGACACGCGCCAAGAGCGAGATCACCGACAACGAGTACCAGGAGTTCTACAAGCAGATCGCTTTCGACAGCGAAGCGCCGATGGCCTACACGCACAACCGCGTCGAGGGCCGCAGCGAATACACCCAGCTGCTGTATGTGCCGGCGAAGGCGCCGTTCGATTTGTGGAACCGCGACAAGCGGGGCGGCGTCAAGCTCTACGTCAAGCGGGTCTTCATCATGGACGACGCCGAGGCGCTGATGCCGGTGTACCTGCGCTTTGTCAAAGGCGTCATCGACTCGGCCGACCTGCCGCTGAATGTGAGCCGCGAGTTGCTGCAAGAGAGCCGCGACGTGAAGGGCATCCGCGAGGGGTCGACCAAGCGGGTGCTGTCGATGCTCGAAGACCTGGCCGAGAACCAGAAGGAAAAATACGCCGAGTTCTGGAAGGCCTTTGGCGCGGTGCTCAAAGAAGGCATCGGCGAAGACCGGCCTAACCAGGAGCGGCTGGCCAAGCTGCTGCGTTTTGCCTCGACGCAGGCCGACGAAGGGGTGTCGCTGGCGGACTATGTGGCGCGCATGAAAGAAGGCCAGGACGCGATCTACGTCGTCACCGCCGATTCGCTGAGCACCGCGCGCAGCAGCCCGCAACTGGAGATCTTCCGCAAAAAAGGCATCGAGGTGTTGTTGCTGGTCGATCGCGTCGACGAGTGGCTGTTGAGCAACTTGTACGAGTTCGACGGCAAGCCGCTGCGCAGCGTGGCCAAGGGCGGCGTCGATCTTGGTGGCCTGCAGGACGAAGAAGAGAAGAAGCTCGCCGAGGCCGCTGCCGGCGCGCTGGCACCGCTCGTCGAGCGGCTGAAAGTGGCCTTGAAAGACCGCGCGCGCGATGTGCGCGTGACGACGCGGCTGGTCGACTCTCCCGCCTGCATCGTGGTCGAAGAAGGCGATATGAGCGGCCACCTGGCGCGGCTGATGAAACAGGCCGGCCAGTCCGATGCCGTGGCGTCCAAGCCGATCCTGGAAATCAACCCCGAGCATGTGCTCGTCAAGCGGCTCGAATCGGATCCGCGCTTTGATGATCTGGCGCAGATTCTGTTCGACCAGGCGCTGCTCGCCGAAGGTGGCCAGCTTGACGACCCTGCCGCTTATGTGCAGCGGGTGAACCGGCTGCTGGTGGGCTGAAACTTCAATGCTCGCTGGCCAGAACAGGGCCAGCACAGGGCACGTCGCCGGCCGGCGTCAGAAGTCGCTGTCGAGCATCGGCACGTCTTGCGCCGATGCCAGTTGTTCGCGCAACTGCATCGACTGCTGCGACCAGTAGGCCGAGCTGCCGAAACCCGGGAAAGCGGCCGGGAACGCCGGGTCGGCCCAGCGCTGCGCGACCCAGGCGTTGTGGCGGATCATGCGGGTCAGGCGCAGTGCGTCGATGAGCTGCAGCTCACGCCGGTCGAAGGCCGTGAACTGGCCATAACCGCGCAGCAACTGGCGCAACTGGTGGGCGGCCGCGACCGGCTCGCCTGACAGCAGCATCCACAGGTCTTGCACCGCCGGGCCGCTGCCGCAGTCGTCAAGATCGACGACATGCGCGCCAGCATCGCGCCAGAGCAGGTTGCCGGGATGGCAGTCGCCGTGCAGGCGCAGCGTGCGTGGTTGCACGTGGTCAAAAGCCTGGTCGATGAAGTCGATGGTTTGGGCGCAGACGCTGTGCCAGGTTGCCGCCTGGTCGGCATGCACAAAGCCGCCGTCGAGCAGTTGGGCCAGCGCCGCGCGGGTGTCGGCGGGCGGGTCGAAGCGGCGCCGATATTTAAAGTCCGCCGTGGCGCCGACGGCATGCAGGCGGCCGATGAAACCGCCCAAGCGCAACAGCACTGCATCGTCTTCGAGCTCCGGCGCGCGGCCGGCGCAGCGCGGGGCAGCGGCGTAGCGCTGGATGCCGCCAGCGGCTTGCCGGATCGCCAGCGTGGCCGGTCCTTCAGCCGGCAGCAGGCAGACCTGCGGGTCGCTGGTTTGCAGCGTTAGGGGTGCAACGACCGGCACTTCAGCCGCTGCCAGTTCGATCGCGAACTGGTGCTCTTCGGCGATCTGCGCGTCGCTCCAGCGCCCCGGCCGGTAGAACTTGGCGACGACCGCGCCGCCGTCTTCGAGCATCACCTGGAAGACGCGGTTTTCGTAGGAATTGAGCTGCAGGATACGGCCGTCACCCCGCAGGCCGACGGCGTCGAGCGCGTCCAGCACCTCCGCCGGCGTGAGCCCGGAAAAAGCCTGCGCAACGAGGTCGGCTTCAGCACTGGGCTGCGCCGGTACGGCGTCGGACATCAGGGGCGCATCAATCGCAACGCGGGCGCGGACGAGGTCAGGATCGCGCAGTCAGCGAGCGGGTGTCAGCCACGGATCGGGCCGCCATCAATGCCGGGTCGGCGCTGGGGCGGGCATGCGTGCCGACTCCACCACCACGCCGCCAATGTCGTCGGGCGGCTGCACGTTGCTGATGCCACGGCCGCGCAGGGATTCGGCGCCGAAGCTGCTTGCCGGACCGGTATCGCGCAGGCTGTCGATGCCAAAAAAGGAATCCTGGAAAAACCCCGAGTCCTGCCACAGCGCGCTGCGTTCGCGGCGGCGGCTGGCGGTGGACCCTTGATCGTGCCCCGTCGCTGAGACCGGCGCGGCCTGCGGCCCACGCGAGGCACCGGCGCTGTTGGGCACCAGCAATTGCAGCTCGGGGATCGACGGCAGGTGGTCGGGAGAGCAGCGCAAGTAGCGCACCCGACAGGCGCCGAGCACCGACTGCTTGATCTGCAACACGCGCCGCGAGTTGGCGCGGTCGTTGTCGAGATCGATCGCGGCGAGCACGCGGCCGTTGGCGCTGCAGATCACGAAGGTCATGTGGATCGTGCCGAGCAGCTCGTACCAGTAGCGCACTTCTTGGGGGTCGGTGGGCTGGCAAAAACGCACCAGCGGCAGCTTCGACAACACGATGTGGTGCGGTAGCGCCTCACGCAGTTGGCGATAGACGCGGCGCTCGTCGGAGCTGAAAACCGGCCGCGGCCCGAGCGCCCAGTCGATCGGCAAGGGCGCGGGCAGCGAGCGTCGCGGGCGCAGCGCCCACACCACGCAGCCCAGCGCCACCAGGGCGAGCAGGGCAATCAGGATGATCCACAAAAGGGGTTGCTGCATGGCGCGAGGCGGCGGGCACCGCGGTCCCGGCGAGGGAAGCGCGCGATATTCAGCGACAGGTTCGAATGTCGGAAATGGTAACGCCCCGCTCCGCGCGTCGCGCCCCGCGGATAGGTGTGTTTACCCCTCCCCGGGTGAGGGGGTGTGCTCGTTCTCGCCCGCCACGGGCAGGGCCGACCTCGGCAGATGGTTGGTGTCGCCGCGGCCGGCGACCGCGGCGACCGCCGAGATCAGGCCGTCGATCTGCAAAGCGCCGCGCTTGATCGAATAGTCCAGACGCGAGGCACCGTCTTCGACCCATTCTTCGACATTGGAGGCGATATCTTCGGGCGGCAACTTCAGGTACGCCGACGAATCGCTGCCGCTGCGCTCGACACGCGCCCCGGCATTGCGCGCGATGCGCAACATCGGCGTGTTTTCGCTCAGCGCGTGGATCAGTAGGGTATCGATGCCGCGGTTGCGCGCGTGCAGGCTGGCATGGTCGAACAGCCGCGAGCCGATGCCCCGGCCGCGTGCGGCGGCGCCCACCGATACCCCGAACTCGGCGCTGTGCGGTCCGTCTTCGGCGGTGGCGCCGGTCCCGAGGTAGGCCAGATGCGCCATCGCGACAATCTCCAGGCGGCGGTTGAAGACGCCGAAGATCTCGTCCCGGTCGAAATTGAGCTGGTCGACGTAGCGGCCGATCTGTTCGTCGGACGCGACATGACCAAAGCGCAGGTAGCGGTCCTGGTCGTTCAGGGCCAACAGGTGGGTCGCGATCCGTGGCCGGTGGCTCGACGAGAGCGAGCGCACCGGCACCCAGCGGAACGGCGCGGCCCCGCCCGAGAGGGCTGGGTGCTGCGCGGCCGCAGGCGCGCTGGTCGTGATCTGGACATCGTTCATGGCAGACCTCAGGATAAGTACTAACCCTAATACTACAGCGCGAGTCTAGAGGACGCTCTCCACCAAGTACCGCATTGCCAACGCTCGCAGCCTGGTCGAGTGCAAGTCAGGAGCGCGGCCGTCGGATATACTCATCGGCTTTCCCGAAATCGGCGGGGAATCGTGTGTGTGCCTGCTTTGACCGGCCTCTCGGGGCTGCATCAGCCGGCCGCCGACCCAAGAGGCCACCTTCACGAAGTGGCGCCACGGGCGGTGCACCACCCGAACAACAGCCGTGTCCTGATGCTTGTGGCCTTGCTGCCCGGGCATCAACTTTGAGAGTCCCTCATGAAGACCTTCAGCGCCAAACCGGCCGAAGTGACGCACGAGTGGTTTGTGATTGACGCCACCGACAAGGTGCTCGGACGTGTTGCCAGCGAAGTGGCACTCCGGTTGCGCGGCAAACACAAGGCCATTTACACGCCTCACGTCGATACCGGCGATTTCATCGTCATCGTCAACGCCGAAAAGATCCGCGTCACCGGCGCCAAAGCCACCGACAAGATCTACTACCGCCACTCCGGCTACCCCGGCGGCATCACTGCGACGCCCTTCAAAGATATGCAGGCCCGCCACCCTGGCCGCGCGATCGAAAAGGCTGTCAAGGGCATGCTCCCGAAGGGCCCGCTCGGCTACGCGATGATCAAGAAGCTCAAGGTGTACGCCGGTGCCACGCACCCGCACACCGCGCAGCAGCCCAAGACGCTGGACCTCTGAGGACGACGCGAATGATCGGACATTGGAACTACGGAACCGGCCGCCGCAAATCGTCGGTGGCCCGGGTCTTCATGAAAAAAGGCAGCGGCAAGATCGAAGTCAACGGCAAGACCGTCGACGAGTATTTTGGCCGCCAGACCTCGATCATGATCGTCAAGCAGCCGCTCATGCTGACGGCCAACGGCGAGACCTTCGACATCAAGTGCAACGTGCATGGTGGCGGCGAATCGGGCCAGGCCGGCGCGGTGCGCCACGGCATCACCCGCGCACTGATCGACTACGACGCGACACTGAAGCCGCCGCTGAGCCAGGCTGGCTTCGTGACGCGCGACGCGCGTGAAGTCGAACGCAAGAAGGTCGGCTTGCACGGCGCGCGCCGCCGCAAGCAGTTCAGCAAGCGCTGATTGCTCCAGGGTGTGGGCCGCGCGGCCCGCACCCCGGCAGCCCGCCATGCGCTGGAAGCTGTTGCGCCGCCGCCTGTCGGTGAGCGCGCCCCGGATGATCGTACGCAGCCACCTGCCCTGGCCATTGCGCTGGGCGGCGGTGGGCGTGATGTTCGGGTTCTCGGCGGCGCTGGCGCTGTGGGCTTTCGAGTTTGGCAAGGATATCGCCGGCCTCGATGGCGATGCCAAAGAGGAGCTGGCGCGCCTGCGTGTGGAGGTGGGCGCGCTGCGCACGGCCAGCGAGCGTGCAACCTCGGTCGCGAATACCGCCGACAGCCTGCTGCGCACCGAACGTGCGGCGCAGGAGCGCCTCGCGCAGACCGTGCGCCAGCTCGAAAGCGAGAGCGTCGGCCTGAAGGCCGATCTCGGCTTCTTCGAGCGCCTGCTGCCGGCTGTCGGCGACGGCCTGATGATCCGCGGCTTGCAGGCCGAGGCCAAGGCCGCGGGCCAGTTGCGCTGGCAAATGCTGGTCATGCAGAGTGGCAAGGATGTGCCCGAATTTGCCGGCCGTTACGAGGTCCAGGCCGCTGGCAGCTTGGCCGGCAAGCCGTGGACGCTTACGATGCCCGGCGGCGCGCGTGAGATGAAGCTGCGTCAGTACACCAGGATCGAAGGCATGATCGACCACCCCGCCGATGCCGTGGTCAAGACGGTGCAAGTCAAGGTCATCGACAACAAAGGCAGCGTGCGCGCGACGCAGACCGTGCGCCTGTAGCCCAAGCAAAGAAAGCCCGCCGCGATGTTCTGGAAACAAAAGAAGGCGCCGCCGATCCGTTCGCTGATCGGTGAAGGCACGGTCCTGCGCGGCCACGTGCAGTTCCACGACGGCCTGCGTGTCGACGGCGAGGTTTTTGGTGACATCACACCGGCCGGTGGCGACAACAGCATCGTTGTCGTCAGCGTCAAAGCCAGGGTTCATGGCAGGGTCAAGGCCCGCCATGTGATCATCGGCGGCGAAGTGCTGGGGCCGATCGACTCCGACGGTCTGGTCGAATTGCAGCCGACAGCGCGTGTGGTGGGGGATATTCGCTACGAAGCGCTTGAAGTCCACCCAGGTGCCACAATAGAAGGTGAGTTGCGGCCCCTCAAAAGCGCCGACAAACCGGCGCTGGTGTTGGCCGCTTCGAACAGCGGCTGACACGGTGGCCGACCGATTTTCAGATCAAGACAGGATCCCAACATGAACGCAGTTGCCCAAACTCAAAGCCCGAGCGTCTCCGAGATGCCGGTGCCGCTGGTCTTTACCGACAGTGCCGCAGCGAAGGTCAAGGACCTCGTCGACGAAGAAGGCAACCCCGATCTGAAGCTGCGCGTTTTTGTCCAGGGCGGCGGCTGCTCGGGTTTCCAGTACGGCTTCACTTTTGATGAAGTCGTGAACGACGACGACACCCAGATGGACAAAAATGGTGTCTCGCTGTTGATCGACTCGATGAGCTTGCAGTACCTGCTCGGCGCCGAGATCGACTACAAAGAAGACCTGCAAGGCGCGCAGTTCGTGATCAAGAACCCGAACGCCTCGACAACCTGCGGTTGCGGCTCTTCGTTCTCTGCCTGAGCTGGCAGCAGCCTAGCAAGAGCCGCCGCGGGGCGGCTTTTTTGCGCCCGCTCGCCGTCGTTGGTGCGGGGCCCTGATCAACCCGCCGGATACAGCGCGCCGAGCACCCGCGGCCCGGTGGCGCCGGTCACCGCGGCCAAGTTGCCGGGCTGGCGATCAACGAACGCCTGCGCCAGCCACGCGAAGGCCAGCGCTTCGACCTGGTCCGGCGGCACGCCGGCGCCGTCGGTCGTTGACACCGCCACCTCGGGCAGCAGCGCCCGCAGGCGTGCCATCAGGTGCTGATTGAACGCGCCGCCACCGCAGACGTGGAGTTGCTGGGTCGCCGCGCCATGCCGCCCCAAGGCCGCCACCGCAGCGGCCACGGTCAGCTCGGCCAGCGTGGCTTGAACGTCCTGCGCCGCGATCGCTGACGGCAAACCGGCCAGCTTGGCATCGAGCCAGGTGGTGTCAAAGAGATCGCGCCCGCTGCTCTTGGGCGGCGGTTGCTGAAAAAACGGTTCGTCGAGCAGCCGCGCGAGCAGCGTGTTGTCAACCACACCACCCGCCGCCCACCGCCCACCATCGTCGAGCGGTGTGCCCAGATGCTGCTCGCACCAGAGGTCGAGCAGCACGTTGCCCGGGCCGCAATCAAACCCCGTCACCGGCCCGCCGGCAAGCGGCAGCAGCGTCAGGTTGGCGATGCCACCGAGGTTGAGCACCGCTACGTTGTTGTTTAGCGCCCCGAAGCGCGCGGCGTGGAAGGCCGGGACCAACGGCGCGCCTTGGCCGCCGGCAGCGACGTCGCGGCTGCGCAAATCGCAGACGACGTCGATGCGGCTCAGCTCGGCGAGCAAGGCGCCGTTGAGCAATTGGCTCGTATAACCGCGGCCGTCGAACTGCTGCGGCCGGTGCCGCACGGTCTGGCCATGGGCGCCGATTGCCGACACCGCGCCGGCGGCGTCAGGCGCGGCTTCGAGCAGATCGCTCACCAGGGTGGCGTAACAACGCGCAACGGCGTTGGACGCCAGCGCTGCGCGGTGCAGTTCGTTGTCGCCCGGCTGGTTCAGGCGCAGCAGCTCGGTGCGCAGGGCGGCTTGGTAAGGCCGGTGCCGGTGTGCCAGCACGACCGGGTTGCCGGCAGCGGAGAAGTCCGCCAGCACACCGTCGACCCCGTCCATCGAGGTGCCCGACATCAGGCCGATGAACAGGGTCATCGACACAGGCGCCGGCGCAACTACTCGAAGCTCGCGCGCACGCCGCCGATCGACTCGGCGACGTCGAGCTTGACTTGCACCGCCTGCGCAACTTCCGCGAAGCGGCTCTTGGCCGCCGGGTCGAGCACGATCGGCTCAGAGGATTTGGCAATTTTCAGTGGATCTTGGTGCACGCCGCCGACGCGGAACTCGAAGTGCAGGTGCGGCCCGGTCGCCCAGCCGGTGGCGCCAACCGCGCCGATGCGCTGGTTCTGCTCGACGCGCTGGCCCTGGCGCACGTCGATGCGGCTCAGGTGCGCAAAGACGGTGGTGCGGTCGTTGCTGTGTTTGATGTGCACGACGTTGCCGTAGCCATTTTGCCAGCCTGCCAGCTCGACGACGCCGTCGCCGACGCTGCGCACCGGGGTGCCCGCGGGCGCCGCGTAGTCGACACCCAGGTGCGCGCGCCAGCGCTGCATGATCGGGTGCATGCGCATCGCAAAGCCCGAGCTGACGCGCGAAAACTCCAGCGGGCTGGCCAGGAAGCTGCGCTTGCGGCTGCGCCCCTGGGCATCAAAAAATGCGCCTTTGCCGGCCGCCGCGCCTTCGAACCAGATCGCCTGACGCGCCTTCCCGGCGTTGACAAATTCTGCTGCGAGCACGCGCCCGCCGCTGTTGGCCCAAGGCACCGGCTCGCCGTCGGCGGTGAGTGCTTCGTAGACGACGCTGAACGTGTCGCCGCGACGCAGCTCGCGGTGGAAGTCGATATCGGTGGCGAAGATCTCCGCCAGTTGGGTCGCGACGGCGTCCGGTAGGCGGGCCTCGTCGGTTGCGGCGAACAGCGTGCTGCGGATCGTGCCGCTGCCCAGGCGGGCTTCGGCCGAAAGCCGGGCGATCTCTTGCCGGCTGACCCAGCGGCCATCGGCGCGGGTCATGACCAGGCGTGTGAAGTGAGTGCGGGCTAACTCGGCAGACTCAGCAGGCGCTAACACCACCAGCTCGACGAGTTCGCCGTTTTCGGTGCCGCGGGCACGCACCACGCGGCTGGCGCGGCCGTCGAATGCGCGTTTGATCGCGGCATCGGCGCGTGCGTAGCGCAGCGCTTCGGCGTCGACGATGCCCAGGCGCCGCAGTACTGTATCGACGCTGTCGCCGCTGCGCGTGAGGTCGCTGCGCCAGAGCTCGACACCATGTGCGGCCAGCGCTTCAAGCTGCGAGGGCAGGTCGACCGTGGCCACCTCTTCGCTGACCAGGCGCGAAGGCAGGCTGGCCGCGTCAGGTGCGAGTGGCGCCACGGCGACGGCGACCGCACCAAAACCGCCGAGCACGGCCAGCACCAAGCCCGCTGCAGCCAGGGCATGGCGCGAGCGGAAGTTGGCCAGGCGGGCGGCGGCTTCAGGGCCAAAAAGACGGTGCAGATCCAACGACGACGATTCCAACGAGTCCGGCTGTTGCTCGACAACCGGGTGATCCAAAGGCGGTACAGGTCTCGGGGCGGGCTTTTGCGGGCCCGGGGCGGGTGCAGCCCGTCCTCTAGAATCCCGCGGCACCGCGCAGCTTTGGGGCCAAGAGAAGGCCGGCAGTGCTGGTCCGAGTGCGCCGCAGTATATCAATCGGCCGCCAACGCCGATTGTTAAGAAAAACCTCCAAAAGCCGTGCCATGTCACCGCCCGTAATCCCGATGGCCGCCAACGCAGGCACCCCGAGCACCCCCGGCAGCGAACTCGCGCCGGTCGACGACAGCGTGCTCGAAGCGCTGTTGATCAGCAAACGTGGCTGCGACGAACTGCTGCCCGAATCCGAATGGCGCAGCAAGCTCGCCCGGTCGCGGGCCAGCGGCCGGCCGCTGCGCATCAAGTTCGGCCTCGACCCGACCGCGCCAGACCTGCACCTGGGCCACACCGTGGTCTTCAACAAGATGCGACAGTTGCAGGATCTCGGGCACACCGTGATCCCGCTGATCGGGGACTTCACGTCGATGATCGGCGACCCGTCGGGCCGCAACGCCACCCGCCCGCCGCTGACGCGCGAGCAGATCGCCGCCAACGCGCAGACCTACTTCGACCAGATCAGCCTGGTGCTCGATATCGACAAGGCCGAGGTCCGCTACAACAGCGAGTGGAGCGACCCGCTCGGCGCCCGCGGCATGATCACGCTGGCGGCCAAATACACCGTCGCGCGGATGATGGAGCGCGACGACTTTGCGAACCGTTTTGCCGCCAGCACGCCGATCAGCGTGCACGAATTTCTCTACCCACTGATGCAGGGTTACGACTCGGTCGCGCTGAAGAGCGACCTCGAACTCGGCGGCACCGACCAGAAGTTCAACCTGCTGATGGGCCGGCATCTGCAAAGCGAAGCCGGCCAGGAGCCGCAGTGCATCCTGACGATGCCGCTGCTCGAAGGCCTGGACGGCGTCGAGAAGATGTCGAAGTCGAAAAACAACTACATCGCCATCACCGAGCCGCCCGAGACCATGTTCGCCAAACTGCTGTCGATCAGCGACGACCTGATGTGGCGCTACTTCACGCTGCTGTCGTTCCGGCCCGAAGCCGAACTCGCGGCCTTGAAGCGCGAGGTCGACAGCGGGCGCAACCCAAAAGACGCCAAGGTGCTGCTGGCCAAGGAGATCACGACGCGCTTTCACAGCGCAGCGGCGGCGGATGCGGCCGAGGCCGACTTCATGAACCGCGCCCGTGGTGGTGTGCCTGAGCAGATCGACGAGCGCAGCCTGGCAGGCGTGCCGCTGGCCATCGGCGCGCTGCTCAAGGGCGCCGGGCTCGCACCCTCGACGAGCGAGGCCTTGCGGCTGGTCGAACAGGGCGGTGTGCGCGTCGACGGCACGGTGATCAGCGACCGCGGCCTCAAGCTGCCGGCGGGTGTCTATGTCGTTCAGGTGGGCAAAAGAAAGTTTGCCCGGGTGACGCTGGCGTGAGGCGGCGCGCCCGGTTGCCGGCGCTGCACTGGGCCCTGACGCGGCGGTTGTGGCTGTGGTTGTGGCTCGGGCTGCCGGCAGCCGTTGCCGCCAGCGTCGCGATAGCGCTGGCCGGCCCCGCGCACGCCGCGCCGGGCGCCGCCGAGCAGCTGCGCATCGACGCCGTGATCAACGCCGTTGGCACACGCGCCGAGTTGAAGTTCGTGCGCAATGGCAGCGACTATCCCGCCGCCGATGCGGCGCGATTTCTGCGTGAAAAACTCAAGGCCCGCGGTGGCTCTGTGCGCACTGCGGAGGCTTTCATCGAGCAGGTCGCGACCCGGTCGTCGACCACCGGACAGCCCTACCGGATCCGCTGGCCCGACGGCCGCGACCAGCCGGCGGCGGACTTCCTGCGCGCCGAATTGCGGCGCCTGGACGCTGCCTCAGCCAGCGCGCCGCGGGCGTTGGCCGCGCCGGCCGCGCCGCACTTGCAGGCCCGCTAGCCCGCATAGCCCAAGCGCCCAAAGCGCCCAGGTCTGCGGCTCGGGGATCGCAATCGCCTGGGCCTGTTCGTCGAGGTTGAAGCCGGCCATCTGCGCGCCGACAAAATTGCCGACTGCGTTGAATGCGATCGGGTTGTCTTCGCAAGCCGTGTTGCAATCTGCCTCGCCTTCGTCGGTGACCGGGCCGAGATATTTGTAGAACTCGTAGCGGCGCAGGATCGCTTTGTCGTTGTCGCCGACCTTGACTTCGTTTTCTTCGACGTCGTTGCCGCCGCCCTTGCCGGCCGGCGAGCGCTGGAAGATCTTCCATTCCGATTCGATCTCGGCGTTGTTCATGTCGTCGTCTCCGTTCTGGCCGACGAACAGATTGGCGAGGTCGATATTCTTGTTCTTCGATTTGATCTTGAAGACCTTGACCCAGAACGCTTCGCCATAGCGGGCTTCGTTTTCCGGCTGGTCGACGTCAGGTGCTTCGGCGCGGATCTGCGCCAGCACCGGCGCCGGCGGCTGGCCCGCCGGCGCCGGCGTGTAGATGAAATTCACCGCTGGGATGCCAACGAGCTGCTTGACCAGGCTGCCCGAGCCAGGCGCGCTTTCGAGCAGCCAGCTGTAGCGCGTGATCGCCGGCGTGCCATAAGTGCTGACGCCAAAATGGTCACAGGAGGTCGACTTCCAGCTCGGGTTGGCACCCGGCCAGCAACTGTCGCCGTTGGTGGCATAGATTCCCGACGGTGTCGAGTTGGCGCCGAGCACGCCGCCGTAGGTGATGCGCACGCCAAAGCCGGGCAAGTCAGTGATCACCGGGCGGCCGTAGCGGTTGACTGCGCCGGGGTCGGGCGAGATGAAACTGAAGACGCGGTCGTAGCCGAAGACGCTGGTGATGCTGGTGTGGTCGTAACTCGAGTCCTCGATCTCGATTTCAAACCCGTAGGCCGGATGGCCGGTATCGTTGACCACATCGAAGTTGGCCAGGCTGCCGTAAATGCCGGCCGAAGCTGGTGCGCACGCCAGCGCAAGCGCAGACGCTGCGGCGATGGTGGACGCGTTGAGTCGGTAGGTCGATTTCATCGGGGTCTCCTCATGGCAACGGCTCGACCGCCGTTGGCGGCAGGCTGCCACGTCGCCGCCAAGCCGGCATCGAACTTGAGCCGCCAGATGCAAGCGGATGTGTGTCCAACGCGCCGATCCCCGCCGGCTGGGACGTGGTACCGGGCGCGGCGCCCGCAGCGCGGCGCCGGGCGACAATCCAGCGATGCAGGTGAGCTCGTATCTGAAGATCTCGATCGCGGTGGCGGTGGCGACGATCGTGCTCAAGTTCGGCGCCTGGTGGCTGACCGATTCGGTGAGCCTGCTGTCCGACGCGCTGGAGTCGCTGGTCAACCTGGCCGGGGCGATGTTTGCGCTGACGATGGTCACGCTGGCAGCGCAGCCGCCCGACGAAGACCACCCTTACGGCCACCACAAGGCCGAATACTTTTCCAGCGGCTTCGAAGGCGTGCTGATCTTTGTTGCCGCGCTGGCGATCATCTGGGCCGCGCTGCATCGATTGCAGGCGCCGCAGCCGCTGGACGCTGTGGGTTTGGGCATCGCACTGACCGTGGTGAGTTCGGCGATGAACGGCGTGCTCGCCTGGGCGATGTTGCGCAAGGCGCACGAACACCGCTCGATGGCGCTCGAGGCCGATGCGCGCCATCTCATCACCGATGTCTGGACATCTGCCGGCGTGGTCATCGGCATCGTCGCGGTGGTCGCCACCGACTGGCTCTGGCTCGACCCGGTGGTGGCGATCCTAGTCGCGCTGAATATCCTGCGCGAAGGTGCCTCGCTGGTGCGGCGTTCGGCCGACGGCCTGATGGACCGCGCGCTCGAGCCCGAGGTGCAAGCACAGATCGACGCAACGCTGGAGCCGTTTCGCCACAACACGATCCGCTTCGACCATCTCGTCACGCGGCGCGCCGGCCAGCGGCGTTTTGTCGACATGCACATGCACATGCCGGCCGGCTGGACGCTCGGACGCGCCGCGGCCGTGCGCACTTCGGTCGAACAAGCCTTGATGAGCGCGGTGCCCGGGCTGCGCGCGACGATCCAGTTGCTGCCGCTGGATGTCGAGGCGCACTTTGACGACCCGAAGGACCTGCTCTAGTGATCGCACTGGTGCAACGCGTGCGCCAAGCGCGGGTCGAGATCGGCGCAGAAATCGTCGGCGAGATCGGCCCCGGCCTGCTCGTATTTGTCTGCGCCGAACCCGCCGATACCGACGTGCAGGCCACCAAGCTCGTCGACAAACTGCTCAAGCTGCGCATCTTTGGCGACGCTGCCGGCAAGATGAACCTGAGCCTCGTCGATGTCGCTGGCGGCCTGCTCATCGTTTCGCAATTCACCCTCGCCGCCGACACCCGCAGCGGCAACCGGCCCGGGTTTTCAGGCGCTGCGCCGCCGCTGCTCGGCGAGCGGCTTTATGGCGAAGTGCTGCGCATCGCGCGGTCGCGCCACGGCGTCGTCGCCGCCGGTCGCTTTGGCGCCGAGATGCAGGTGCATCTGGTCAACGACGGGCCGGTGACGATCCCGATCCGGCTCTGAGCCCGGGCATTCACTTCGCCGGCGGGGTGTTCGCCTTGATGAACTTTTCGAAGCGGGTGTAGAACTCGACGACGTTTTTGGTCTGGCGGTAACCATGCGCCTCGTCGCCGACGAACATCCATTCATAGGGCTTGCCGGCCTTGTCGAAGGCCGAGCGGATCTCGCGGCCATTTGCAAAGTCGACGTTGCGGTCTTCGCCGCCGTAAGCGTGGAAGACCGGTGCTGCGATGCGGTTCACATGCCGCGCCGGAGACTGCGCAGCAAAGGCGGCAGCGTCGACCTTCTGGTCGCCGTTGATGGCCTTGGCCAGGGGCGTGAAGTCGCCGCGCAGTTGCGCCGGCTGGGTATCCTGGTGCACGGCAAGGTCGGTGACACCAACATAGTTGATGCCCCACTTGAACAGGTCCGGGCGCTTGACCATCACCGACAGCGTGGCCAGGCCACCGTAACTGGCGCCGAAGCTGCCGATGCGGCCGCGGTCGGCATAACCTTCGTTGATCGCCCACTCGACGCCGTCGATGATGTCGTCGGTCATCGTGCCGCCCCACTGCTTGTAGCTCGCGCGCAAATGCTGTGCGCCGTAACCGGTGGAGCCGCGGAAGTTGGGCTGCAGCACGGCATAACCGCGGTTCGCCAGGAACTGCGCTTCGGCGTCAAATTCCCAGTTGTCCTTGGCCCAGGGGCCGCCGTGCGGCAGCACCACAAAGGCCACCGGCGAGCCTTTGCGGAAGGTCTTCGGCAAGGTCAGGTACGCACCAATCTTCATGCCGTCGCGCGCGGTGTAGGTGACATACGTCACCGGCGCCATCTGCTTCGGGTCGATCCATGGCCGCGAGCGAATACCGGTGTCTTCGAGCGCGCGTTTTTCCTTGTCGAAGATGAACCAGCCGCCGGGGTCGGTGGCGGAGGTCGAGCGCACCAGCGAGCGTTTCTGGCGCGGGTCAAAGGTGTTGATTCGCCCCGGCAGTGCGGAGTCCAGCGCAGCCTGCAGGCGGCGGGCTTCGTCGTCGAACCAGACGGTGGTCGGCTTGTCGCCGTTGAAGCGCACGCCAATCAGCTTGCCGGGCTCGTCGTCGGTGCCGCCGAAGATGAGCCGACCGCCTTCACCGAGTGCATCGCCGATCAGCAAGAAGCTGCCCATGTCGTAGCGGTCGGTGCCAGCGACGAGTTCGCCGAGCTTGCCACTTTCGAGGTCGAACTTGAAAAACGCCAGCGTATCGCGGCCGACGTTGCTGCTGACGTACATCGACTTCGGGTCCGCAGGGTCAAAGGCTACCGGGATGATCACGTCGCGGAGTTGTTCGTCCCACTGCGCATAGGTCTTCCACTCGCTGCTGCCAGCAGGCTGGTAGCTGAACCACCAGCGTTTTTTCTCCCAATCCTGGCTTACCGCGGCGCGCGGTTTGAGGTCCTTGTCGAGCACCCATCGGCTCACCTTGCCGGGCGTGGACAGGCTGATCAAGGTCTTTCGCCCGCTGCGCACGTTCATCCGGTATACGTCCTGCGTGTCGGCTGAGCGGTCGTTGGCCGAAACGAAGAATTCGTCTGGGCTGCCGGGAACGCGACCCAGCGGTGTCGTTACCCGCAACACGAGCTTGATCTTGTTGTTCACGACAAATGGTTCGACCAGCATGCTTTCATTCTTGCCGTCGCGGTCAATGGCAAAGAGCCCTCCATCGCCGCGGAACTCCTTGCCTTGCAGGTCGCCAGTGGTGTAGAGGATGCGGTCGTCGGTGGCCCAGCGAATGGTGTCGACATCCGTCTCCTTGAACGCCGTCAGCGCGTATGCCACTCGCTTTTCGATATCAAGCACGGTGAGGTTTTGACGGTCGTTGAACCGAACCAGCGCCGCCATATATTTGCCGTTCGGGGACAGCGCAAGACGAAGATACGCCGGCGGCTTGAACATCGTCTCCACCGAAATCAGCGGCGGCGTTTCGACTGCCGCCTGCGCATTCACACCCGACGGCAACGCCGCGCAGAAGACCAACGCGACCAAAAACTGTTTGAACATCGTCATCACCCGAGGGCCCTCGAAAAGAACAGAGTGCCCGAATCGTAGTGCAGCCCCGGCGCGGCACGCCATCTTCCTGAACCAGTTGCGGGTCCAGCGGCATCAACGGTGACGCTGCCGCGACGAACGGCGCGCGACGCTGCGTCTATATTCGCCGGCCCATGAACCTCAAAGGCCTCGTCGCCGTGATCGCCGCCGCGACGGCGCTGGCGCTGCTCGGTGCACCGCGCGCGCCGGCGGGCTGGACCAGCGTGGCCACGCCGGATGCCGGCCGGGCCTGCCAGGCGCAGGTGCTGCGCGGCGGGGCCTGGTCGGGCGATGACCGCGACGGCGGCAACCGGCTCGCGATCCGCTGCGCTGCGGCAAACGACACCAGCCTGGCCTTGACGCAGTCGATCGCAGCCGCCGGCTACCGCGGCCAGCGCGTGCAGCTTTCGGCGCGGGTCCGGGTGCACGACATGCGCGGCCGCATCGGTCTGCTGCTGCAATCCAAGGCCGCCGACGGCCGCGTACTCGCGCTCGACGACATGCGGCTGCGCCCGATCGAGGGCAGCCGCGACTGGGCCGAAGCGCGGGTGCTGCTCGACGTCAACGAGGCCGCCGAAAGCATCCAACTCGGGGTGACGGCCGAAGGCGGCCCGGGCACGGCGTGGATCGAGGCACTGCGTTTTGAAACCGCGCAGCCCGGCGATGCGGCGCTGGCGGTCGTCGTGCGGCCACTGCCGGCGGTGCTGCCGGCGCAGCCGCAAAACCTGTCGCTGCGCTGAACGGGGCGATTTCAAAGCATGTTTGTCGGCGCCCCATCAACTTCGCTCGGCCGGCTGCTCGACCAGTTTGCATGGCGTCAGGCGCGTTGGGGCTGGCCGGCATTTTTGCTTGTTGCAGCGTCGGCCTACATCGTGGCCGGCGCCAGCGACTGGCTGCGCCTGCTGGCCCAACTCTGGCTGGCCTATTGCGCGGCCTGGTTGCTGCTGCACGCCACGCACCGGTTGGGCGGCGCAGCGGCCAGCGTGCCGCGACTGATCTCTGCATTGGCCGCGGCCACGCTGCTCGCCGCGCTGGTGGCGGCCCTGCTCGGTGTGGCTGGCGTCGGCCAGCCCGCGTACGCCGGATCGGGTTGGCGCGACCTGCTGATGCAGTGGCCGGCCAGTGCCGCCGCGGCAGCCGTCTGCGCGACGGTGCTTTCGCTGCAGGCCAGTGCCGAGTGGCGCTTGCAGCGCCAGCGCGCACAGGCGGCAGAGCGTGAGCGCCTGATCACGCTCGAGCGTGAACTGCTCGGCTCGCAACTCAAGCTGCTGCAGGCCCAGATCGAGCCGCATTTTTTGTACAACTCGCTGGCCAATGTGCAGCAGCTCGTGCGCCAGGACGCGGTCGCGGCCGACCACATGCTGGCGCACCTGATCGACTACCTGCGCGCCGCGGTGCCGGCGATGCGCGCTGGGGTGGCCACGTTGGGCAGCGAACTCGCGCTGGCTCGCGCCTACCTTGAGGTGATGAAATTCCGCATGGGCCCGCGGCTGGACTTTTCGGTCAGCGCGCCCGACGATTTGCTCGGTGTTGCATTGCCGCCCACCGTCATCGGCACCTTGATCGAAAATGCCATCAAACATGGCCTCGAGCGCAGCGCCGCCGGCGGCCGCATCGATGTCAGCGTGCGCCGCGACGCCGGCCTGATGGTGGTCGACGTCGCCGATACCGGCCTGGGCATCAACACCTTTGGTGGTGGCAGCGGCGTCGGCCTGAGCAATGCGCGCGAGCGGCTCGTGTTGTTGCACGGGGCGCTGGCCGAGCTCGACCTGATGCCCAATCAACCTTGTGGCATCGTGGCGCGCATGAAGATCCCGCTGCCGGCCTGAAACATGCCCACCGCCTTGCTGCTTGAAGACGAACCGCTGCTGCGCGAGGGCCTGAAAACCGCGCTCGCAAAGCTGTGGCCGGAGTTGCAGATCGTCTTTGAAACCGGTGACGGCGACGAAGCCATGGCGCGCTTGTTGGACGACCGCCCCGACATCGCCTTTCTCGACATCCAGGTACCCGGCTGCACCGGCATCGATATCGCGCGCCAGTTTTCCGGGCGCCTGCACATCGTCTTTGTCACCGCCCATGACGAGCATGCGATCGAGGCCTTCGAGCGCGGTGCCGTCGACTACGTGCTCAAGCCCTTGCAGCCGCTGCGCCTGGCAACGACCATCGAGCGCTTGCGCACGCGCCTGCGCAGCAACAACAGCAACAACAGCAACGACAGCAACGCCAGCAACGCCAGCGCCAACCCCGGCCCGCTGGACGTACGCCCGGCGCTCGACCTGCTGCCCGCGGCGGCCGCGGCGCCGGCTGCCGGTGCACGCTGGTTGCAGGCCACGGTGGGCAACCAGACCAAGCTCATCCCGCTGCGCGAAGTGCTCTACCTGCAGTCCGACAGCAAGTACACCCGCATCGTCCGGGCCCGCGACGAGGCGCTGGTGCGGCGTTCGCTGAGTGACTTGATGCAGGTTGTCGATCCGCAGGTCTTCTGGCAGATCCATCGCAGCACGCTGGTCAACGTCGAACATGTCGACGCGGTGGTGCGCGACAGTTTCGGCGGCATGGAACTGGTGCTCAAGGGCCGCAACGAGCGGCTGCAGGTCAGCCGCGCGCACCGCCCGTTGTTCAAGGGGATGTGAGCCGGCGCAAGGCCTCGCGCAGTGCTTCGCGCAAGGGCTGGCCTGCGCCCAAGCCCAGCGCTGCGGCGCGTGGGTTGCAATGCGAGAGCACGCCGTCGTCCAGCGTCGACTGCGCCTGCCCAATGCAGGCACTCGAGTGGGCCACCGCGCAGGCCGCGATGCCGGCGTCTTGCAGCAGCGCCAGCGCGGCGATGCCGGCAGCACCCTTGCCGACGCCGGCGTCGTTGAAGACCACCAGCGCCGGGCGCGCCTGCAGGGCGTAGCGGCCCGAGCTCAGGCCGCCGTGCGAGCCGCTGATCACGATGCGGCCAGCGCCGTTGGTGACGGCTTCGGTGATGCTGTCGACGAGCAGCGGCGGGCCGATCACTGCGTCACCGCATTGACCGCATCAACCGATCACCACGACGCCGGCTGCCGCGTGTCGGGTACGGGATCAAGGCCGCGACTGCGAACCATCAATCGGCGTACTGGCCGGCGGCCTTGATCACCGCGCCCCATTTTTCGATCTCGCTGGCGACAAACTTCTTGTGCTCGGCCGGGTTGACCCGCGCGTCGCTGATGACCACCGCTCCGAGCGCTTCCTGGCGCTTGATGAACTCGGGGTCTTTCAGCGCTGCTTTCAGCGCCGCATTGATCTGGTCGAGGACGGCCTTCGGCGTGCCCTTGGGCGCGTACAGACCGTGCCAGATGCTGACGTTGAAACCCTTCAGGCCGGACTCGTCGAGCGTCGGCAACTTGGCCAGCGCTGGTGGCGTCAGGCGCTTGGGCGAGGTCACTGCATAGGCCTTGACCTTGCCCCCTTCGATCTGCCCGGTGGTGTTGGTCGTCTGGTCGCACATGATGTCGACTTGGTTGCCCAGGATGTCGTTCATCGCCGGCGCGGTGCCCTTGTACGGCACGGTGGTCATGTCGATCTTGATGCTGCTCTGAAACATCAGCCCGCACAGGTGCGACGCCGAGCCCAGGCCAGCGTTGGCCAGGTTGACCTTGCCTTTGTTGTCGTTGAGCCACTTCACCAATTCGGCGTAGTTGTTCGCCGGCAGGCCGGGCCGGCCGATCAGCGTCATCGGCACATCGTTGACCATGCCCAGGAATTCGAAGTCGTTGAGCGCGTCGAAGCCGGGTTTGCGGTACATCGCCGGGGTCGTCGACATGCCGATATGAAACAGCAGCAGCGTGTGGCCATCCGGCGTCGCGCGCGCGACCGTGGCCGCCCCCAGCGTGCCGCCGGCGCCGCCGACGTTGTCGACGACCACGGTGGCGTTGTTCAGCGGTTTGCGCAGCGCCTCGGCGAAGTCACGCGCGACCTTGTCGGTGGGGCCGCCGGCGGCAAAAGGCACGACCAGCGTGACCGGTTTGTCGGGGAAAGCGGCCAGCGCCGGAGCGACCGTCAAGAGTGCGGCCAGGCAGGCCAGAGCCAACGGGGATTTTTTCATGGGGGTTCCGGTTTGCAGAGGTTTGCAATCAACGCATCCTAGCCAGCCGGGATGACAGGCTGGGCGTGGAAATTACGTAGCGGTGGGCGGCGCTGCAGGCGATCCGTACCCGTGCGGCTTATCGTCCGAAGCGATAAGCAAACAGCCGATCGGTATTGGACGCCGCGCGGGCGACTGCCTAGAGTGGCCCGATGCTGAGCCAACTCCGATCGAGCCTGTCGTGTGCTGCCTTGCTGACCGCCACGTTGGGCGTGCAGGCCGAGCCGCTGGACGCCGCCGCGGCGCAGCAGGCGCTGGCGCGTGGCGCCGTCGCCTGGGATCTGCGCGCCGAAGGCCGCGATCTGCTGCCCGGCGCGGTGCGTGTGGATGCCGTGGCGCTGCGGCGCTGGCTCGATTTCGGCGATGTGCCAGCGCTGGCGGCGGCGGTTTCTGCCGCGGGCATCAACCTGGCGGCCGAGGTGCTGCTCTACGCTGACACCGACGACGGCTTCACGGCGCAGACTGCGCAGCGCATTGGCGAGCTCAGCCGCGGGCGTGTGCACTGGCTGGCGGGCGGTGCGCCGGCGTGGGGCGCCGCCGGCCTGCCGACCAGCGCACGGCCGGCGCAGCGGCTGCCGCTACCGCAGCGCTTGGTGCTCGTGAAGCCGCCCCAGGCCTTGACGGACAACACCGCGCCGACCCTTGCCGACGCCGCACGGCGATCGGCGCAGACCGTGGCCTTTTTGCGCCAGGGCGACAGCGCCGGCGCGCTCACCGCGGCACGGTGAACGCCGAACGCTGAGCGCGGAACCCTGACCGCGGACGATGATGGCGCTATTCGTAGCGCCGCGCGTCTTCGATCACCTTGCCGTCGTTGGGCAAGCTGCCGGGCGCGCAGAGTTCGACCTCGCCGCGCAGTTTGCTCACGCTGCGCAGGGTCTGCGCCACCGCTTCGGCAAAACTGTCGGCCAGACTTGCCGACACGCCGCCAGCGACAAAGGCTGCGGCCTCCACCCGCAGGGTCATGTGGTCGTTGGCCTTTTCGCCTTCGACCACCAGCCGCGCGCGGCCGATCTCTGGGTGCCGCTTGAGCACCTCGGCGATCTGGCTCGGGTGCACAAACATGCCGCGCACCTTGGCGGTCTGGTCGGCGCGGCCCATCCAACCCTTGATGCGCGTATTGCTGCGGCCGGTCGGGCAGCGGCCGGGCAGCACCGCCGACAAGTCGCCGGTGCCAAAGCGCAGCAGCGGGTAGTCGGGGTTCAAGGCGGTCACGACGATCTCACCGACCTCGCCATCGAGCAGCGCGTCGCTGCCCCCGGGGCGCACGATTTCGACGATCACCTGCTCGTCGAGCACGAGGCCCTCGCGCGCGGCGGTTTCGTAGGCGACGAGGCCGAGATCGGCAGTGCCGTAATTTTGGAAAGCCTCGATGCCACGCGCCCGGAACTGGTCACGCAGTGACGGCGGAAAGGCCTCACCACCAACCATTGCCTTGCGCAGCGAGGGCAGCTTGATGCCGGCCTGGTCGGCGCTGTCGAGCAGGATGCGCAAAAAGCTCGGCGTGCCGACATAACCTTCGGGCTTGAGCTGGCTCATGGCCTGCAACTGCAGTTCGGTATTGCCGACGCCGCCGGGAAAAACGGTGCAGCCGAGCGCGTGGGCCGCCGTCTCGAGCATCGACCCGGCGGGGGTGAGGTGGTAGCTGAAGCTGTTGTGCACCAGGTCGCCAGCGCGAAACCCGGCCGCGAACAAGGCACGCGCCATGCGCCAGTAGTCGGCTGCCTGGCCTTCGGGTTCGTAGATCGGGCCGGGCGACTGGAAGACCCGGCGTGCCCCGGCCAGGCCGCGCAGCGAGCGCCAGCCGATCGCCGAGAAGCCGCCAAAGGGGTCAGTCTCGCGCTGCGTTTTTTGACGCTCGAAGAGTTCGCCCTTTCGTGTCACCGGCAGGCTTGCGAGCGCCTGGCGTGAGGTGATCGAAGCCGCGTCGACACCGGCCAGCGCTGCCGCGTAAGCCGGCAGCCGCTTGGCGTGCGCCACTTGCAGTGGCAGCGCGGCCATCAATGCGGCTTCACGTCCGGCCGGGTCGCGCGCTTCGAGCGCGTCGAAAAAAATTGCGTCTGCCGTCATGGCTGTACCCCGAGTTCGACTTGCAATTTGCGCGTGAGCTTGGCCGCCACCAGCGCATGGGAGCGGCGCAGCAGCTTGTCCAAGTCGGCGCTCGCCAGCGCATGGCCAGGTTTGACCTGGACCCACTTCGCGCGTGCCAGATAGGGCGCCGGGATCACGCCGGGCACGCCAGTGAGCTCGAGAAAACGATCGTCGTCGACCTTGAACGCGCAGGTCGTTGCCTTGCCGTTGTCGAGCAAGAAGACGCAGAACATCTTGGCGCCGACGCTGAACACGAGGTCGGCGCCCCACTTGATATCTTCCGTGGCACCGGGCAGCGTGGCGGCCAGCGCGCGCAGCGCTTCGAAGCCGCCGGACGGATGACGCTTGGGGCGTGCGGTGCGTGCGGCGTTGGAGTTGCTTGCCGGGCGAATGGCGGGCTTGGCACTGGGCATCAGTCTTCCCGCTGCCAGCGGTCGAGGCGCTTTTTCAACTCGGCTTCGAGCTTGCGCACATCAGCGCTGGACCGCAGCGTCAAGTGGTCCCACTCGGGCGTGGCGACCAGGCGGCGGGCGAGCTGCGCCTTGATCGTCGGGGCATCCGCCTGCGCATCCACCTCAAGCGTGATGATCGGTTTGCCACGCAGCTCGAAACCGGTGCCACGCTCGCTCAGTTGCAGGCCGCGCAGCGTGCGCTTGAATTGCAGCAGTGCCTCTTCGGCCTTGAAGGCTGGCGCTGGGACGCTCCATGGCTCGTCGTCGCTCATCGAACCGCTCCTCGTAGCCAAGGCCGCTCAGCCAAGCAGCTGCCGCGGATCCGGCTTCGCCTGTCCGCCAGGGGCGCCTTGCAGGCCGCGGGGCGGCGAGGCGCGGCCCTTCCTCGGCCCGTCCAAGCCGACGCAGGTCGGCTTGGAGCCGCGGGCCTCGGCCCCCTTGAGGGGGAGCGCCGCAGGCGCTACGGGGGTGGTCACGCAAGCCAGCGCTTGCGGCGCTTGTAGCTCTTGACGTCCTTGAAGCTCTTTCTGTCGCCCCCGCCCATGCCGAGATAAAACTCTTTCACATCGTCGTTCTCGCGCAGCGACTTGGCCTGGCCGTCGAGCACGACGCGGCCGTTCTCCAGGATGTAGCCGTAGTCGGAATAGCGCAGCGCCATGTTCGTGTTTTGCTCGGCAAGCAGGAAGGTCACCTTCTCGCGCTGGTTGAGGTCTTTGACGATCTCGAAGACCTCTTCGACGATCTGCGGCGCCAGGCCCATCGAAGGTTCGTCGAGCAGCACCATCTTCGGGTTGGCCATCAGCGCGCGGCCGATCGCGCACATCTGCTGCTCACCACCCGAGGTGTAGGCCGCCTGCGACGTGCGGCGCGTTTTCAGCCGCGGGAAATAGTTGTAGACCTTGTCCAGCGTCGCCGCGATCGCGGCCTTGCCGTCCTTGCGGGTGTAGGCGCCGGTCATCAGGTTGTCTTCGATGCTCAGATGCGCGAAGCAGTGGCGCCCCTCCATGACCTGGATCACGCCGCGGTTGACCATCTCTGCGGTGCTGAGCTTTTCGATGCGTTCGCCGCGCAGTTCGATCGAACCTTTGGTGACCTCACCACGTTCACCCGCAAGCAGGTTGCTTACCGCGCGCAGCGTCGTCGTCTTGCCGGCGCCGTTGCCGCCGAGCAGGGCCACGACACCCCCTTCAGGCACCTGCAGCGAGACACCCTTCAACACCAGGATGACGTGGTTGTAGATGACCTCGATGCCGTTGACGTTGAGCAGGATGTTGGACATGGCGAGAGGCGAGTTGGTGCAGCGATGAGCGATGCGCAAAGGGCCGAAAACAAAGAACCTCTTGACTCATCAAAGAACCGTACCCGGCGCTTTGATGAGGGCTCCGCGAGGAGCCCGCCCCTCCCGGAGGGGCTGGAGTGCTTTGCACCCCTCCCTCTTGGAGGGAGGGGATGGGGAGGGAGCGGTGCATGCCAGGTCGACGACCTGAACCGCGCCGCGGTTCAGGTCTGGCAGTCTTCTGGCGTGCGGCGGGTGATCTTCTTTTCGGCCGCGTACTTGTCGGCCGCGGCCTTGATCATCGGCTTGATCACCGATTGGTCGGCCTGGTACCAGTCGGAGCTGAAGGCCCACTTCGCACCGTCCCAGGTGTGGATGCGGGACCAGACATCGCCACGGTGGTCGGCACAACTCGTGCTGATCGGGCGCAGCACGCCGGCAAAGCCCAGGGCGTCGAGTTTTTTCTGGTCCAGCGCCAGGTTCTCATAACCCCAACGTGCTTGTTCGCCGGTCATCAGCTTGCCCTTGCCGTAGCGCTCCTGCGCGCGGCGCACGCCTTCGATCGACAACATCGCTGCCTTCAAGCCGCGCATGTAGAGCACGGTGCCAACTTCGTCTTTCGGCCCGGTGCCCTGGCCCTTGTCGTGGACCATGGCCAGCACTTCCTTGACGACTTTGCTGTTGGGCTCGGCGCCATGTTGCAGCGTCAGGCCGCTGTAGCCCTTGGCGCCGTCGCCCACGTCCTTGACGTCGGGCTCGGCCGCGGCCCACCACACGCCGTACATCTTGTCGCGCGGGTAGCCAGTGGCCACGGCCTCCTTGACGGCGGTGGAGTTCATCACGCCCCAGCCCCACAGGAAGACATAGTCCGGGCGGTTCTGGCGGATCTGCAGCCAGGTCGCTTTTTGCTCGACCCCCGGGTGTGCCACCGGCAGCAGGCTCAGGTCGAAGCCGTGCATCTTGCTGCGCTCGACGAGCAGCGCGATCGGCTCCTTGCCGAACGGGCTGTCGTGGTACACGAGCGCGATCTTCTTGCCCTTGAGCTTGTCGAATCCGCCTTCTTTTTTGGCCACATGCTGGACCAGGATGTCGGCGGCGTCCCAGTAGGTGCCGGTGAGCGGGAAGTTCCACTTAAAGACGTTGCCGTCGGTGCTTTCGCTGCGGCCGTAACCGGCGGTGATGATCGGGATCTTGTCGCCGGGGGCTTTTTCGGTGATGGCGAAGGTGATGCCGGTGGACAGCGGGTGGAACACCGTCGCGCCGCCGTTTTTGCCTTTCAGGCGCTCGTAACACTCGACGCCGCGGTCGGTGGCGTAGCCGGTCTCGCATTCTTCATACGACACCTTGACGCCGTTGATGCCGCCGCGGGCGTTGGTCAGCTTCAGGTAGTCGGCGTAGCCGTTGGCAAAGGGCACGCCATTGGGCGCGTAGGCTCCGGTGCGGTAGACCAGCGAGGGGAAGAACTGCTCCTTCGCCTGCGCGAAGGCATTGCCGGCGACGCCCGCAATGCCGGCGAAGCCGGCTGCAAGCAGGGCGGCGGTGCCCAGGAATTTCACTTTCATGTCAGCCTCCAGAGGTGGGGAAAATTGCACTCGTCAGTGCGTGGGAAAACTCGTCCGTGTTGCTTCAACGCGGCTCAATGCGGGAACGGCCACAGCCGCAACTTTTCTTTTGCGGTCGACCACAGCCGGGCGATGCCGTGCGGCTCGACGATCAGGAAAAAGACGATCAGCGCGCCGAAGATCATGAATTCGGTATGCGCGATCGCGGCGGTGCTGATCGTCACGCCAACCAGCGCACCCAGCGCCGGCAGCGCCTGGTTCAGGAAGACCGGCAGGATCACGATGAAGGCCGCGCCGAAGAAACTGCCCATGATCGAGCCCAGGCCGCCGATGATGATCATGAACAGCAACTGGAAAGAGCGGTCGATCGAAAACGCCGCCGGCTCCCAGGCGCCCAGGTGCACAAAGCCCCACAGCGCGCCGGCGACACCGACAAAAAACGAGCTCACGGCAAACGCGGTCAGCTTGGCGTAGACCGGCCGGATGCCGATCACCGCCGCGGCCACGTCCATGTCGCGGATGGCCATCCACTCGCGCCCGATGTGGCTGCGCACCAGGTTCTTGGCGAGCAGCGCAAAGACAATCAGGATGCCCAGGCAGAGCAGGTACTTTTCGACCGGCGTATTGATCGAGATGCCGAAGATGCTCAGGTTCGATACCGACACCGAGCCCGACGACGAATCGTTGGTGATCCACTTGACGCGCAGCGCCGCCCAATCGACAAAAAACTGCGCCGCCAGCGTGGCCACCGCGAGGTACAGGCCCTTGATGCGCAGGCTCGGGATGCCGAACAGCACGCCAATGACCGTGGCGCAGGCCCCACCGAGCAGGATCGCCACGATCATCGGCATGCCTTCGATGCGCACGAAGAGGTTGTAGGCGGCATACGCACCCACCGACATGAAGGCGCCGGTGCCGAGCGAGATCTGGCCGCAATAACCGACCAGGATGTTCAGCCCCAGCGCGGCCAACGCCAGGATCAGGAACGGGATCAGGATCGCGCGAAACATGTACTCGTCCACGAGCAGCGGCACGCCGATCACCGCAAAGGCCAGCAGCAGCAGGATCGCAACCCGATCCTGCGCGATCGGGAAGATCTGCGAGTCGCTGCCGTAGCTGGTCTTGAACTGGCCGTTTTCGCGGTAGAGCATCTGGATCGCCTTGCTCAAACGCGGTCGATGATCTTCTCGCCGAACAGCCCTTGCGGCCGCACGAGAAGGACAAACAGCACCAGCACATAACCGAACCAGATCTCGATGCCGCCGCCAAAAGTGGGGCCGATGTAGACCTCGCTCAATTTCTCGCCGACGCCGATGATCAAGCCGCCGATGATCGCGCCAGGCACGCTCGTCAGGCCACCCAGGATGACCACCGGCAGCGCCTTGAGCGCGACCAGCGAGAGCGAAAACTGGACCCCGAGTTTGCTGCCCCAGATGATGCCGGCGACCAGCGCGACAAAGCCGGCCACCGACCAGACGATGACCCAGATCCGGTTCAGCGGGATGCCGATCGACTGTGCCGCCTGGTGGTCGTCGGCGACTGCGCGCAGCGCGCGGCCGGTGCTCGTCTTCTGGAAAAACAGGCTCAAGACGGCGACCAGCGCAGCGGCGATGACGGCCGCGTAGAGGTCTTCCTTGTTGATCAGGATGCCGCCCTGGAAGGTGCTTTCGAACAGGAAGATCGGGTCTTTGGGCAGGCCGACATCGATCTTGTAGATGTCGCTGCCAAACAGGGTCTGGCCGAAGCCGTCGAGGAAGTAGGTGATGCCCAGCGTGGCCATCAGCAGCGTGATGCCTTCTTGGTTGACGAGTTTGCCGAGCACCAGGCGCTCGATGAGCCAGGCCATCGCGATCATCACCAGCATCGCGCCAAAGAAGGCCAGCACATTGCCGATGATCTGGTTCTGGAAGCCGAGCAGGCGCGGGATCCATTCTGCAAAACGCGCCATCGCCAGCGCCGCGAAGAGCACCATCGCACCCTGCGCGAAGTTGAAGACCCCACTGGCCTTGAAGATGAGCACAAAGCCCAGCGCAACCAGCGAATACAGCATGCCCGTCATCAGGCCGCCGAAGAGGGTTTCGAGAAAGGGTCCCATCAGTGCTGTTGCTCCGGGCTCAGTGGCTGGTGCCGAGGTAGGCCGAGATCACGTCAGGGTTGGCACGCACCTCGCCGGGGGTGCCGTCGCCGATCTTCTTGCCGTAGTCGAGCACGACGACGCGGTCGCTGATGTCCATGACCACGCTCATGTCATGTTCGATCAACACCACGGTGGTGCCGTATTCGTCGTTGACGTCCAGGATGAAGCGGCTCATGTCCTGTTTTTCTTCGACATTCATGCCGGCCATCGGCTCGTCGAGCAGCAGCACCTGCGGCTCCATCGCCAGCGCGCGGCCGAGGTCGACACGTTTTTGCAGGCCATAGGGCAGGCGGCCGACCGGCGTCTTGCGGTAGGGCTGGATCTCGAGGAAGTCGATGATCTTCTCGACCGCCTCGCGGTGCTCAGACTCTTCGCGCTCGGCGGCGCCGAAGCCAAAACCGCGAATCGCCTGCTGGAAGATATTCGTCTTCATGCGCAGGTTGCGCCCGCTCATGATGTTGTCGAGCACGCTCATGCCCTTGAACAGCGCCAGGCTCTGGAAGGTGCGCGCGATGCCCATCTCGGCGACCTGGCGGCTGTTCATGTGGCTGAAGGTCTGGCCACGAAAACTGATCGACCCCTGCTGCGGCTCGTAGACGCCGTTGATGCAGTTCAGCATCGAACTCTTGCCAGCGCCGTTGGGCCCGATGATCGCCCGCACTTCATGTTCGCGGACATTGAAGCTGATATCGCTGAGCGCCTTGACGCCGCCAAAAGCGAGCGAGATGTTCTTGACTTCGAGAATGACCTCGCCGATCTTGCGTTCGCTCATCAGGCGGCCTTGTCCAGCGCCGGAAACGTCTTGGCGTCGACGATCTTCAGCGTCGCCGAGACACTGCCGACGCGGCCGTCTTCGAATTTCACCGCAGTCTCGATGAACTGCTCGGTCTTGCCGGCGTACATCGCATCGACCAGCACCTGGTATTTGTCGGCGATCGCGCCGCGGCGGACCTTGCTCGTGCGCGTGAGCTCGCCGTCGTCGGCTTCGAGCTGCTTGTGCAGCACCAGGAACCGTGTGATCTGGCTGCCCGCAAGCAGCTTGTCGGCCGCGAGGTCGGCGTTGACCTTCTCGACACAGTCGCGCACCAGCTCGAGCACCTGCGCACGAGAGGCCAGGTCGGTGTAGCCGGCGTACGGCAGGTTGCGTTTTTCGGCCCAGTTGCCAACCGCGTCGAAGTCGATATTGATGAAGGCACAGACGCGGTCGCGTTTGTCGCCAAAGGCCACCGCCTCTTTGATATGCGGAAAAAACTTGAGTTTGTTCTCGACGTATTTGGGCGCAAACATCGCGCCGCTGTTGGCGCCGCCGACGATGCGGCCGACATCCTTGGCGCGGTCGATGATCTTCAGGTGCCCGGCGGCGTCGATGAAGCCGGCGTCGCCGGTGTGGTACCAGCCGTCGGCGCTGAGCACCTCGGCAGTGGCGGCCGGATTTTTGTAGTACTCCTTGAGCAGCCCGGGCGACTTGACGAGAATCTCGCCGCTGTCGCTGAGCTTGACCTCAACACCTTCGATCGGCACGCCGACGGTATCGGAGCGCGCTTCGTGGTCGGGCTGCAGGCACACAAACACGGCGGTCTCGGTCGAGCCGTAGAGCTGCTTCAGGTTGATGCCGATCGAGCGGTAAAAAGTGAACAGGTCGGGCCCGATCGCCTCGCCCGCGGTATAGGCCACGCGCACCCGCGAAAAACCCAAGGTGTTGCGCAGCGGGCCGTAGACGAGCAGGTTGCCCAAAGCGTAGAGCAGGCGGTCGACGCCGCTAACCGGCTTGCCGTCCATGCGCGCCGGGCCGACGCGGCGGGCCAGGCCCATGAAATAGTGGAACAGCGAGCGTTTGATCCGGCTGGCGTCTTCCATGCGGATCATCACGCTCGTCAGCAGACGCTCGAAGACCGACGGCGGCGCAAAGTAGTAGGTCGGCCCGATCTCTTTCAAGTCGATCGTCACCGTCGCATTCGACTCCGGGCAGTTGACGACAAAACCGCAGGTCAGCCACTGCGCAAAGCTGAAGATGTTCTGCCCGATCCAGGCCGGCGGCATATAGGCCAGCACTTCTTCGGCGTTGGTCAGCTTGTCGAAGCGCGCACCGGCGGCAGCGCGGTCGAGCAGGGTGAAGTGGGTATGCACCACGCCCTTGGGGTTGCCGGTGGTGCCCGAAGTGAAAAACATCGCCGCGACATCGCCCGGCTTGATCAGGGCCACCGACTCGTCAAAGGCTTTTGGGTTCGCCGCATCGGCGGCCTTGCCGGCGCTGATGAGGTCGTCGACCGACCCCAGCCCGGGCTCGGTGTAGCTGCGCAGGCCACGCGGATCGTCGAACCAGATCGACCGCAGCTGCGGGCATTTTTCGTCGCGCAAGTCGATCAGCTTGTCGACCTGCTCCTGGTCTTCGACGATCGCGTGGCGGACTTCGGCGTTGTTGATCGGGAAGACATACTCGCTGCTCGCCGCATCCTGGTACAGCGGCACCGGCACCGCGCCGAGCGCCTGCGTGGCGAGCATCGAGGCATACAGGCGCGGCCGGTTTTCGCCGATCACGATGACATGGTCACCACGCGTGACCCCGGCCTGACGCAGCCCGGCCGCCATCTGCCGCACCAGCAGAGCAAGCTGGCCCCAGGTGGTGGTCTGCCAGATGCCGTACTCCTTGACCCGCAACGCCGGCGCGTCAGGGCGCCGCGCGGCATGGTCGAGCATCAGGTGGACGAAGGTGACAGGCACCGGGCAACTCCAGGCAGGTCGAATCCCGGCCGAGGCAGCGCCGGTCTTGGGTGGGAGCCGGATTCTGCGAACAAGTTTGACGTTAGGTTGTCGTTGTGACGACAATCCGCGGGAACACCCTATGCGGCAAATCCCGACGTGATCACACCCGCGAGCGCAGCCGCAACCGCCGCCACGCCCGGCCCGGCGACGCCTTTGCTGCAGCGCTCGCGCGCCGCCACCGTCAGTGAGCTCGACGGCGTGCCGTGGCTGCGGACCTTGAGCGCCGACGAGCGTCAGCGCGCGGTAGTCGATCTGCGCGTGGTCGAGGTCCAGCGCGGCGAGTTGCTGTGCCGGGTCGGCCGGCCGGCCAGCTTCTGGCTCGGGGTCGTCGATGGCTTGTTGAAGATGAGCAACGACTCCGCGCTCGGGGTGCCAATCACCTTCACCGGCATTCCGCCGGGCGGCTGGTTCGGTGAAGGCACGGTGCTCAAACACGAACCTTACCGCTACAACATCCAGGCCCTGCGCAAGAGCCTCGTGGCCGGGCTGCCGGTGGCCACTTTCGACTGGCTGCTCGGCCGCAGCATCCACTTCAACCGCTTCGTGATGATGCAACTGAATGAACGCCTGGGCCAGTTCATCGGCGCCCGCGAAATCGACCGCCTGAGCCAGCCCGACCAGCGCGTTGCACGCAGCCTGGGCTCGTTATTTCACCCGACGCTGTACCCGGGTGTTGGCGACCTGCTGCGCATCACCCAGGAAGAGCTGGGTTACCTCGTCGGCCTGTCGCGCCAGCGGGTCAACGAGTCCCTGAACACCTTGCAGGCGGCCGGCGTGATCCGCGTCGAATACGGCGGCGTGCGCGTGCTCGATCTCGACCGGCTGCGCGGCTACAGCGGCTGACTCAAGCCTGCCGGCGGCGTGCCAGCGCTGCCGCGCCAAAAAGTCCAAACAAAAACATGGCCCAGGTGCTGGGCTCGGGCACCGCGCCAGTGATGCCCAGCGCGATGAACTGGGTGAACTGGGTGCCGGAGAAATTGTTGTCCGAGACCAGCATCAATGTGCGCTGGCCGTTGAACTCGGGGCCGAAGGTAATGCCTTCGATGTTGTCGGTGGCCAGAAAAGTGCCGTCGTCGTTTTTCAGTGTCGACAGATCGAGCAGCAGCGACTTCTGCATCGGCACCACGGCCTGCCCGGCAATCGAGTCGAGCCCTGACACGTTAGTTGCCTGGCGCGCATCGGCCAGGTACAGGCGGATCGTATTGCCGGTCGCCAACCCGTTCGGGCCGACACCTGGTGTCTGTGCGCCGACAGCAAAAGAACGCTCGATGGCGATGAACTGGCGGTCGCCGACTTCGATGAAGTCGGTCAGGCCGTTGGTTGCAAACAGCCCCGGCAAGGCGGGCGGCAGTGCCACCGCTTCGACTTCGTAGAGGTACTGCGCGCCGGGCTGGCCGGTGGCGACGTCGAACGACAGCACCCGCGACGCACTCTTGACGCCGACCGCAGCCGCGGGGCCGTCTTGCACGAGCGCGTTTTCGGTCGCCGTCCACAGCGTCCTGCCGTCACGCGACAAGGCCAGGTTTTCGAAAGCCAGGTTGTTGCGCACACCGCGGTCAGCGGCATCGTTGCCGGCCACGGTGCCGGCCGGGTTGAAGATCGTCGGCACCGCAAAGTCGCGCAGGTGGCTGCCATCGATCTTCATCTCGCGCACCGTCGGGTTCTGCAAGCCGCCGGCGCTGCGCTGGCCTTCGTTGCTCCACAAGAGCAGGCCTCGCGCGGCGTCGTAGCGCAGCCCTTCGGGGTCGAGTGTGTTCGGCGCGAAGGCTGCACCCGCCGAGGTCAGGATCGTGGTCGCGCTGCTGAAGTTGACACCGTCCATGCCCGGTGTGCCGCTGCGCTGAAACTTGTTCAGGTCCAGGCTCAGCGTATAAAAACGCGCCGGGTTGATGCCGCTGCGGTCGTCACTGATCGCGAAGTAGCGCGCGTTGCTGCGGTCGAAATCCAGCGCCGACAGGCCGCCGACCGTGGTGCCTGCGTAGGGCGTCCCAGTGGGCACGATCTGCTGGCCGATGTAGTCCAGCGTCACGGCCTGCGCGATGGTGGGCGCGACGAGGCCGGCAGTGGCGGCAACGACGATCGCCGCGGCCAGGAACGATTGACGGGGCATGGTTTTGTATTTTGATTGGGTCATGGGGTGTCCTCCGAGAGCGACGTCAGTCTCGCGTCTGAACGTGACAGGGCAGTGAAGGCCAGCATCGGCTCGGCGCTGGGCAGGTTGGGCAGGCTGGGCGCGCTGCGCGCGGCCATGACCTCGGCCCATTCGATGATCTCGAGCCGGCCGTCGGCATGTTCGACGAGTGCGGTCAGGCTCTCGACCCAGTCGCCATCGTTGGCGTACAGGATGCCGTCGATGTCGCGCATCTCGGCGTGGTGGATATGGCCGCAGACAACACCCTGGGCGCCTCGCCGGCGGGCCTCGCGCGCGACAGCGGCTTCAAAGTCGCCGACATAACTCACCGCACGTTTGACCTTGAGTTTGAGGTAGCGCGACAAGCTCCAGTACGGCAGCCCGAGCCGCGCGCGCAGCGAATTCAGATGGCGGTTGAACTTGAGTGTGGTTTCGTAAGCCCAGTCGCCGACGTAGGCGAGCCAGCGCGCGCACTGAATGACGCCGTCAAAGAGGTCGCCATGCACGACCCAGAGCTTGCGGCCGTCGGCGGTGGTGTGCATCCAGTCGTCAACCACATCGACGCCGCCAAAATTGTGCTCTGCATATTTGCGCGCGAACTCGTCGTGGTTGCCCGGCACAAAGATCACGCGGGTACCTTTGCGTGCCTTGCGCAGCAACTTTTGCACGACGTCGTTGTGCGACTGCGGCCAGTACCACTGCCGGCGCAACTGCCAGCCGTCGATGATGTCACCAACCAGGAACAAGGTCTCGCACTCGACGACGCGCAAGAAGTCGAGCAGCGCCGCGGCCTGGCAGCCGGGCGTGCCCAGGTGCAGGTCGGAGATCCACACGGTGCGATAGCGCATGCCGTGCGGCGCGGTGTCGGGCGCACCGAGGGATTCATGCAAAGGCGGCTCGCGGTGCATGGTGCGCAATCTTCGGCTGCGTTGACGACGCTGTCGTGACAGCGCTCGATGTGCTGCCTTAAGGCGGGCAGCGCATCAGGCGTTCGCCCATGCGCAGCGTGCGGCCCGGCTCGACACCGCTGCACAAGGTATAGCCAGCGGGGGCGAAGACGATGATCGTCGAGCCATGTTGGAACCAGCCCATCTCGGCGCCCTTGGCAAAGGCCAGATCCGCCGGGATCTGGTTCGGCCCGTCGTAGTCCAGATGCAACAGCGTATCCAGCCCGTGCAGCTGGATGCTGGCCACCAAGACCGCGGCCACCGGCACCAGCGTGATCAGGTCACCACTGCGCCCGAGCCGGTAGCGCAGCGCGGCGCGTTCGTTGCGGCAGAACAGGCGCTCGACCCGTTTGAGGGCGATCGGGTTGACGTTCCAGGTATCGCCGCTGATGTAGGTCACATGTTCGACGCGGCCATCGTGCGGCGCGTGAAAGCGGTGGTACATGCTCGAGGTCAGGCGCAGCGTCACATAAGTGCCGTCGCGATAGGTCTGCGCCAGCGCGTCGTCACCGAGCAGGTCTTCGAGCTTGTAGGGGAAGCCTTTGGCCTGGTAGACGGTCGTGCCTTGGACCGCGCCGCAGGCGCCGACGATCGCATCGCAGGGGCTCGACAGCACGCTCGGCGTGCGGTCGACCGTGCGTGCGCCGGGTTTGAGCTCGCGCGTAAAACAATCGTGCAGGCTGTCGAACGAGGCCTTCTTTGCGTCACTCAAGTCGAGCTCGGTGAAAAGACGCCAGACGCGGATCGAGAGACGCGCCAGCCAGGGATTGCGGATCTGGCTGAAGCGGCCCATCCAGCGTGTCAGCAGGATGCGTGGCACGCGGTTGGTGAGCAGGAAGTTCAAGTCCTCGTTGAGCAACAGGCGCTCGCGCCAGCGGCGCGGTTTCATCACGTTGTCAACTTCTTGTTCTAAAGATCGCATCTCTGCTCCATGGGAAACGCATGATCGAAACCTTGTCCTTGCCGGCGCTGACGGCGATCGCCGCCGCTGGCGCATTGATGTTGTCGGCGCTGCCTGCGGCCAAGCGCCGGCTCGAGCTGTCGCTGGCCAAACACCCGTCGCTGACCGGCCATTCGCGGATGGCCAAACGGGTCGCTTCTTGGTTGCCGGGATATGCCTACGACGAGGCGCGCTTTTTTGATTCCGACGGCGCGCCGGCGACGGTGGCCGCGCGCCGCCGTGCCGGGCTGGAAGCACTGGCGGCGCTGTACCGCGGCCGCTTCGCAAAATCCACCGCACTCAGCGTCGAAGCCGCCGACGACATCGCCGACCTGCAGTTCACCGGCGCCTACCGGGTGCCGTTTCAATACCGCGACGTGCTGCGCGAACATCTGCGCGTCGGCAGCTTCGTGGCCAGCGCCAGCGGAGTCACGATGACCGACCTCGACGGCAATGTCTTCCACGACCTCACCGGCTCTTACGGCGTCAACGTCTTCGGCGTCGACTTCTACAAATCCTGCATCGAAGAAGGCAGCGCGCTGGTGTCCCAGCTCGGCCCGGTGCTTGGCAGTTACCACCCGGTGGTGGCGGCCAACGCACGCCGGCTCAAGGCGATCTCGGGCCTGGACGAAGTGTCCTTCCACATGTCGGGCACCGAAGCCGTGATGCAGGCGGTGCGGCTGGCCCGGTACCACACCCGGCGCAGCCATCTCGTGCGCTTTTGTGGCGCGTACCACGGCTGGTGGGAAGACGTGCAGCCGGGGCCCGGCAACCCGGTGACACCACGCCAGACGTACACCCTCAAGGAGATGGACGCCGACACGCTGCATGTGCTGCGCACCCGCAATGACATCGCCTGCGTGCTCGTCAATCCGCTGCAAGGGCTGCATCCGAATGCCGGCGCGCCGGGTGACTCGGCGTTGCTCGACAGCTCGCGGCGCGCCCACTTCGATCGCCCCGCCTACACCGCCTGGCTGAAGGCGCTGCGCGAGGTCTGCAGCGAGCGCGGCATCGTGCTCATCTTCGACGAGGTGTTCCTCGGTTTCCGCCTCGCGCCGGGCGGTGCGCAAGAGTACTTCGGCGTGCGCGCCGACATGGTCACCTACGGCAAGACGCTCGGCGGCGGCCTGCCGATCGGCGTCGTCTGCGGGCGCCGCGACCTGATGAAACGATTCCGCGAAGAGCGCCCGGCGGACATCTGCTTCGCCCGCGGCACCTTCAACGCGCACCCCTATGTGATGGGCGCGATGAGTGTTTTTCTCGACCGCCTCGAAAGCCCGGCAGTGCAGTCGCTGTACGACGGCCTCGACGAGCGCTGGAACCGCCGCGCGCAGGACTTGAACGCGCTGCTCGGCCAGGCCGGTGTGCCGGTGCAGGTGGCCAACCTGTCGTCGGTGTGGACGGTCTTCTACACCCAGCCGTCGCGCTACAACTGGATGCTCCAGTTCTACCTGCGCGCGCACGGCCTGGCCCTGAGTTGGGTCGGCAGCGGCCGCATCGTCTTCAGCCTGAACTACAGCGATGCCGACTTCACCGCGGTTGCCGACCGCTTCATTGCCGCGACTCAACAAATGCAGGCCGACGGTTGGTGGTGGAGCGACGCGCAGCTCACCAACCGGACGATTCGGCGCGGCATCCTGCGCGAGGTGTTGCGGCAAAAGTTCTAGCAGGCGAACCAGTATCGATGGGTGCCGATGGGTGCCGGTCAACGCTGATTCAATGCCGCTGGCGTGCGTGCAGCATCGGGTCGATCCACTCGCCGCGCAGCAAGGCCAGTGGCGCGCGGTGGTACAGCTTGATATCGTGGAAGGGGTCGGTGAGGATCTTGAATCCCCAGGCCAGCCCGGTCTGCAGACTCTGCTGCACCCAGAGCTGGCCGACGCGGAAGAGCAGCCCGGCGGCGCCGAGTGCGAGCCAGACCCAACCCACCGCGCGGATGAATCCTTCGACGCGGCCGGTGTCCTCGAGCGCGCCAAAAAACGCCGGCATCGCGTAGACCACCAGCGGTGCCAGCGCCCAGATCGCCATCAGCACGATCTTGCGCTGGATGTTGTAGCCGATCTTGACCTCTTCCTTGAGCGCATCGGTCATGCGGTTGACATGGTCGTAGCCACGCGGCTCGAAGAAAAAGTGGCCCGCCTGGCGCGTCGTCATCGACACACACCAGGCCAGGATTGCGGCCAGTGGCGGGTCGACCAGCAGCAGCGCATAAGCGGCGACAAAACTCAAGGCGCTGACCAGGTGCAGCGTCTGGTTGATGCGGCTGTGGTGGTACAGCCGGTGGTCGTCCCAGCGCTGGATCTCGAGGGTGCGAAAGAAGGACTCTTGCATCAGGTTCTCCATCGGGCGTGGCGATGCGTTGCACCGGAGGTGCAGACCCCCCACTGTCTCTGCCTGGCGTGAAACCTGCGTGACGCCACGATGACGTTTTGAGGTGCTGCAAATCGGCGCCGCCGTCATCGGCCTGTCTTCAGCCCGGCTCAGCATGTCCGCATGAACTCCGACCTGCCCCTTCAGAACTTTCACAACGACGATCCCCGGGTCTGGCGCAGGCCGCTCGACGTCGCGCTCGTCACCGAGACCTACCCGCCCGAGATCAACGGCGTGGCCGGCACCGTGGCGCGTGTTGTCGAAGGGCTGTGTGCGCGCAGCCACCGGGTGCAACTGGTTCGGCCGCGGCAGCCGCAGGCGCCGATGCCGGCGACGGAGCGCGGGTTCGAAGAGCTGCTGTTGCCATCGTTGCCGATCCCCAACTACCCCGGGCTGCGCATGGGCCTGCCGGCGGTCGGCACGCTGTGCCGGGCCTGGACGGCGCGGCGGCCGGACGTCGTGCACATCGCCACCGAAGGCCCGCTGGGCTGGAGTGCGCTGCGCGCTGCGCGGCGGCTCAAGCTGCCGGTGACGTCGGACTTCCGCACCAACTTTCACGCCTACAGCAGCCACTACGGCATCGGCTGGCTGCGGCGCCCGATCATGGGCTACCTGCGCGGCTTCCACAACGCTGCGCAGTGCACGATGGTGCCTACCGAGGCCTTGCGCCGAGAGTTGCAGACGGCGGGTTTCGAGCGTGTCGTGGCGGTCGCCCGTGGTGTTGACGCGCAGCGCTTTTCACCCAGCGATCGCAGCGAGGCGCTGCGCCGCTCCTGGGGCGCCGAGCCCGACGACCTGGTGGTGCTGCTCGTGGGCCGCCTGGCGCCTGAGAAAAATATCGACGACCTGATGCTCGCTTTTGCCGCGGTGCGCAGCGCCCAACCACGGGCGCGCCTGGTGCTCGTGGGTGACGGTCCGGCGCGTGCGGCGTTGCAGGCGCGTTTCCCGACCACCATCTTCGCCGGCATGCAGCGTGGCGACGACCTGGCGCGCCACTATGCGTCGGGCGACCTGTTCATTTTCCCCAGCGTGACCGAGACCTTCGGCAACGTCGTCATCGAGGCCATGGCCAGCGGTCTGCCGGTGCTGGCTTACGACTGCGCGGCGGCGTCGCTGGTGGTCAAGACGGGTGTCAACGGTGCGCTCGCGCCGGTCGGCGACCGTGCCGGCTTTGTGCAACACGCGGCCGCGCTGGCCGCCGATCTTGGCGCGATCCGGCGCATGGGCGGGGCGGCGCGCGAGGCGGCCATGGGCCTCGACTGGGAGCGCATCGTGATCCAGATCGAGGCGCTGTTTCTGGCCGCGACCATCGCCCGCCATGTGCCGCGCACGGCGGCTGCGCTGGTCGCCGAATGGGGCACGCCGGGCTGAGAAGTCGCGGACCAGCCGCTGACCGTGCGCTGATTTGACTGCAAGCCCCGGAGCAAAGCGCTCCGGGGCTAACTTGACAGCTCAGCGGCGACGCGCGATCCGGCCCACCGCGACCAGGCCCAGCGCCATCAACAGCCAGGTGCCGGGCTCGGGCACCGGGACGCTGACATCGATCCACACCGCCTTGTGGTCGGACGTCGGGAAGTTGGCGTACAGGTTCTGGTTGCGGAAGGTGCCCACGAGCGGATAGTCGGCATCGTTGGCGGTCGGCCAAAAAACGCCACCATCGGTGAGCTGCAGGTTCGCCGACGGCAGCACATAGTCGACGCGCAGATTGCCCGGCGTGGCGTCGCTGAAGTCGGCGGTGTCGAACTTCGGGTCTTGCAGGTGCAACTGGTTGGCGCTGCCGTTGTTCGTCGGGTCGGTGGCGGCCGCGGTGCCGCCGGCGCTGGCCGGGGTCAGGGTCGTATTCACCAGCGGGTCGAGCAGCAACTGTCCGATCGCGTTGGGGCCGGCGCCGACGGTGTTGCTGGCCAGGCAGGCGGCCTTGTAGCTGTCGCCGTCACAGAGGTCGGCGTTGTAGTCGCCGGCAATCACAAACCGCGAACCTGCCGCCAGGCCGCCGAAGCTGCCGCTGTCGTCGTAGATGTAGTTCGCGCCGCCGATGTAGTCCTTCCAGAACTTGATCTCGTCGTGGTTGCGCTTGCCGTTGCGGTCTTCGGCGCCGTCGAAAACCGGCGGCGTCGGATGCGCGGTGAGGAAATGCACGTCCTGCCCGTTGACACGCACGGTGACGTCGACATGGTTCTTCGACGACAGCCGAAGCGCGTCGATCTCGGCGGCTGAATAAAACGCCGTCAGGTTGTTCGCGCCGGCCGCCGGGTCGTTGGTCAGCAGGTTGCCCGGCATGTCCTTCCACTTGAAGGTCTGGAAGCTGCGCACGCCGACGATCTGATATTTCGAATAGATCGTGAAGCCGAATTGGCCGCCGAAGTTGCCGAAGCCGAAGGCGTCGTTGCCACCGCTGACCGTGCCGCTGTTGTCGAGGTCCAAGCCCGAGGCCAGGCCGGTATTGGTATTCGGCGTGTAGCGCCAGGCATAGTTCAGCGCTGCGCTGGCGGCGCGGCCGGTGGCGCCACCGCCATGTCCGGTGGCCAGAAAGTTGTCCTGGAAGAGTTTGGCCGCCTGGCTTGAGTAGCCCAGGCCCATCGCCGCGCTGCTCGCGGTGGGCGTGCCGTTCAAGTCGAAGTCGAACTCGTTGACGAGCAGCACGTCGGCACGCACCTTCTGCAAGGTCTCGGCAACGTAATGCGCTTGCAGCACGCGCCTTTGTTGGGTGCTCAAGCCGGCGACGCTGGCCGCCCAGCTGACCGAGTTGTCGACGATGCCGGGTTGGGCGAGGTCACCCAGCAACTGGCCGCTGGCGTCGCGGTTGAGCGAGGCGTTGAAGGTCGCAAAGCGCACTTGTGTCTGCGCCGACGCGACCGCGGCCGTGGCGCACAGGACCGCCAGCGCGATCGGGGTTCTAAGCGCCCCAAGGCCGGCCGCGGCCGGCCGCCCCCCGCGGGGATCAAGGAAAGTGGCAAAGCCACATTTCCTTGAGGATGACTGAAAAGCGATTTTCATGGGCAGGCTCCTTTGAGGTGCCGCGCGACGCGGGACTGCGCCTCGGGGCTTGGGGATGGCCAGTCTTGCTGCGCCGGATGACAGGGCCGTGAAGGTCGGGATGGTGCATCCGGACATCGGCCTGACACGTAAGAGGCCGACACTTGCGGCATTGCAGGTGCGCCGCCATGAACCACAGCCCAACCGAACCCACGCTCTACCGCAGCGAAGCCTTTGCCGAAGATGTGCTCGACCTCGTCGAGCCGGTGCCGCTGATTCAGGGCACCAGCCGGCGCGCGCGCTGGCTGGTCAACGGGCTGCCGGCCGCAGTCGCGCTGATCGGGGTTGCGTTCGGAGTGCTGCCGGCGCCGGACGGAGGCTGAGCGCCGATCAGGGCGCGCCGCTCAGGGCATGTTGCTGACGCCCGAAGCGACATGCCCGGCCGGCACATGTGCCGCTGCCGAGTCGACATGACCGGTCTGGTCGTCGAAGAAAAAATCTGGCTCGAACTCGCGCAGAAAAGCACCCTTGGCCAGGCCGCCGAGGAACATCGCTTCGTCGACATCGATATGCCAGTCCATCAGCGTGCGGATCGCGCGTTCATGCGCCGGCGCGCTGCGCGCGGTGAACAGCGCGGCGCGGATGTGCATCGCGCGGCTGCACCTGCATGCGTTTGACGTCGACGAAGTCGTGCTCTACGTCGGTCCTGCGCAGGTGAAGGACCGGCGTGGTGCGCACCGAACGTCGCCGCTGCCCAAGCACCGGCAAGACCTGCCCGTGGGTGGCGGACCCTTCGAAGGCCTGGCTGCGCGGCGTTCAAGTCTCGGGCTTGCTGGCGGCGAAGAGCAGCAGCTCGTTGGGACCTGACCAGCCGCCGGGCGTCGAGAACATGTCTAGCCGCTGTGTGATCTCGGCCCATGCGCGATCGCGAGCCCGGGCGTCGAGCGGTTTGAGAAGCTCGCGTATTGGCGAGCCGGCGCTGCGCACGAAGGCCACGTAGTCTTCGCAGCGCGACGTCGCGAAGGGCGCGGGCAGCGGGCGCACTTGCACCCGCTCGAAGCCGGCGTCATGCAGCAGGGCTGGCAACAGACCGGGCCGGCCCAGACTGAGCAGCGAGCCGGGCTCGAAGGGGTTGCGCGCCGCGGCGCCGGCATGGCGCAACGCCGTCTGCATCGTGATCGTGATGCAGGGGTTGGCCTCAGGCCCCGCAAAGACGAGGCCGCTGAATCGCGCGCCGGGCGCCAGGGCCAGGCGAATCGACTGCAACGCAAGCAGCGGCGAGGCGCAGAACATCAATCCCAAACGGCACACGGCGGCATCGAAGTTCGCGCCGGCGAGGCCGAGCGCCTGGGCGTCAGCGGTCAATGTGCGCACATTGCGCCAACCGGCGGCAGACAGCTTCTGCGCGGCGCGCTCGAGGATGCCCGGCGAGATGTCGGTGGCCAGCACCTGGCCCTGCGCGCCGACACATTGCGCGAGGTCCAGCGTCTGGTCGCCGGCGCCTGCGGCCACGTCCAGCACCTTGGCGCCCGGCGCAATGGCGGCGGCGTCGAGCATCGCGGCCGTGGCCTCGCGCAGCCAGTCGCGGATCAGCGCGCTGTGCTGGTCCCAGCCTCGTGCGGCGTCGTCCCACGCCACCGTCGTGGCGTGCAGGTCAGCGCTCGCGTTCATTCGGCGCGGATGCCGGTGGCGGCGATAACACCGCGCCAGTGCGGCTGCTCTTGCGCAATGCGCTCGCGCAGCTCGTCGGCGCTGCCGGCCACCGCCAGCATGCCGATGTCGGCGAGCGCTGCGCGCAGCGCGGGTTGCGCGGCGGCCTGTTGCAAGGCGCGCGAAGTCTCGTCGACCAAGGGCTGCGCGGTGCCGCCGGGCAGGAAGAAGGCAAACCACTCGCGCATGACGAGCTTTGGAAAACCCTGCTCGGCGACGCTGGCCACGTTGGGCAGGAAGCTGCTGCGTGTCGAGCCCGACGTGGCCAGCACGCGCAGCTTGCCCACGGCCGCATGCGGGCGCAGCAGGCCTTCGGGCAGCGCCAGGGCGGCGAGGCGGCCAGCCATCAGATCCAGCAGCGCCGCTGGTCCACCGGGGTAGGCCACATGCGTCCAGCTCACCTGTGCTTCGTGCGCGAGCAGCGCGCCCATCAAATGTGGCAGGGTGCCAATGCCGGGTGAACCGTGGTTGGCCTGCGCCGGGTTGGCCCGAATCCAATCGACGAGCTGGCGCAGGGTGGTCACGCTCTGCGGCACGGCAGGGCCGACGGCCAGGCCGCGCACCGCCTCGGCGGCGACCGACACCGGCTTCAGATCGCTGATCGGGTCGTAAGCCAGCTTGTCGTAGAGATAGGGGTACACCGTGGCCACCGCGCCTTGCGCGAGCAGCATCGTCGCGCCATCAGGCGTGGCTTGCTTGA
>JANPDN010000080.1:0-48529 GCA_031431555.1 Rubrivivax sp.
GCGCACGGCCCCCGGTCTCGCCAGATGCCCCGCCCGGCGGCAATGCCTGAAAATCGGCAGCCGCAGCCCGGCCCGCGGCCGCTACCCGATGAGAAATACCGGCCGATTTCGCGCCGCCGCCGCTTGCTGATCTTCGTGCTGGCCATCGCCACCGCGATCACCGTCGTGCTGACCCTGCTCTATCCACCCGGCGGCATCCAGCGCCCGGCGCCAGGTGCCGGCCCCGACCGCGCAAGGTGCAGCGCCGGCCAGACCACCGACTGCGTCGGTGGCAAGGCCGATGTGATCGCGCTGCCGGCGGCCGTGCCCGCCTCGCTTGCTGCGCCGGGCACGGTGGCGGCTCCGGTTGGCGCTGCCGCTTCGTCCCCGCGCTGAGTCTGTCCTCGTCGTTGACCACCACCATCGCCCCGATCTACCTGGCGCGCGTCGCTGCGCTGCTGCGCCGCGGCGGGCGCCGCCTGCTCGGCCTGGTCGGCCCGCCGGGGGCCGGCAAATCCACGCTGGCGCGGGCTTTGCAGACGACTTTTGCGGCGCAATCCGTCGTCGTGCCGATGGACGGTTTTCATTTGGCTAACGCCGAGCTTCAACGGCTGGGTCGCGCCGCGCGCAAAGGCGCGCCGGATACCTTTGATGCTGCCGGTTATGCGGCCCTGCTGCAGCGCCTGAAAACCCAGCGCGCCGGCGACGCGGTGGTCTACGCCCCGGCTTATCTGCGCGAGATCGAAGAGCCGGTGGCGGGTGCCGTGCCGGTGTTTGCCCACACGCCGCTGGTCATCACCGAAGGCAACTACCTGCTGCTGCAAAGCGGCGACTGGCCGGGCGCGGCCGCGCTGCTTGACGAGGTCTGGTATGTCGAGGTTGATTCAGCGTTGCGCATGCAGCAGCTGACCCAGCGCCACCAGCAGTTCGGCCGCAGCGCCGCGGCCGCGGCCGACTGGGTTGCCCACACCGACGAACCGAATGCCCGCCTTGTCGAGGCCAGCGCCGTACACGCCGACTTGATCTTCCGCGTCGACCCGGTCGGCTGATCGTACGCGCGGCCGGACGGCCGCTCAAACCCCTTCGACCGCGATCAGCCGGATCGTCGATGCGCGCTGGCGCAATGCGATCAAAGGCGCGTATTCGGGCGACTCATAAAACGCCTTCAGATGCGCCATGTCGGGAAACTCCAGGATCACCTGCCGGCCCGCGCTGCCACCGCCTTCGAGCACTTCGGCCGCACCGCCACGCACCAGATAACGCCCACCCTGCGCCGCGATAAGCGCTGGCACTTGGCTGCGGTACTGTTCGTACAAAACCGGGTCGGTGACTTCACCGGTGGCGTAGATGTAGGCGGGCATTTGTGGCTCCAAGGTTGCGGGTAGGCGTTGTCTCGTGCGGCCGGTCAAGGCAATCAGCCGGTGCAGGCAGCCAGCCTAACTGCCGAGGGCACAAATGGCCAACAGGCGCACCCCAGGCGGGGTGAATAGGCAGCCGGCCGTATGCCAGGCCGCGCCGCGCGCTGGCATAGTGGGCCGCCTCCGCCGCTGCCCGCGGCACCAACCCGGTCGACGACTGATCCGCGCTAGCCGATGTGTGCCCTTTCCCACCGCCGGTTGTAGCCCACCGGCGGCCCTCGACGATCCTGATGAAATCAACCCACACTTTTGGCAGCCCGCCGCCGCGGCCCGGCGCCGACTTGCGCCAAGCCGCGGCCGGTGTGATCGCGATGCACCGCCAAGGCCGGCTCGACGACGCCGAGCCTTTGTACCGCCTGTTGCTCAAGGCGCTGCCCGACGACGCCAACCTGGTCCACTTCTACGGCGTCTTGCTCTTCCAGCGGCAGCGTGTCGACGAGGCGATCGCGCAGGTCCGGCGCTCGATCGCGCTCGACCCGAAGGTGGCTTCCTGGCACAACAACCTCGGCAACATGCTGCTCGACCAGCAGCAGCCGGCCGAGGCAGCACAGGCCTACCTGCGCTGCCTGGCGCTGGAACCCGACAACGTCGAGGTGCGCAACAACCTCGGCTGCCTGCTGCGCCAGAGCGGACAGCTGCAGGAAGCCGAGGTCATGCTGCGGGAGGCCATCACGCGGGCGCCGGATTTCTGCGATGCCCATACCAACCTGGGCGTGGTGCTCGCGCAGCAGGGCCGCCGGGACGAGGCGTTGGCGGCCTTCGCCCGCGCCATCGAGCTCGGGCCCGACAACCCGCGGTCGCGCCGCGTGCTGGGCGTGCACTACGCGCGCTGCGGCCGGCCGGACATGGCTGCGCAATTGTTCAGCGCCTGGCTCGCCCAATCCCCCGACGACCCGCAGGCGCGGCACCACCTGGCAGCGGTGACCGGCGAGAACGTGCCCGAGCGTGCATCCGACGCTTATGTGGTCGAGGTCTTCGACAAGTTTGCCGCCAGTTTTGACGCCACGCTGGCCAACCTGGGCTACCGCGCGCCCGCCCTGTGCGCTGAGCTGCTGCAACGCCGGCTCGGCGAGCCCGACGGCCGGCGGACTGTGCTCGACGCAGGATGTGGCACCGGCTTGTGCGGGCCGCTGTTGCGGCCCTGGGCGCGCGAGCTGACCGGTGTTGACCTCTCGTCCGGCATGCTCGAACGCGCACGCCCACGTGGCACCTACGACCACCTTGAGCTGGGCGAGATCTGCGCCTGGCTGGCGGGCAGCGCGGCGCGATTCGACTTGATCGTCTCGGCCGATACGCTGTGTTATCTGGGCGCCTTGCAGCCGGTGTTGGCTGCGGCGCGGCGTGCCGCGGTGCCCGGCGGCTGGCTGGTGTTCACGCTCGAGGCACTGGACGCGCTGAACGCGCTGGACGCGCCGGCGCCCGATGGCTACCGGCTGCAACACCATGGCCGCTACGCCCACGACCGTGACGCGGTCGAGCGCTGGCTGGGCGCGGCCGGTTGGCAAGCCGCCGAACTGGCGTCGGTCGTGCTGCGCCAGGAGTCGGGACAGCCAGTGCAGGGATGGCTGGTCAGCGCGCAGGCGCCTCCCGCCTCTTTACCGACCGCGCGCTAACCCCGCCGCGGCCAGTGGCGGGGCGTGGCCGCCCGCCGGGCCGGGGGCAAGTGCCCGCTGCGTCTTGGATGCGGGCCTGCCGACACAGCGGGCGGCAACCCCCCGACTGCGGGGGGATAGCTCGGTTTCCTGAGGAAGATTTCACGCTCGGCGTGCTGAGTTCTTTTCCATCTTCACCCACCCGATGAGCCTGCCATGCAACCCAACTTTCGCCTGACCCCGGCCGCAAAAGCCTTGGCTGTACTGTCCACGCTATCTGGCCTGCTGGTGGCCACACCCGCCGTCGCGGCGGTCGATATGTTTATGGAGATCGACGGCGTCAAGGGCGAATCAAAGGACAAGAAGTTCGCGGGCGCCTCGGATGTCCTGGCCTGGTCCTGGGGCGTTTCGAATGCCGGCACCAGCGTCCCGGGCGGCGGGGGCGGCGCCGGCAAAGCCAGCTTCCAGGACCTGAGCTGGACCCAATATATCGACTCGTCGATCCCGCCGCTGTTCCTCGGCCTGGCCAAGGGCGACCACTTCGATCACGCGACCTTGAGCGTGCGCCATGCAGGTGTCAACCCGTACGTCTTCCTGACGATTCGCTTCGACGATCTCTTGATTACCAGCTTGAGCATGGGTGGCTCGGGCGGCGAGGACCGGCTGACCACCAACGTGACGATGATGCCGCTGGAAAAAATCACCTTGACCTATTGGCCGAAGCTCAACACGGGCGGTCAGGGCACAGCAATCGAAGCCGTCTGGAGCTTGGCCGAAAACCAGCAGGCACGGTTCTCGGGTAATCCGGAAGCTGTCTTCGGCCTGTTCCTGGCGGGGCAAACGCTGAACCTGAACGGCCTGCCGCTGACGCCGGACCCGACGCCAATACCCGAGCCGCAGACCTGGTTGATGTTCGGTCTGGGCCTGGCCGGGCTGGCCGGCTGGCAGCGCCGGCGCCAGCGTGTTTCGGACAGCGTTGCTGCGCTGCCGGCCTGACAACCGTCGGGGGCTGCCAGCAGGCCGCCGTGGCGGCATTGAGTTGAAGTTGAATCCGGGCCGCTTTTCAGCGGCCCGGTCAGTTTTGTAGCGCCACTCAGACGTCGATATTGCCCGCCCGCAGCGCATTGCTTTCGATGAAATTGCGCCGCGGCTCGACTTCGTCGCCCATCAGCATCGTGAAGACGCGGTCGGCTTCGATGGCGTCGTCGATCTGCACCCGCAGCAGGCGGCGCACGGTGGGGTCCATCGTGGTTTCCCACAACTGCATCGGGTTCATCTCGCCCAGGCCCTTGTAGCGCTGGCGGCCGACGCCGTTTTCGGCCTGGCCGATGAGCCAGGCCATCGCGGCGCGGAAGTCGCCGACCTTGTGTTCTTTCTGGCGCTCGCCTTCACCGCGCTTGACCACCGCATCGGGCCCGAGCAGGCCCTTGAAGGTGACACCGGCGCGGGCCAGCGCTTCGTAGTCGGCGCCATGCACGAAGTCGGCTGTGATGACGCTGCTCTTGACGTTGCCGTGGTGGCGCCGGCTGATGCGCAGCAGGTGTTTGTCGCTGCGGCTGTCGTATTCGGCGATGACTTCCGCCTCGTGCAATGCGCCGGCCAGGGCCACCGCGCTGGCCTCGGCTTGTGCCGCGCTGTCGAGGCTGAGCCCCAGGCCATCGGCAATGGCGCGCAGCGCTTCGACATCCATCCAGTTGGTCAGGCGGCCGATGACGTTGGTGGCGAGCACGTACTGGCGGGCCAGTTCTTCGAGCGTGCTGCCGCTGCTCGGTGCGCGGCCTTCAGCGGGTGCTGGCTCGACCACCGCGCCGTCGAGCGCGACCTTGAGCATGTAGGCGTCGAGCTCGCTCGCGTCCTTCAGGTACTGCTCGTGTTTGCCGTGTTTGACCTTGTACAGCGGCGGCTGCGCGATATAGATGTGGCCGCGTTCGACGAGCTCGGGCATCTGGCGATAAAAGAACGTCAGTAGCAGGGTGCGGATATGCGCGCCGTCGACGTCGGCGTCGGTCATCACGATGATGCGGTGGTAGCGCAGTTTGTCGGGGTTGAAATCGTCGCCGCCGGCGCCACGCCCGATGCCGGTGCCCAAGGCCGTGATCAGGGTCAGGATCTCGTTGCTGGTGAGCAGCTTTTCGTAGCGCGCTTTTTCGACGTTGAGGATCTTGCCGCGCAGCGGCAGGATCGCCTGGAACTTGCGGTCGCGGCCCTGCTTGGCCGAGCCGCCGGCGGAGTCGCCCTCGACGATGTAGATCTCGCACATCGCGGGGTCTTTTTCCTGGCAGTCGGCCAACTTGCCGGGCAAGCCCAGGCCATCGAGCACACCTTTGCGGCGGGTCATCTCGCGTGCCTTGCGAGCGGCCTCGCGGGCGCGCGCGGCTTCGACGATCTTGCCGCAGATGATCTTGGCGTCGACCGGGTTTTCGAGCAGGTAGTCGGTGAGGGTTTTGCCGACGACGTCTTCGACCGGGCCGCGGACTTCGCTGGAGACGAGTTTGTCCTTGGTCTGGCTGCTGAACTTGGGCTCGGGGACCTTCACGCTCAAGACGCAGCACAGGCCTTCGCGCATATCGTCGCCGGTGATTTCGACCTTGGCTTTTTTCGCCAGTTCGGTGTCGTCGATGTACTTGTTGATGACCCGCGTCATCGCTGCGCGCAGGCCGGTCAGGTGGGTGCCGCCGTCACGCTGCGGGATGTTGTTGGTGAAGCAGAGTACGCTTTCGTTGTAGCCGTCGTTCCACTGCATCGCGACCTCGACACTGATGTTCGTCGCCTGGTCGCTCATCTTGTCGCCGCTGGCATTGAAGACGTTGCCGTGCAAGACCTTCTTGCCCTGGTTGATGAATTCGACAAAACCTTTGACGCCGCCGGCGAAGGCAAAGTTGTCTTCCTTGCCATTGCGCTCGTCGAGCAGTCGGATCTTGACGCCGTTGTTCAAGAAGCTGAGCTCGCGCAGGCGCTTGGCGAGCACGTCGTAATGAAAATCGATGTTGCTGAAGATCTCGTCGTCGGGCAGAAAGTGAACTTCGGTGCCTCGCTTTTCGGTCTCGCCGATGACCTTCATCGGGCTGATTGCAAAACCGTCGCGGGTCTCGAGCAGGCGGTCTTGCGGGATGCCCTTGCGGAACTCCATGTAGTGAACCTTGCCTTCGCGGCGCACCGTCAGGCGCAGCTGCTTGCTCAGGCCATTGACGCAGCTCACGCCGACTCCGTGCAGACCGCCCGAAACCTTGTAGCTGTTCTGGTTGAACTTGCCCCCGGCATGCAGCTCGGTCAACGCGATCTCGGCGGCGCTGCGTTTGGGCTCATGCTTGTCGTCCATCTTCACGCCGGTGGGGATGCCGCGGCCGTTGTCGATGACGCTGATGCTGTTGTCGGAATGGATCGTGACCGTGATGTCGTCGCAATGGCCGGCCAGCGATTCGTCGATCGAGTTGTCGACGACTTCGAAGACGAGGTGGTGCAGTCCGGTGCCGTCGGACGTGTCGCCGATGTACATGCCTGGGCGCTTGCGCACCGCCTCGAGCCCTTCGAGGATCTGGATGCTGCTTTCGCCGTAACTGGCGTCCAGCATGGCCGGGTTCGAAGGCGAGTTCGGGTCGAGTGGGGTAGGTGCTTGCGGATCGCTCATAAGGTCGCTGCAGAGGGCCGCCAAGCGGCCCGGGTGTCCATCAAAACAGAACCCCCCGCTCGGCGGGGGGCAGGGGGGTGCACAAGTGCCCGCAGCATGCGGAACTAGCGCGCCGAAGGCCGCGCTAGATCCGCATCGGCATCACGACGTATTTGAAACCTGGCTGGTCAGGCACCGTGATCAGCGCGCTGGCATTGCCGTCCTGCAGTTCGATGGTCAGCATCTCGACGCTCATGTTTGCCAACGCGTCCATCAGGTAGGTGACGTTGAAGCCGATGTCGATGGTGTCGCCGGCGTAATCGATCTCGAGCTCTTCCTTCGCCTCTTCCTGCTCGGCATTGCTCGACGCGATGCGTAGGGTGCCGGGCTCGAAATTCATGCGCACGCCCTTGAACTTGTCGCTGGTCAGGATCGCCGCGCGCTGCAGGCAGTTGAGCAACGGCACGCGGCCCAGGGTGACGCTGTTTTTGTGGCCCTTGGGGATGACGCGGTTGTAGTCGGGGAATTTGCCTTCGACGAGCTTGGTCACGAATTCCATGCCCGAGAAGCTGAAGCGCGCCTGGTTGTTGGCGAAGCGCATCTCGATCGTGGTGTCTTCGTCCTTGAGCAGGCGCTGCAACTCGAGCACCGTCTTGCGCGGCAGGATGACTTCTTGTTTCGGGATCTCGTTGTCCAGCGTGGCCTGGGCCAGCGCCAGGCGGTGGCCATCGGTGGCCACCAGCGTGAGCGTTTTGCCTTCGGCGATGAACAGGATGCCGTTGAGGTAGTAGCGGATATCGTGCACCGCCATCGCAAAGTGCACCTGGTCGATGAGCCGGCGCAGCACCTTTTGCGGCACCGCGAACACCGGCCCGAATTCGGCCGCTTCGTTGACCAGCGGGAAGTCTTCGCTGGGCAGCGTCTGCAGCGTGAAGCGGCTGCGCCCGCCTTGCAGCGTGAGTTTGTTTTGCGCCGCCGTCAGCGTGATGACCTGGTCGGCCGGCAGCATACGCAGGATGTCGATCAGCTTGCGCGCCCCGACGGTGGTGCTCAAGGCGCCGGCGTCACCGCCCAGCTCGGCCGTGGTGCGCACCTGGATCTCGAGGTCGCTGGTCGTGAACTCGACTGCCGGGCCATTTTTGCGCAGCAGCACATTTGCCAGGATCGGCAAGGTGTGCCGCCGCTCCACGATGCCGGCCACCGACTGCAAGGCGCCCAGAAGCTGGTCCTGCGCTGCTTTGAGAACAATCATGTTTTTACAGTTCTTAAAGGTAGTAGTCGTAGTAGGTGCCGGGGCAACCTGTGAAGAACGCTATTTTCGCCTGTTTGATCAAGGCTTTAGCTGCCGAACAACCCTGTGGGTAATGGGCTGGTCCAGGCCGCCCGGATTGGGGACAAATCGCCACTGACTGCCAGCGCTGTGGACAAGCTGGCGGTTGTGCCAGCGCTGTCCACAGACTTGTCCCGCGCGCTCGGGTGGTGGACCGACTTCAACCCTTGAGCGTCTGTTCGAGCACATGCAACTGCTGGTTGAGTTCGCTGTTCTTGACCCGGTCGGCAGTGACCTTGCGTACCGCGTGCAGCACCGTGGTGTGGTCGCGGCCACCAAAGAGCTCGCCAATCTCGGGCAGGCTCTTTTTGGTCAGGTCTTTGGCCAGGTACATCGCCACCTGGCGCGGGTGCGCAATGCTTGCCGGGCGCCTTTTGCTGTACATGTCAGCGACCTTGATCTTGTAGAAATCAGCCACTGTCTTCTGGATATTCTCGACCGAGATCTGCCGGTTCTGGATCGACAGCAGGTCGCGCAGCGCCTCCTTGGCCAGCGCGATATGGATCTCCTTCTGCGAGAACCTGGCGTAGGCCAGCACCTTGCGCAAAGCACCTTCGAGCTCGCGCACATTGGCACGCACATTCTTGGCGATGAAAAAAGCCACGTCCTCGGGCAGCGGCGTGCCATCGGCCTCGGCCTTGCGAATCAGGATCGCCACGCGCATCTCGAGCTCGGGCGGCTCGATCGCCACAGTCAGGCCGGCGTCAAAACGCGAGGTCAGGCGCTGGTCGATATCGACCAGCCCCTTGGGGTAGGTGTCGCTGGTCATGATGATGTGCGCGCGTTTGGCCAGCAGGGCTTCGAAGGTGTTGAAAAACTCCTCCTGGGTGCGCTCCTTGCCGGCAAAAAACTGCACGTCGTCGATCAGCAGCAAATCCAGCGAGTGGTACTTGGCCTTGAGCTCGTCGAAGGTCTTGCGCTGGTAGTTCTTGACCACGTCGCTGATGAACTGCTCGGCATGCAGATAGAGCACCCGCGCATCGGGGCGGTCCTGCAGCAAGGCATTGCCCACCGCATGCACGAGGTGCGTCTTGCCAAGGCCGACGCCGCCATAGATGAACAGCGGGTTGTACATCACCCCTGGCGCGCCGGCGACATGCAGCGCGGCGGTGCGTGCCATCTGGTTGGCGCGGCCGGGCACAAAGGTCTCGAAGGTCAGCGCCGAATTGATCTTATGCACCGTCGCCGCCGGCGCGCCGTTGACCGGACGGATTTGTGCGCCAGCCGGGCCGGCATGGCCTGACGCGACCCTGGATTCGCCGCCGGCTCGCTCTTCGGAGTTCGCCGCGCGGGCCAGCGGCGGGCGCACTGGCGCCTCGCGCGGTGCGAGAGCCAGCTCCAGCCGCACCGGGGTGCCGGCGACCTCGCCGAGTACGGTTTCGATGCGTGCCGCGTATTGCGAGCGAATCCAGTCGAGCTTGAATCGGTTCGGGATGCGCAGGCAAACCACCGTGGGTTCGTCGCCCGCGCTCTGGTCCACCAGCGGCGCAGCCAGTGGGCGGATCCAGGTATTGAATTGTTGCTCGGGCAGTTCGGCGGCAAGCCGCTCACAGCCCCGGGACCAGAGGTCGGGAATCATTGTGGACAAGTGCTTCTCGTATCGGCCGACGACAGCCTGTTCAGGCCCGCCGGGGACGTGGTTATCCACAATCGAAGGCGCGGCGTCAATCCCGGCGCCGAGCCCGGGTTACGGTGCAAGTGCCTGACCCGACAGGGGTTTTTGGTATGATCGAGAGTTACCCGAGTTGCAGGCTCCCCACGGCCGGGCTTCCCATCTACAGTTTTCGAATCACCCTCGTGCCCCGGCCTCGTGCCCCGGCCGCTGGTTGAGCAACCCCGAGTCTTTCAGTCATGAAGCGCACCTACCAGCCGTCCAAGACCCGCCGCGCCCGCACGCATGGTTTTCTCGTCCGCATGAAAACCCGCGGCGGCCGCGCCGTGATCGCCGCGCGCCGCTCCAAGGGCCGCAAGCGCCTGTCGCAGGTCTGAGCCGCGGCCCGCGGCGCTGGTGGCCGGGTGGTCACTTCAACCGCCGCGCTGACGCCGGCAGCGCCCGCAGGCGACTGCGCTCCGCCGCGCATCGGCCGGCTCGTGCAGGCCGCGGATTTCAAACGCCTGCTCGCCGCGCCAGTGCAGCGCAGAAGCGCGCACTTTGCGCTTCACTATCTGCACGAATGCCCCGCCCCCCGGGTCAAGCCGCCGGCCGCTGTCCAGGCTGTTCCCGCGGTTCGGCGCGGCGACTTATCCACAACCCATGCACCGATTTTTCCAGAGCCTGTGGATGACTGCCCGGCACAGTCCTGGCTGGGCTGCTTGGTGCCCAAGCGCCACGCGCGCCGTTCGGTGACACGCAGCACGCTCAAGCGCCAGATCCGCGCCGCGGTGCAACGCCACCAACTTGGCCTGCCTTCAGGGCTTTGGCTGGTTCGACTGCGGTCGCCGTTTGTGCCGGCGCAGTTTGTCTCGGCCGACTCTGGCGCATTGCGCCGCGCGGCGCGGCTCGAACTCGACAGCTTGCTGACGCCTGCCGACCCAGTCGCTGCACCGCCGGGGCGGTTGCGATGAAGCCGACGACGATTCGCGTGCTGGCCAACGATCTTTGCAAGACCCTGCTGCGTCTGCCGCAGGCCGCGCTGATCGGTGTCGTGCGCGGCTACCGGCTGCTGCTCAAACCTTGGCTGGGCAACGCCTGCCGCTTCGAGCCGAGTTGTTCGCAATACGCGCTGGATGCGCTCGAGCAGCATGGCGCGCTCGTTGGCGGCAGCCTCGCGGCCGGCCGATTGCTGCGCTGCCACCCCTGGTGCGCCGGCGGCATCGACGCCGTGCCCGCGCAGCCACCTTTGTTGTTCACCCGGCTCGGCCTCACCGGCCACGCCACTTCGACCCCAGGAACCCCGCCCCCATGACCGATCTGCGCCGCACCCTGCTGTGGGTGGTTTTTACGATGTCCGTCTTTTTGCTCTGGGACGCGTGGAACAAACATACCGGGCAGCCTTCGATGTTCGGCCTGCCGCGACCGGCAGCGAGCACGCCGGCTGTCGGCACACCCGCTTCGTCGGCGGCTTTGCCGACGCCGGTGCCAGCGGTCGCCATGCCGCAGGCGTCGGGCGTGCCGAGCGCTGCGGTGCCGGTTTTGGCGCCGGCTGCGGCCGGCGCCGCGCCCGCACCCGTGGCAGCGCCCAACGGCATCAACACCACGAGCGAAAAGGTCACGATCACGACCGATATCGTCAAGGCCACCGTCGACTCGATCGGCGGCAATATCGTGCGCCTGGAGCTGCTCAAACATCCCGACCAGAACGACCGCAGCCGCAATGTACTGCTCTTCGACCAGAGCGCCAAACGCCTGTACCAGGCGCAGACCGGGCTCATCACCGGCCAGGCGGGTGTGTCGTTGCCGAATCACTGGACGCCGATGAAGGTCCACCCAGGTGAGCGCACGCTTGCGACCGGGGCCTCGCAGGTGCAGTTGAAGTTGGAGAGCGCGCCGATCGACGGCCGGCGCCTGGTCAAGACCCTGACCTTCAAACGTGGTGACCCTGTGATTGGCGTGCGCCACGAAATCTTCAACGACGGCACGACACCGGTGCAGCCAAACCTGTACCTGCAGCTGGCCCGCGACGGCAACCCGCCAGAAGGCGAGTCGTCGTTTTATTTCACCTTCACCGGTCCGGCGGTTTACACCGAGGCCGCCAAGTTCCAGAAGATCGACTTCAAGGACATCGAAAAGAACAAGGCCAGTCACGAAAAGGCCGCCGACAACGGCTGGGTCGCGATCGTGCAGCATTACTTCGCATCGGCCTGGTTGATGCCCGGCAACGAGCGCCGCGAGTTCCGCACCACCAAGGTCGGCGACAACCATTACGCGGTGACGATGGTCGTGCCGCTGGGCGAGCTTGCACCGGGCACCAGCAAGGCCCACGAATCGACCCTGTTTGCCGGGCCGCAAGAAGAAAACAAACTTGCCGCCCTGGCGCCGGGGCTGGAGCTGGTCAAGGACTACGGCTGGTTCACGATGCTCGCCAAACCGCTGTTCTGGCTGCTCGACAAACTCTACGAACTGATCGGCAACTGGGGTTGGGCGATCGTCGCGCTGGTGGTGCTGCTGAAGATCGCGTTTTACTGGCTCAACGCCAAGGCCTACAGCTCGATGGCGAAGATGAAAGCCATCAACCCGAAGGTCATGGAGTTGCGTGAGCGCCTTAAAGACAAGCCGCAGCAGATGCAGCAGGAGATGATGCGGATCTACCGCGAAGAAAAGGTCAACCCGCTTGGCGGCTGCTTGCCGATCGTCGCCCAGATGCCGTTCTTCATCGCGCTTTACTGGGTGCTGCTGTCCAGCGTCGAAATGCGCCAGGCGCCCTGGCTAGGCTGGATCACCGACCTGTCGGCGGCCGACCCCTACTTCATCCTGCCCATCTTGATGACCGGCTCGACGATGTTCCAGACTTGGCTCAACCCGACCCCGCCCGACCCGATGCAGGCCAAGCTGATGTGGATCATGCCGCTGGCGTTTTCCTTCATGTTTTTCTTCTTCCCCGCCGGCCTGGTGCTGTACTGGCTGACGAACAACATCCTGTCGATCGCGCAGCAGTGGTTCATCAACAAGAAGCTCGGGGTGCTGGGCAAATAGCTTTGGCAAACAGCGTTGCCGTGAAGATCACACAGGCGCGCGATGCGATCCCCCGAACAGGGGTTGAGAAGGCGCCCAAATCGGCCGACCATGCAGCCATGCGGGCGACCCGGCCTAGATAAGCCGGCTCAGGAGCGTCAACGGTCCGGCTTGATTTGAGCCGGCCGTTCCTCCACCCGCGCCAATACCGGCAACTGCCCCGCCAGCGCCCCGTCGATGACCATCAGCGGGGCGTTGTGCCTTGTGCGCCCGGCCCTTGCTGCACGTGGACAATCCAGCCCATGCGCGCCTCGCCCCTCGCCCACCGCAGCGGCCCGATCGTGGCCATCGCCAGCGCCCCCGGGCGCGGTGCGGTTGGCATCGTGCGCGCCTCCGGGCCCGACCTCTCGGCTTTGATCGCCGCGGTCTGCGGCCGGCCGCTGCTGCCGCGCCACGCGACCCTGCTGCCGTTTGTCGGCGGCGACGGCGCGGCGGTCGACATCGGGCTGGCGATCCACTTCCCGGCACCGCACTCGTTCACTGGCGAAGAGGTGCTTGAGCTGCACGCCCACGGCGGGCCGATGGTGCTGCACCTGCTGCTCGCACGCTGCCTGCAAGCGCTGCCCGGTGCCCGCGCGGCCGAACCGGGCGAGTTCACCGAGCGCGCTTTTTTGAACGACAAACTTGACCTCGTTCAGGCCGAAGCCGTCGCCGACCTGATCGACGCCAGCACCGAGGCCGCCGCGCGCTCGGCCGGCCGCTCGCTGGCGGGCGAGTTTTCGCGCCGCATCGACAGCGTCGTGCAAGCGCTGGTCAAGCTGCGCCTGCTGGTCGAGGCGACGCTGGATTTCCCCGAAGAAGAAATCGACTTTCTGCAGCAGGCCGACGCCTGCGGCCAGTTGCTGCAGATCAGCGCTGCCGTCGACGCCGCGCTGGCCGGCGCGCGCCAGGGCGCGCTGCTGCGCGACGGCCTGCGCGTGGTGCTCGCCGGCCAGCCCAATGTCGGCAAAAGCTCCTTGCTCAATGCCCTCGCCGGCGCCGAGCTGGCGATCGTCACGCCGATCGCCGGCACGACGCGCGACCGCGTCAGCGAATCGATCCAGATCGAAGGCGTGCCGCTGCACATCACCGATACCGCTGGGCTGCGTGACGATAGCGGCGACCGGCCGCTGGATGAAGTCGAACGCATCGGCGTCAGCCGCAGCTGGGGGGCGATCGAAGGCGCCGATATCGTGCTCTTCATGCACGACCTGACGCGGCTCGGCGAGCCGGCCTACGCGCGCGGGGAAAAAGAAATCGCAGCGCGCCTGCCGGCCGGGGTGGTGGTGCTCGACGTCTGGAACAAGGTTGATGCTGGCGCGGCCGCGCTGGCCGAAAGCGCAGGCGGCGGGCGTGATGGTGTTGCCATCTCGGCGCTCACCGGTGCCGGCCTCGACGGCTTGCGACAGGCCCTGCTCAAGGCCGCCGGCTGGCAGCACCAGCAAGAAGGCTTGTTCATTGCCCGCGCCCGGCATGTGCACGCACTGCAACGCAGTGCCGCGCACTTGCATTCGGCAGCTGCGCAGTTGGCGAGCACCGCGCCGGCGCTTGACCTGCTCGCCGAAGACCTGCGCCTGGCGCACAACACACTCGGCGAGATCACCGGCGCGATGTCGTCGGACGAGCTGCTCGGCGAAATCTTCAGCCGGTTTTGTATTGGCAAATGAGCGCTTCTGGCGGCACGCCGCTTGCCGACCCAGGGCGGCGGCCGCAGGGCCCTTACTTCAGCGCGCCGTAGCGCGTTTCATGCTCGCCGACCAGACGCCCGAGCAAGTCGTGCAGGCGCTTGGCCGCAAACGGGCTGAGGATGATCCGGTGCAGCAGTTGCATCTCGACTTCACCGCCGATGCCGCGGTCCCAGGTCTGGTTGACGCCGAAGTTCAGCACGACTTCTTCGCGGGTGCTGTTGGCATTGCAGAAGTTGCAATACGAGCTTTTCAGCGAAGTCGTATCCCACTTGATCTTCACCTGCGCGTCGGCCGCGGCTGCAGTGACGGTCGAGGCGGCGGGTGTGATGTTGTCGTTGTTGGCCATCGGTTGTAGCTCCGTTGAAATGGGTGACCGCAAAGTTTAGTGGCCGTCGAAAGAAACCAGCGTGAATACTGCCAAGCCGGCGGCTTTGAGTTTTTGCGATCCGTGCAGTTCGGGCAGGTCGACGATGGCTGCACCCTCGATGACCTGCGCGCCGAGGCGCTCGAGCAAGCGCATGCCGGCCATCATCGTGCCGCCGGTGGCGATGAGGTCGTCGATGAGCACGACGCGGTCGCCGGCCTTGACGGCGTCGGTGTGCATCTCGACGGTCGCGCTGCCGTACTCCAGCTGGTAGGTTTCTTCGACGGTCGTGAAGGGCAGCTTGCCCTTCTTGCGGATCGGCACGAAGCCGACGTTGAGCTCGTAGGCGAGCACCGAGCCGATGATGAAACCGCGCGCATCCAGGCCGGCCACCGCAGTCGGTTTGACGTCGAAGTAGCGGTGCACAAACTGGTCGATCAGCACCCGAAAAACCCGCGGGTTGGCCAGCAGCGGCGTGATGTCGCGGAACTGCACCCCGGCCTCGGGCCAGTCGGGCACGGTGCGGATATGGCGCTTGATGTAGTCGGCAGGGGCCAGCCGGCAGTCGGCAACGGTTTTGTCTTCGGTGGTCAAGTCGGCCCCGGCGGTGGTTTCAGGCGAGCGCGATTGTGAATCCTGCCGCCGGCCAGCGACACCACGAGCCCTTCGCCCATGGCCACCGATTCGCCGCTGAGCGCGACGATATTGACCATGTGGGTGACCCAGACCTCGAAGCCGCTGGCCGGCGCCTTAGCCAGCGCTTCGAGCAGGCTGCTGGTCTGCGCCGGCTCGCTGCTGCGATCGTCAAAAAACGAGGCCAGTGCTGGCCACGGTTCGGCGCGACCGAAAGCCAGCTGGGCGGTGTCGATGCAGCGGCACCAGGGGCTGGATCGCACTGCGCGCGGGGTCAGCCGCTGCTGGCGCAGCAGGTTGCCATTGGCCACGGCCTGCGCGCGTCCGGCGGCGCTCAAGTTGCGCTGGCTTGCGCAGTCACCGAGCCGCCAGCCGGGCGGGTCGCCGACCCCGGCGGCGGTCTGCGCGTGGCGCAGCAGCAAGACCGCAGCGCCAGCGCGCAATGCGCGAAAGGCGGCGCCAGAGTCGCCGCGTGGATCAGTTAGCGATGCGGTTGGTGAAGCGCTTGGTGATGCAGTTTGCGATGCGGTGCCCGGCGGCTGAACGACCTGCGCGGCGCCGCCGCCAGCGAGTACGAATCCCGCCCCGAAAAGCAGGCCATCGCGCCGCGTGATCGGCAAATTTTCAGCCACCGAGCAGCTTTTCTTCGGCCAGCGCCAGAGGCTCAGGCAAGCCGGAAAGCACCAGCGTGTCGCTGGCAGCGAGCAAGTGATTTTCGTCGGCGTCGACGACCCCGGCGCCGGCACGCCGGATCGACACCACCTGCACGCCGACCGCATGCAGCGCCAGGCTGGCCAGCGGCGCGCCGATGCAGCGGGCAGCGGCCGGCAGCGTGACGCTGAGCAAACGCGCCTGCTGCAGCTCGTTGACCGTATCGTCGTCGGCGCCGTGAAAGTAGCCACGCAGCAGGCTGTAGCGCGCATCGCGTGCATCGCGGGTGATGCGGATGACACGCTGCATCGGCACGCCGACGAGGGCCAGCGCATGGCCGGCGAGCATCAACGAGCCTTCGATCGCTTCGGGCACGACCTCGGTGGCGCCGGCGGCTTTGAGGCGGTCCATATCGGTGTCGTCGACGGTGCGCACGACGACCGGGGTTTTTTCGGCATGCGACTGCACCAGCTTGAGGATCTTCAGCGCCGACGGCGTGTCGTGGTAGGTCACGACGACGGCACTCGCACGCGCCAGCCCGGCGGCCATCAGGCTTTGCAATCGTGCCGCATCACCAAAAACCACACTCTGCCCGGCGGCGGCGGCCTGGCGCACGCGGTCGGGGTCGAGGTCCAGCGCCATGTACGGGATGCGCTCCTGCTCAAGCAGCCGAGCCAGGTTCTGGCCGCTGCGCCCGTAGCCGCAGATGATGACGTGGGCCTCGGCGGCAATCGACTTCTTGGCGATCGCGGTCAGCGCCACCGATTGCAGCATCCAGTCGCTGGCCGACAGGCGATTGACGATGCGGTTGCTGTACATCACCAAAAACGGCGCCGCCAGCATCGACAGCACCATGCTCGCCAGCACCGGGCTCATCCACTGCGGTGCGATGAGTTGATGGTCGGCGCCCAGGGTGAGCAGCACAAAACCAAACTCGCCGGCCTGCGCCAGGTACAGGCCGGTGCGCAAGGCCACCCCGGGTGAGGCCTGAAAGGCCCGCGCCAGACCCGCGATCAGGGCAAATTTCGCCAGCACCGGAACGCTCGTCAGCAGCAGGACCAGGAACCACTGGTCGAGCACCGGGCGCCAGTCGAGCTTCATGCCGATGGTGATGAAAAACAGGCCCAGCAAGACGTCGTGAAAAGGCCGGATATCGGTCTCGACCTGGTGTTTGTATTCGGTCTCGGCAACCAGCATGCCGGCGACAAAAGCGCCCAGCGCCAGCGACAGCCCGGCGACTTCGGTCAGGTAGGCCAGGCCGAGCGTGATCAGCAGCAGGTTGAGCACAAACAGCTCTTCGCTTTTGCGCCGCGCGACCAGCGTCAACCACCAACGCATGACCTTCTGCCCGCCGACCAGCAGCAGCGTCAACAGCACCGCGGCTTTGACAAAGGCGAAGCCCAACGCGCGGCCGAGTTCCTCGGTGCCCGAGCCGAGCGCGGGCACGACCACCAGCAGCGGCACCACAGCCAGGTCCTGGAACAGCAGCACGCCGAGCACACGTTTGCCGTGCTCGCTTTCGAGCTCGAGCCGCTCGCTCATCAGCTTGACCAGGATCGCGGTGCTCGACATCGCAAAAGCGCCGCCGAGCACGATCGCGCCTTGCCAGCTCAGTTCCCAGGCCCGGGCGGTGAATGAAAACAGCCACAGCAGCAAAAAGTGCCCGAGCAGCGCACCGGCCATCGTGATCAAGACCTGGCTCGAGCCGAGGCCGAAGACCAGGTTGCGCATGCTGCGCAGCTTGTTCAGGTTGAATTCCAGGCCGAGCACGAACATCAGGAAGACGACGCCGAACTCGGCCAGGTACTTGACGCCGGCGGTGTCCTTGGCCAGCGCCAGCGCATTCGGCCCGATGAGCACCCCGACGACCAGGTAACCCAGCATCGGCGGCAGCTTCAACGAGCGGCAAACGACGACCCCGGCAACCGCGGCGACGAGGTAGAGCAGCACCAGTTCGAGGGTGGTGGCCATGGCTGCGGAAGCAGGCTCCTAGAATGCCCGGTAAACATGCCCGACATACGCGACGACATTGCCGGGTGCGCGCGCTCAACGAGGACGCCCGATGAGAACGCCAACAAGACCGCCGATGAGAACCTCAATGCTATCGGACGCCGCCCCTTGAATACCCCCACGCCGGCCCCGGGCGAACCCGGGCGATTTGACCCCGCGCGTGCGCTGGCCCTGGCCGCGCAGACGTTTGAGATCGAAGCGCGCGCGCTGCTGGCCTTGAGCAAGCGCCAAGGAGAAGGTTTTACGCGCGCGGTGCAGGCAATGCTCAACTGCCGCGGCCGCACCATCGTGATGGGCATGGGCAAGAGCGGCCATGTCGGGCGCAAGATCGCCGCGACGCTGGCGTCGACCGGCACGCCGGCATTTTTTGTCCACCCCGGTGAAGCCAGCCATGGCGACCTGGGCATGGTCACGTCGGGTGACGTCGTGCTGGCGATCAGCAACAGCGGCGAAAGCGACGAGATCGCCGCCATCTTGCCGGCGGTGCGCCGCCTCGGCGTGACGCTGGTGGCGATGACCGGCGCGCCGGGCTCGGCACTGGCGTTGCATGCCGATATCGTGATCTCCAGCGCCGTCGACCAGGAGGCCTGCCCGCTGAACCTGGCGCCGACCGCGAGCACCACAGCGCAGATGGCGCTTGGCGACGCGCTCGCGGTGGCGCTGCTCGATGCACGCGGCTTCGAGCCCGAGGACTTTGCGCGTTCGCACCCCGGCGGCAGCCTGGGCCGCAAGCTGCTGATGCATGTGCGCGACCTGATGCGCAGCGGCGAGCAGCTGCCGAGCGTCGGCCCCACCACCGGCGTGCCCGAGATGCTGCGCGAGATCAGCGACAAGGGCCTCGGTTTTACGGCCGTGTTGGGCCACGACCGCGAGGTGCTGGGCATCTTCACCGACGGCGACCTGCGCCGGCTCATCGAGCGCGGCGCCGACCTGCGGGCACTTACCGCCGCCGATGTGATGTACCCAAAACCAAAACTCGTGCGCGCCGATGCGCTCGCGGTGGATGCCGCCGACCTGATGGAGCAGCACCGCATCACCGGCGTCATCGTCGTCGATGAATCCGGCTGCGCGATCGGCGCCTTGAACAGCAACGACCTGATGCGCGCCAAGGTGATTTGAGATGCTCAAGCCGGCCCTTAACTTTCCACCCGAGCTGCTGCTGCTTGCGCAGGGGGCGGCGTTTGGTGGCGGGTCGGGTAGCGCGACGGGTACTACGTCCGGCAGCAGTTCAAGCAGCACTGCAAGCAGCACGTTAGGCATGCAAGCCGCGATCTTCGACGTCGACGGCGTGTTGACCGACGGCCGCCTGTATATCGGCGAAAGTGGCGAGACCGTCAAAGCCTTTTCGACGCTCGACGGCCATGGCCTGAAGCTGCTGGCGCGCGCTGGCATCGTGCCGATCGTGATCACCGGCCGCGACTCTGCTGCGGTGCGCCGGCGTGTGGCTGACCTCGGCCTGCTGCATGCAGTTTATGGCGCGCACGACAAACTCGCCGCGGCGCAAGGGCTGCTGGCCACGCTGAAATTTGACTGGGCCGAAGTCGCCGCGATCGGCGACGACTGGCCCGATCTGCCGCTGCTGCGCCGCGCCGGCTTTGCCTGCGCACCCGCCAATGCGCACGCCGAAGTCAAAGCCGTCGCGCACCATGTCACCAGCGCGTCAGGCGGCCATGGCGCGGCGCGCGAGTTCTGCGACTTGCTGCTCATCGCAGCCGGCCGGTATGCCGGCCTGCTCAACGCCGACGCGCAGGACAGCCTGGACATCTGATGACGGCGGCCGGCATCGAACTCAATCTGCCCGACCTGCCGGAGGTGCCGATCCAGCTCGGCCCGGTGCCTGGCGGCCGGCCGCCGCCACCGCGTGAAGTGCTGCCCTGGGCGCTGCGCCTGCGCGACACGCTGACGAGCTATTTGCCGCTGCTGTTGATGCTGGTGCTTGCGCTGGGCACCTGGTGGCTGGTCAAGAACTCGCCCGGCCCGCTGTTGCCGCGCGAGGCCACTACCGCGCGCACCGACCCCGACTACACGATGACCGGCTTTTCGGTGCAGCGTTTTGCCGCCGACGGCCGCTTGAAGGTGCGGCTGGACGGTCAGCGCATGCGCCACTTTCCGGCCACCGACCGGATCGAGATCGACGCCGTCACGATCCGCGCCTTTGCGCCCGACGGACGCGTCACGGTGGCCACCGCGCGGCGCGCGCTGGCCAATGGCGACGCCACCGAAGTCCAGTTGCTCGGTGGCGCGACGGTGCGCAGCGTCACGCTGGATGGCGCGCCGGTGGAAATCGACAGCGAGTTTTTGCACGCCTTTTTCGATACCGAGCGGCTGACCTCGCACCTGCCGGTGAAGGTGCGTGTGGGCACCAGCGAAATGCGCGCCGGCGGCATCAGCTTTGACAACCTGGCGCGGCTGCTCGAGCTCAAGGGCCCGATGCGGGTGGTCTTTGCGCCGGTGGCGAGCAAGCGGCCATGAAGGTTGACGAATGACCGCGCCCTTGGTCTTCATCACTGGCGCATCGAGCGGCATCGGGCAGGCGCTGGCGGCGCGGTTTGCCCGCGCCGGCTGGCGCTTAGGCCTGGTCGCGCGCCGGGTCGCCGAAACCGAAACCTGGGCGCGCGCGCGGGGGTATGACGAGACGCAGGCGCGGGTCTACGCCGCGGATGTCACCGACCTCGACAGCATTGCCGCGGCGGGCCGGCGCTGCATCGAGCAACAGGGTTTGCCGGATGTGGTCATCGCCAACGCCGGCATCAGCGTCGGCATGGACAGCGCACAACGTGGCGACCTCGATGTCATGCGCGAAACCTTTGCCACCAACAACGTCGGCCTGGCGGCGACCTTTCATCCCTTCATCACCTTGATGCGCGAGCGGCGCGCCGGCACGCTGGTCGGCATCGCCAGCGTTGCCGCCATCCGCGGCATGCCCGGGCATGGCGCTTACTGCGCGAGCAAGGCCGCGGTGGTGGCTTATTGCGAAAGCCTGCGCGGCGAAGTTGCGGCTTCGGGGCTGCATGTCGTAACCCTGCTGCCGGGCTATATCGCGACCCCGCTGACCGCGCGCAACCTTTATCCGATGCCGTTTTTGATGTCCGCCGAAAGTTTTGCCGACCGCGCCTTTGCTGCCATCGAGTCGCGCGCCAGCTACCGCGTCATTCCCTGGCAGATGGCGATCGTCGCCAAGCTTTTGCGCGTGCTGCCGAACCCGCTGTTCGACAAGCTGTTTGCCGGCCGTGGGCGCAAGAAGCGGCGCGGTGAGTAGGCCGGTGTTGATACTGCGGCGGGGTCGCGTGCTGCGCTTGCGGCGTGGAGTGCGCGTGTTGCGTGCAGTGCATTGCGCGCTGCTGTGCGCCGCGCTCGGCGGCGTCGGCGCCGTGCACGCGCAGCCCCGCGCGCTGACCCTGCCCGCGGCCGAGCGCATCCAGCTCGATGGCCGCCTCGACGAAGCGGCCTGGGCGCGCGCGCCGGTGCACGAAGCCTTTTTGCAGTACCGCCCAGCCGACCGCCAACCGCCGCCGGCCGATTACCGCACCACGCTGCAGGTGATCGTCGAAGCCGATGCGTTGGTCATCGGCATCCGGGCGTTTGACCCCCGCCCGGTGGAGATCCGCGCACCGCTGGTGCGCCGCGACCAGGTGCTGCGCGACCAGGATTTTGTTGCCGTGATCCTGGACGCGGTGGGCGACCGCCGATCAGCGCAATTTGTGCGCGTCAACGCCGCCGGGGTGCAGGCCGACGGCATGTATATCGCCGACGGTGATGTCGAGGACTTCGCACCCGATTTCGAGTTCGACGCCGCAGCGGCCAGGCTGGCCGACGGCTACAGCGTCGAAGTTCGCCTGCCCTTCATCGCGCTGCGTTATCCGCTGCGTGGCGGTTTGCCCTGGCGGCTGATGGTTGTGCGCAGCGTGCCGCGCGAGTCGGGCACCTTGTGGGTCTCGGCGCCGCTGACGCAAGACGCCTTGAGTTTTATCGCCGAGTTGCAAGTCATCGATGGCCTGGCCGAGATCGGCGCGCGTGTGCATGGCCACAGCCATCTCGCCATCGTCCCCGAAATCACGCTGCGCCAGACGCGTCCTGGCGACAACGGGCAGCGCCAGACGCAGGCGGCGGTGGGTGCCGAAATCAAGTGGCGACCACGTGCCGACTGGGTCTTCGACATGACCTTGAACCCCGATTTCAGCCAGGTCGAGCTCGACGCGCCGCAGCTCGCCGGCAGCACGCGATTTGCCTTGTCGCTGCCCGAGAAGCGGGCGTTTTTTCTCGAAAGCACCGACGTGCTCGACTTGCCGCTGGCGGCGTTTTATTCACGCGCCGTCACCGACCCGCGGTTTGGCCTGCGCGCCACCTGGCGAGGCGCGCAGGCCGAAGCGACCGCGCTCACGCTGCGTGACGACGGCGGCGGGCTGGTGCTGCTGCCGCGCGCTTTTGATACCGGCGTGGCCGCACAAGATGGCCGCTCGCAGGCGACGCTGCTGCGAGCCCGAACCCATTTTTCGATTGGCGCCACGACGTTCAGCGCCGGCGGCCTGGTGTCGCTGCGTGACTATGGCGGCGGCCGCGACAACCGCGTTTTTGGTGCCGACCTGGCCTGGAAACCCGAGCCCGAAACCCAATGGCGCCTGCGCACGATGCTGTCGCAGACCACGGCCGGTTTTGTCGCCGATACCAGCAGCGGCGAGCTGCTGCCGGCGCTGCAGGCCCGCGACAGCGGCAGCCGCTGGCACCTGACCTGGTTCAGCCGCGTCCCGGGCTGGAATCTCAGCGCCGAGGCCGGTGTCACGAGTGCGAACTTCCGCAACGACAACGGGTTTGTCGACCAGGCCGGCGTGCGTTTTGTGCAGGGCGAAGTGGTTCGCCGCTGGGGCCCGAAGACGCTGCCGCTGCTTGGCGTGCCGGCGCATGAATTCGAGACTTACCTCTGGCTGCGCCGGGCCGAGACCGCTGACGGCATCGTCGTCGAGCAGCGCGCTCACCCCGGGATCTGGCTCGTGGCCGCGCGCAATTCAGAAGCCTGGGTGCAGGCGCGCTTTGATGCGCAGCGGGTCGGCGCGTCGGGCAAGCTGCATCCGGTGCGGGCGATCGCGGCATCGTGGAGCATCAACCCCGCAGCCTGGTTCACACGCCTGAATCTGGAACTCACGCTGGGTGACCGGGTTGACGTCGATACACGCGCCGACCGCGTCGGCCGCGGTATCGAGTGGCTCTTCGAAACCAAGTTGCGCGGCAAGCTCGGAGACTTCGGTCTCGAATCCGAACAACGTTTTCAGCAAGGCACGATTGCCGCGCCGGACGGCCAACGCGCGCTGGCCGAACACAGCGCGCGCTGGCTCGGTGTGCTGCATCTCAACGCCCGCGACTCGGTGCGTGCGGTTTGGCAAGGCGCGTGGTTTGACCGCGCCGCCGAGCCGGCCATTGGCGTCAGTCAGGCCGAGGTGTCGCGCAGGCGGGCGGCGTCGATCGTTTTCCAGCACCGGTTTGCGCCCGGCCGCTCGTTGAGCGTTGGCGCCAGCCGCGCCTGGTCGAGTGATGCGCCGGCCCGACAGGAGCTGTTTGTGAAGTCGGCGCTGCTGCTCTAGGCCGAAATGCGCCGGCTCACTTTGCCGGCCCCACAAAAGCCAAGGGCGGCAGCGTTTGCACGCTGTCGCCCTGGATCAGGATTTCGGGGTTGGGCAGCTTGCCCCCCAACCGGTCAATGCAGGCGAATCAGTAGCCGCCGCGGCTGCCGCCGCCACCACCGCTGCCGTAACCACCGCCGCCGCCGCCGCCGGAACGGCCGCCACCGCCGCCACCGCCGTAGGGGCTGCGACCGCCGCCGCCGCCACCACCGCCGTAACCGCCGCCGCCACCACTGCCGCCGCCACCATAACCGCCGCCACCGCCGGAGCGGCCACCGCTACCACCGCCGCCGCCGTAACCGCCGCCGCCGCCGCCGGTACCACCACCACCGCCGAAGCCGCCCGGGCGCTGTTCACGCGGGCGAGCCTCGTTGACGACGATCGCACGGCCTTCGAGCGGTTGCCCGTTCATGCCGTTGACGGCGGCTTGCGCCTCCGCGTCGGTACCCATCTCGACAAAGCCGAAGCCTTTCGAGCGGCCGGTATCACGGTCCATCATGACCTTCGCCGACTGGACGGTGCCAAATTGCGCAAACGCTTGCAGAAGCGAGTCGTCGCGCACCGAATAGGCCAGATTGCCCACGTAAAGTTTGTTTCCCACCGGGAAGCCTCTTTCTCACTAAACCAACAAGAACATGTGGAGCTTCAACCCGGCATCACAAAAAGTCCGCTTCAGGCGTGGAGTCCAGACACGAACCGGGGATTATCGAGCGTTCGCGCCTTTTGTGCCAAAGCCGGGGCGCGACAAGTGTTGTTTTGCTGCCCCGGAATTACCCGCAGCGCCCGGATGAAACCAGACTGCGCACCATGAACCCGACCGACGCTTCGACCCCGGCCCGCGCCACCAGCACGCCGGCCGCTGACGCCAGCGCCGCGCCGCTGCAGCGTGGCGATACACCGATGATCGTGATCCTCGGCGCGCTCGACGCCGTGCGCAACGGTGCCGCGCTGTTCACCTTGCTGGGCACCTTCGCCGCCGCCGGCCTGTTGCTGGCCAGCGCCGAGGTCTCGCTCGGGCGTGGCATCGCGCTCTGGGGCGCGGCGCAGGCGGCGCTGGCGGCGTTTGTCGCTTTTTACGGCGTCAGCGCCACCGGCCTGCAGCTGATGGACCAGGCCCGCGGCGTGCCGGTACGCGACAGCGGGGCCGCCGGCCACGACGCGTTGCTGCTCGGGCACCGGCTGCTGCTGGTGTTGATGGCCGCGGCGGCGGTGCCACTGCTGCTCATCGCCGCGGCCACCGGGCTGGTCTGGCTGGCGCGGCCGGATGTGATCGGCGTGGTGCCGGGGGCAGCGCTGTTTGGGGTCGCGGTGCCGGCCACGGTGGTCGGCGTCGGAGTGGCGCTGGTCGCGCTCGCCGCGGTGGTCGCGCCGCTGGCCGGGCCGGCGGTGTGGTCGGGCCTGCATGTGCTCGCGACACTGCGTTGGCTGTTGGCCTTGCTGCGCCAGCGGCTGCTGCTGGCGGCCTTGATGCTGGCCATGGTGGCGCTGGTCGCCAGCGCCGTCGGCGCGCTCGCCGCTGCGGTGGTGCTGGCCGGCGCCAAGGTGCTGACTTACCTGGCGGTCTTTGTCGGCGGCCTGGACATCCCGCCACAGCAGTTGATGGCCGGGCTCTTTGGTTACGGCCTGCGCAGCATGGGCGCAGCAGGCGCGCCGGCAGCGCAGTCGGCCCATGGCGCGGCGGCGCTGATCGGCGGCGGCGTGGTTTTTGCGCTGGCGCTGGTGCTGCCGGCGCTGGTCACGCTGCGCGGCGCCTGCACGGTGGTGCTGGTGCTACGCAACGGAGACCACTGATGGACCTGTACAAGCCGCTCATCGCCCTGCTGGCGATCGTCAACCCGATTGGCGTGGTGCCGTTTTTCATCCACTTTACGCAGACCTTTAGCCGCGCGCAGCGCCAGCGAACGATCCGCATCAGCGCCTTCACGGCCTTCTGTGTGATCGCCGTCAGCGCTGTCGCCGGCTTGAAGTTGATCGAGTTTTTTGGCATCAGCATTGCCAGCTTCCAGGTCGGCGGCGGCACCCTGCTGTTGATCAGCTCGCTGGCGATGCTCAATGCGCAGCCGGCCGAAAGCAAGCCGACGGATGTCTCCGAAGGCGACCAAAAAGTCGACGCCGGGGCGAGCATCGCGGTGGTGCCGCTGGCGATCCCGCTGCTGACCGGGCCGGCGACGATTTCGACGGTCGTGATCTATGCCGAAAAAACCCGCCACTGGTGGGAGCACGCAGTACTGGTCGGGTACGGCGTCGTCATCGGCCTGATCATCTTCGTCGTCTTCTCGGCCTCGGGGCGCATCGCCAAGGTGCTCGGGCGCACCGGCATCAATGTCATGACGCGGCTGATGGGCCTGATGCTCGCGGCAATGGCCGTCGAGTTGCTCGCCGACGGGCTGGTCAAGCTGTTCCCGATCCTGGCCAGCCCGACGCTGCGCTGAAGGCCGCGGCGTTGCGCAGCGGCGGCGGGCATAACATCGCCGCCATGCCCGATACGCCCGACATCCCGACCTACGACCACATCATCGTCGGCGCCGGCACCGCCGGCTGCTTGCTCGCCAACCGGCTGAGTGCCGACCCGGCGCGGCGCGTGTTGTTGATCGAGGCCGGCGGCCACGACGACTATGTCTGGATCCACATCCCGGTCGGCTACCTGTACTGCATCGGCAACCCGCGTACCGACTGGCTCTACCAGACCGACGCCGACCCCGGCCTCAACGGCCGCCGGCTGCGCTATCCCCGCGGCAAGGTGCTCGGCGGCAGCTCCAGCATCAACGGCATGATCTACATGCGCGGCCAGAGCCGCGACTACGACGGCTGGGCTGCGGCCACCGGCGACGACAGCTGGCGCTGGGACCAATGCCTGCCGGTCTTTCGCCAGCATGAGGCCCATTGGCGCGGCGACTCGGCGCTGCATGGCGCCGGCCACGAGTGGCGGGTCGAACGCCAGCGCGTGCGCTGGGACATCCTCGACGCTTTTTCGCAGGCCGCGCAGCAGGCCGGCATCCCGGCCAGCGACGACTTCAACACCGGCAACAACGAAGGTGTGGGCTATTTCGAGGTCAACCAAAAGAGCGGCGTGCGCTGGAATGCGAGCAAGGCCTTTTTGCGCCCGGTGGTCGGCCGCCCCAATTTGCAGGTCTGGACCGGTGCGCAGGTGCGCCGCCTAACGTTTGATCGCAGCGGCGACCGCAATCTGCGCTGCACCGGCGTCGAGCTGCTGCCCGCGCCCGGTGCGCCGCCGCTTGCGCTGGCCACACGCAGCGTGGTGATGGCCGCCGGCGCGGTCGGCACGCCGCAGATTCTGGAGCTGTCGGGGGTCGGCGCGCCAGCGCTCTTGCAGCGCCACGGCATCGAGCTGGTGCATGCGCTGCCCGGGGTCGGTGAAAACCTGCAAGACCATTTGCAGATCCGCGCCGTGTTCGGCGTGACTGGCGTGAAGACCCTCAACGCGCAGGCGAACAGCTTCTTCGGCAAGGCTGCGATCGGCGCTCAATACCTGCTGCGCCGCAGCGGCCCGATGAGCATGGCGCCGTCACAGCTCGGCGCTTTTGCGCGCTCTTCAGCGGCGCATACCTGGCCCAACGTGCAGTACCACGTACAGCCCTTGAGCCTGCCGGCGTTTGGTGAACCGCTCGACAAATTCCCGGCCTTCACCGCGAGTGTGTGCAACTTGAACCCGACGGCGCGCGGCGCGGTGCATATCCGCAGCAACGACGCCAGCGTCGCGCCGAGCATCCTGGCCAACTACCTGAGCACGCCCGAAGACCGGCTCGTGGCCGCCGACTCGCTGCGCCTGACCCGGCACATCGTGGCCCAACCGGCGCTGGCGAAATACGCGCCGCACGAGATCAAACCCGGCGCGCAGTACCAGAGCGACGACGACCTGGCGCGACTGGCAGGTGATATCGGGACCACGATCTTCCACCCGGTCGGCACCTGCCGGATGGGCCGCGCCGACGACCCGCTGGCCGTCGTCGACCCGCGGCTGGCGGTGCGTGGCATCGCCGGCCTGCACATAGCCGACGCCAGCGTGATGCCGACGATCACGAGTGGCAATACGAATTCGCCCACGCTGATGATCGCCGAGCGCGCGGCTGGCTGGATCCTTGCGCAGACTTGAGACTCGCTGCAGCAGCGACGACCAGCGCCTTGCGCGCCCGGTGCAGGCGCACAAACAGGTTCTCTTCGCTGATCGCCAGCGCCTGGCAGACATCGGCCGTCTCGCGGTCGTCGATCAGGCGTAAGCGGACCGCGTCGCGCAGGCCGGCGGGCAGGGTATCGATCTGGTCCAGCGTATCGGCCAGGGTTTCGCGCAACTCGGCCAACTCGGCCGGGCCGGCGTGTGGGCATTCGATCTCGCGCTGCATCGGCGCGCCGTCGCTGTCGTCGCCGGCATCACCACCGTCGAGCGAATCCATCATCGGCCGCCGGCGCACGATGTCGACGATCTTGTGCTTGAGTACCGCAGTCAACCAGGAGCGCACCGCCGAGCGGCCGGCAAATACCGCGCGGCCGGAGATCACGGCCTCGAAGACATCGTGCACCGCGTCTTCGGCGAGCACCGGGTCGCTCAGGCGGCGCTGCGCAAAACGGACCAAAAAAGCGCGGTGGTTGACGAGATCGGTGGCGCTGATGGTCAGGGCCGCCAGCGGCGCCAGCGGCGCCAGCGGGGTGGTCGCGGCTTCGGACGCAGGTGCGGCCTGCGGGACTTGCTGGACTTGCCGGGCGGTCAGGGCTTGGGTGGCGTACATGTTGGGCTCCGTTGCGATGAGATGGACTGTGGCCAGCCCAGATCGCATGCCGCTCACGGAAGATCACAGCCAGATCACATCGGGCCTACGAATGCAGCGCAAACCGCCCCACCCGGCTGTAAGACCGGCCGTCGGCGGCGCGACAATCCGCCCATGCCCGCCGCCAAGATCCTGGTTGCCGAAGACCAGACCGATATCCGCGACCTGATCGTGATGAACCTGCGTGGCGCCGGCCACGAGGTCACGGCCGTCGCCGATGGCCTGGCGGCGCTGGCCAGCCAGGACAGCGAGGCCAGCGACCTGCTCGTGCTTGACCTGATGATGCCGGGCATGGACGGCCTCGAAGTCTGCAAGGCGCTGCGCTCGCGCGGCCGCGCGATGCCGATCCTGATGCTCACCGCCAAGAGCACCGAGCTCGACCGCGTGCTCGGCCTCGAACTCGGCGCCGACGACTATCTGACCAAACCCTTTTCGATGGCCGAGTTGCTGGCGCGTGTGAAGGCCCTGCTGCGCCGCGCCGAGCTGCTGCGCCAGGCCCAAACGCAGGCCGCGTCCGCGCCGGGCAGCAACTATGTCTTCAACGGCGAGCTGCGCATCTGCACCGCGCGCCGCGAGGTGCGCTGGCAGGGCCGCGCGATCGAATGCACGGCGCTCGAATTTGACTTGTTGCTGCACTTCATGCGCCACCCGGGCAACGTGTTTTCGCGCGCCCAGCTGCTCGACGGTGTCTGGGGTTATTCACACGAGGGCTACGAGCACACCGTGACGACCCACATCAACCGGCTGCGCAACAAACTCGAAGCCGACCCGATGCGCCCGCAGCTGATCCTCACCGTGCGCGGCGCCGGCTACAAGATGCGCGACGCGCCCGCGGCGTGATCATGACTGCCCCAAGGCCGACTGAAGCCGGCCGCCATCCGGCAAGCATGCCGGACGGCCCTCACCAGCCACTCGCGAGCGCGCAGGCGCTCGCTCGGTGCGGGCTCGGCCCCCCAAGGGGATCAAGGAAAGTGGCGGAGCCACATTTCCTTGAGCGCGCGCGGTGAGGGTCCGCACCCGTCTGGCGCTTACGGTCGCCGCCACCGGCTTGCTCACCGCGGCGCTGGTGATTGGCGCCGTGCTCTACGGCTACCAGCGCTTCGAGCGCGAGATCAACTACCGGCGCAGCAGCGAATTCCTGGCCCGCGTGGTCGCCATGTACGACAGCCTGCTCGACCTGCACGAGCGGGACCCGGGGCATGTCACCGCGCTGCTGTCGAGCCTGCTGTTCCTGGAGCCCGATGCCCGGCTGTACCTGCTCGACGCCGACGGCCAGGTGCTGGCCAGCACCGGCCAACGCGCGCCGGGCGCCGGCTACCGCGTTGCCATCGAGCCGGTGCGCCAGGCCGCGGCCGGGGTCGGGGTGCCCTATGTGATGGGCGACGACCCCGAGCGCGGCCGCGCCGATGCGGTAGTCGCCGCGCGGCCCTTGAAACGCGCCACGATCCGGCCCGGGCCCGAGGTCGCCGGCTACCTCTACCTGGTCAGCCCGCCGGGGCAGCTGCCCGCCGCCGCCGGGCCCGCGGTCCAGGCCGGCTTTGGCCTGCCGGCGCTGGGGCTGATCCTGGGCATCGTGGCGCTGTCGACGCTGCTTTCGGCCTGGATCATTGCGACCGTGACGATGCCGCTGCGCCGGCTCACTGACGCCGTGGCCGGCTTGTCGCCGGCGAGCCTGGAAGGCTCGGCCGGGGCCGAGCTGCCCGCCGGCGTGCTCGGTGCGCGCGACGAATTTGGCCAGCTCGCCGGCGCCTTCCGCCTGCTCCTGGCGCGGGTGCGCGAACAGTGGGCGGCGCTGCGCCGGCTCGACGCCTTTCGGCGCGAAGGCGTGAGCAACCTGTCGCACGACCTGCGCTCGCCGCTGACCGCCACCGTGGCCTGCCTGGACACGCTCGATACTCGCTGGGCCGGCGACCTGGCGCGCGCTGCCGACCGCCAACTGCTCGCCGTCGCGCTGCGCAACACCCACAACGCGGCACGCCTGGTGCAGGCGCTGGGCGACCTGGCGCGGCTCGACGAACCGGCCTTCGAGCTTCGCTTGCAGACGGTCGACCTGCGCGAGCTCATCGACGACGTGCAGCTTCGTTTTGCCGAGCGCGCCCGCAGCACCGGGGTGACGCTGGCCAGCGTGGTGCCGGATGCCACGGCCGCCGGCGATAGTGCGCAGGACACAGGGGCCGCCGGCCCGGTGCCCGCAACGGTCGACATCGAATTGATCGAACGCGCGTTGGCCAACCTGATCGACAACGCGCTCAAATTCTGCCGCCCCGGCGACGCCATCACGCTCGCCGCGGTGGCGCCAACGGCACCCGGTGGGCTGATCGAGATCACGGTGGCCGACACCGGCCCGGGCATCGCCGAGCACCACCTGCCGCAGCTCTTCGACCGCTTCTACCAGGCGCGCCAGGGCACCGCGCCGGCAACCGGCGAAGGTGGCAAAGGCCTCGGCCTGGCGATTGTCAAACGCATTGCCGAGCTGCATGGCGGTGCGGTCGAGGTCTACAGCGCGCGCGGCAGCGGCACCCGGGTCTGCCTGCGCATCGCGGCGCCGGCGGGCTGAGGCAACCCCCCCGGCCGGTCGTTGCGGGCCGCAGGGGGCCCCTGCGCTGGCGGCGCTGATCGAGGCCCGGCGGATTGCCGTGCATTCATGGGCGCTATTCGGCGCTTCGCGATGGCGCGGGCGGCCTACGATTTGGCCAGGAAGGCGCCGTGTCTGGCGCACGAGCAGCCGGCCATGAGCGTGAACCCAGAACTTCGCACCCTCGATATCGACATCCCGGCGCAGCCAGATTCGCTGGTCAAGCTGTCGGTGCTGCTCGCCGATGACGACATCAACCTGCAGGCCGCGTCGACGCTGATCGAAAGCGACATGGCACTGGCCGCGTCGGTGATGAAGGCCGTCAACTCGTCGCTCTACGGCCTGAAGGGCCGCGTGCAGAGCGTGCAGCAGGCGATCACCTACCTCGGCATGCGCGAAGTCGCGGCGATCACCTTCGAGATGGGGCTGCGCGCGGCGTTCCCGCCGTCAGCCCAGCTTGAGCCGCTGTGGCAGCGCGCCGGCCGGCGCGGCTTTGTAATGGGCCGGCTGGGGGCCCATCTGAGCGTCGACGCCTGGGCGGCACATTCGGCGGGGTTGTTTGAAGAATGTGGCAAAGCCGTGCTCTTCAGGCATGCAAGTGATCACTACGGTGCGATGCTCCGGGCCGCCGGCTCGGACACCGAGCTGGTCCTGATGGAACACACCGGCTTTGGCGTCAGCCACGATGCGCTCGGCGCGGCGCTTTGCGAAAGCTGGGGCCTGGCGGCGCCGGCGGTGGTCAGCGTGCGCCACCATGTCGTGGCGCAGGCCACCGGCGAGCTGCCCGCCGCGGCGGCGCGAAAATCGATCGTCGCGCTGTCGGTCATCGCCAAGGCGGTGATGGAAGCGCCCGAGGCGATCGACGAGGTCGTCTCGGTGATCGCCCCCCAGGCCGACCTGGACGTGACCCTGGCGCTGCGCGGCGCGCGCAAGGTCATCGACCAACTCGCCGACGCGGCCGAGCGCGGCGACTGACCGGCTTTGGCCGGCCGGCGCCGCTGCGCCGACACCACCGTGGCGGCCCAGCGCCTGCCCGATTGCCGGCCCCTTGCGGGCCAGGGAAGCCCTCTTCCGCTGCCGGCCGGGTCCGGCTAGGCTGCCGACCTTTGTGACTCCCCAATCACCAGGGCAAACCGACCATGGCCTCTATCGTTTCGTCTGACACGCTCGCGCTGCAGCGCATGTACCACTGGGAATCGACCACCCCGGACCGGGTGGCGCTGACCCAACCGCTCGGCGGCGCCGCGGTGAAGAACTACACCTGGCGCGAACTGATGGACCAGGCGCGGCGCATGGCCGCGTACCTGCAAGCCCAGGGCCTCAAGCCTGGCGACCGGGTCGCGCTGCTGTCGAAGAACACCGCGCATTGGATGATGAGCGACTTCGCGATCTGGCTCGCCGGCTGTGTCTCGGTACCGCTGTACCCGACGTTGGCCGCCGGCACGATCCGCCAGATCCTCGAGCACAGCGAAGCCAAGCTGCTTTTTGTCGGCAAGCTCGACGGCTGGGAAGGCATGAAACCCGGCATCCCGGCCGGGCTGCCTTGCATCAGCCACCCCTTGTCGCCCGACGACGCCAAAAAACGCTACCCGGCCTGGGACGACATCATGGCCAAGACCGCCCCGCTCAAGGGCAACCCGGTGCGCGACGGCGACGAGCTCGGCACGATCATGTACACGTCGGGCACCACCGGCGCGCCCAAGGGCGTGATGCACAGTTTTGCGACCTTCGCCTGGGGCGTCCAGGCCGGCCTGCGGCGGGTCACCGAGATCAACCAGTCGGCGCGCATGTTGAGCTATCTGCCGCTGTCGCATGTCGCCGAGCGCACGCTGGTCGAACACGGCATGCTGGCCACCGGCATGCACGTGTTTTTTGCCGAGAGCCTGGAGACCTTCACCAGCGACCTGCAGCGCGCGCGCCCGACGGTGTTTTTCTCGGTGCCGCGGCTGTGGGTCAAATTCCAGCAGGGCATCGGCAAGAAGATGCCGCCGGCCAAGCTGAACCGGATGTTGAAGATCCCGATCCTGGGCGGCATCGTGCGCAAGAAGATCCTCACCGCGCTTGGCCTGCAGGAATGCATCTTTGCCGCCGGCGGCGCCGCGCCGATGCCGCCGGACCTGCTGCGCTGGTACGACAAGCTCGGCCTGAACCTGGTCGAGGTTTACGGCATGACCGAAAACTGCGGTGTCAGCCATTCGACGCTGCGCGGCAAGTCGCGTCCGGGCACGGTCGGCCTGCCGTATGACGGCGTGCAAAGCCGGCTCGACCCGGCGAACAGCGAAATCCAGGTCAAGTCGCCCTGCACGATGCTCGGCTACTACAAGGAGCCCGAACTCACCAAGCAGGCCATGACCGACGACGGCTGGCTGCACACCGGCGACAAGGGCGCGCTCGACGCCGAGGGCAACCTCAAGATCACCGGTCGCGTCAAGGACCTGTTCAAGACCAGCAAGGGCAAATATGTCGCGCCGGCGCCGATCGAAGACAAGCTCGTGATGCACGAATCGGTCGAGGCCTGCTGCGTCACTGGCGCCAACCTCGGCCAGCCGCTGGCGCTGCTGATGCTCAATATCGACGGTGCCGCGAAGGCTCGTGACGCAGCAGGCAAGGCCGAGCTCGAAGGCTCGCTGACCGAGCATCTGAAGTCGATCAACGACACCCTCGACCCGCACGAACAGCTCGACTGCCTGGTCGTGATGACCGAGCCCTGGACCGTCGAAAACGACCTCATCACGCCGACCTTCAAGGTCAAGCGCAACAAGATCGAAGACCTGTTCGCGAAGAACTACGAAAAGTGGGTCGGCGCGCGCAAGAAGGTCATCTGGAATAGCTGAGTCCGGACGTGCGACGCCGGAAGGCGTTGCGCGCTGGACGAAGGACCGAGCGCGATTTCAAGCGCGCGGGCCGTGAGCCGGTGACGGCCGATGCCGGCGCGCCCGGCTAGTCGACCTTCGCGCCCGAGGCCTTGACCACCTGCGCCCACTTCTTCGTCTCGGCGTCGATGAAGCGGACGAAGTTGGCGCTGGTCATGCCGCTGGGGATCGCGCCTTGTGCCAGCAGGCGCTCCTTCAGCGCCGGCGAGGCCAGCGCCTTGGCGGTTTCCTGCTGCACGCGGTTGACGATATCCATCGGCGTGCCGGCGGGTGCCAGCAGGCCGAACCACGAGCTCGCTTCATAGCCTTGCGTGGCCGCGCCGCCGGCCTCGGCGATCGTCGGCAGATCGGGCACGGCACTCGAGCGCACGCCGCTGGTCACGGCCAGCGCCTTCAGGCGGCCCGACTTGATGTGCGGCAGCGACGACGGCAGGTTGTCGAACATCAGGTCCATATTGCCGCCGATCAGGTCGATCAGCGCCGGGCCCGAGCCGCGGTAGGGAAAGTGGACCATGAAGGTGCCGGTCATGGTCTTGAAAAGCTCGCCTGACAAATGGATCGAGGTGCCGTTGCCCGAGCTGGCCATATTCAGCTTGCCGGGATTGGCGCGCGCCACGCGGGCCAGGTCGGCGACCGAGGCAATGCCCAGCTTCTGCGCATTCGCGGCATTCATCACCAACACGTTGGGCACACCGGCGACCAGCGTCACCGGCACGAAATCCTTGACGTGGTCGTAGGGCATCTTCGGGTACAGCGCCGGGTTGATCGCGTGCGTGCCGACGGTGCCCATCAGCATCGTGTGGCCATCGGCGGCGGCCTTGGCGACTTCGCTCGCGCCCAGGTTGCCGCCCGCGCCGGGTTTGTTGTCGACGATGAACGGCTGGCCAAAAACCGCCTGCAGCTCCGGCGCCAAGGCCCGCGCCAGGATGTCGGTGGTGCCGCCGGCCGGAAACGGCACGACGATGCGCACCGGCTTCGCCCGCCAGGCGGCGGGCTGGGCGAGCGCCGCCCAAGGCGTAGCCCCCAGCATGCTCAGTGCGACTGCGGTGAGGATCGTGCGGCGGTTGCTTTGCATGATGTTGGTGGCGGGCTGGGTTGCGAGAGCCGGCAGTGTGCCGCAACGCGAGGGCAGTGCGGCTGTGCCGATGTCAAGCCAGCCACGCCGCCAGCCGCTCGCGCACCGCCGCGGTGTGCACCGGCAGCACGATCACGTCGCCCGCTTCGGCCCAGTCGAGCAGGCGCAGCGCGGCGGACTGTTCATCGGCCTCGTGCACGGTCTTTGACGCCGCGAGGCCGGCAGCGTGCAAGGCCCGCTCGATCAGCGCCGGCACCTCGCCCACGGCGCGGCCGCGCAACATCTGCGGCAGCTCCTTGATGACCACCCGGTCGGGTGCAAAGCCGGCGGCGGTGCGTGCCAGGTCGGTGATCGCCGCGTCGCTGCGGTTGCCGGCCTGCCCGAGCAACAGACCGATGCGCGCGGGTTGCAGCGAGCGCGCGACCCGCAGCAGTTGCGCCAGCCCGTCGGGGTTGTGCGCGTAGTCGACGAGCACCGTAGCGCCGCGGTGGGACCAACGCTCGAGCCGGCCCGGGTTGTCACTGGGCGCTCGCCCAAAATTTAGAAGCGCCGAGCGGATGATCTCAACCGGCATGCCCGCCGACGCGGCGGCGAGCGCTGCGGCAGCACAGTTTTCGACATTGAACGCCGCCGCGCCGCCGAATGTCAGCGGCATCGCGGCGGCAGCGCCGAGCGCATGGTCCTGGCCGGCGAGCGACAGCCACATTGCGCCCGCCCGCAGGCCGCAAGTCGCGCCGCCCGCGGCACGATGCTCGCGCAGCGGCGCGGCATCGAAGTCGAGTGCGAACAGCGCCTGCCGCGCTCGCGCTGCATGCGGCCACAGAGCCGTCGCCCGCATCAGCGTCGGGTCGCCGGCATTCAGCACCAGTACACCGCCGCCAGCGCCCTCGCCAGCGCCCCCGCCACGGCCACCAGCGACGGCATGCGCGACGATCAACTTCGCGCGCGCGATGTCGTCCAGGTGGTGCATGCCGTACTCGCCAAAATGGTCGGCGCTGATATTCGTGACCACCGCGACATCGGCGCGCTGCACCGCCAGCCCGCGCCGCAACAGGCCGCCGCGGGCGGTTTCCAGCACGGCGAAGTCCACCGCAGGGTCGCGCAGCACTACGCGCGCGCCGGCCGGGCCGGCATAGTCGCCCGAGCCGACGCGGGCGCCGCCGACGAAGATGCCCTCGGTGCCACACAAGCCGCTGGTCTTGCCGGCGGCCCGGGCGATCGCCGCGATCAGGCGCGCCGTGGTCGTCTTGCCGTTCGATCCGGTGACCAGGACCGTCGGCACGTCGTGCAGGCGTGACCAGGGCACATCCATCGCCAGCGGCAGCGCCGCGCGGGGATAACTGATGCTGCCGCTGCCGGCGCCGATCGACAGCGTGTCGTCGTCTTCAAAACAGGGCAACCAGTGTCTGGCTGCGGCCGCTTTGAGCCGCGCCAGCGGCCGCGACAACTCGTCGCCGGCGCGTGCCGCCAAGGCCGCTGCATTGACACCACGATGCTGCATCGAGAACCCCGCGCCGACTTCGCTGCAGGCCAGCTCCCAGGCCCATTCATTGACTTCGGTGGCGGTGAAGAGCTGGTCGTCGGGCGCGGCGAAGGCCAGGATCGCCGATGCCGCAAGCTGCACTTCAGGCGACGGCACTTGAGGCTGCTGCGCTTGAGGCTGCGGCGCCGGCCAGCCGAGCGCGGCGGCCATCGACACCACCGCCGCCGCCCAGCGCGCATGCGCCGCATCGTCGGCCGCCAGCGGGCCGAGCGCGGTGAGCACCACCGCCGGCCGGTCGAAGTAGAGGTTGGCGCCGAGCAGGCGGCGCGAGTCCTCGAAGAGCGGCGGCAGCGGATCCATCAGCCGCGCTTCGATGCCGCAACCGCTGGCCCCGCAAGCCGGTGCAGCATCAATCGTCGGCCTCGCCGACAAAGCGCAGCCCACGCGCATCGCGGACAAAACCCGTGGCCAGCGCAGCGCCGTCGTTCGGCACCGCCATCGCCATCGTGCCGTCGTCGGCCTCGGCGCCCAGGCCGACACCAGAACCGACGCCGCTGCCGGTGCCGGTTGCGGCCGACGCAGCGGCGGGCGCAGCCGCGGCTGCTAACGGCGCTGCCGGCGCTGCCGCTGCGGTCAAACGTTGGGCCTGCGCTGCCGGGCCCGACGTCGCTGCACCGCCTTCGGGCTTGAACTTGATGACCTGCTTCCACGAACGTGTCAGCGCATCGGCAAAAACCAGCAGCAGGTCGCCGAGCTGGCCCATGCGCAGCGCCGCGTCGATCGCCTCTTGTTCGTCGGGGATGATCGTGATCTGGCTCTCGGCGACACCCTTTTCACGCAATACCGCGGCGATCATCTGCGGCACCTCGTCGCTGGCGCGGCCACGCAGGCCGTCGTCGCGGCGGCAGATGTAGTGGTCGAAGCGGCCGGCCACCGCGAGTGCGATATCGCGGATGTCGGCGTCGCGCCGATCGCCCGGCCCGGCGACGACGACGATGCGCCGACCGCGCACCTCAAGCCGCTGCGCGAGGTCGGCCATCACGCCCACCGCATGCGCGTTGTGGGCGTAGTCGAAGATGACCTTGAAGGGGTGTTCGTCCCAGACGTTCATGCGCCCCGGCGCCTGGAAGAAGGTGCTGTCAAACGTGCGCAGGCCCTGGCGGATCGCGTCGAGCTTGATATCCAGGCTGAAGGCGCAGGCGGCGGCGAACATCGCGTTTTGCACGTTGTGCATCGCGCGGCCTTCGAGCGTGGCCGGGATCAGGTGCGTCCACATCAGCGGGATATGCCGGCCCTTGTCGTACAGCGTGATCATCTGGCCGTTGACGCCGGCCTCGAGCGCGCAGGCGCGGCCGCCGGCGCGGATGTGCTCGCGCACCACCGCATGTTGAGGGTTGACGGTGACGTAACACAGGCTCTTGGCATCGGTGTGCGCCGACATCCTGATCACGTTGTCGTCGTCGGCATTCAGCACCGCGCAGTCGCGCGCAACCTCGACCACGATGCGCTTGACTTCGGCCAACTGCTCCAGCGTATCGATGCCCTTCATGCCGAGGTGGTCGCTCTTCACATTCAGCACCGCGCCGACATTCACAAACGGCACCCCCATGCCGGCGCGCAGCAGGCCACCGCGCGCGACTTCGAGCACCGCGATATCGATCTGCGGATCAGCCAGCACCATGCGTGTGGCCACCGGGCCGGTCATGTCGCCTTCGACGGTGCGCTGGCCGTCGATGTAGACGCCGTCGGTGGTCGTCAGGCCAGGCGTGAAGCCGGCCATCTTGCTGATGTGCGCGAGCATCCGCGCGGTCGTGGTTTTGCCGTTGGTCCCGGTGATGCAGGCGATGGGCACCCGCGAATGGCTGCCCGCCGGGAACAGCATGTCGATGACCGGCCCGGCAGCGTCCCGCGGCGTGCCTTCGCTCGGCGCCACGTGCATGCGAAACCCCGGTGCGGCATTGATCTCGCAGATGCCGCCGCCGACCGTCTTGTAGCTCTCGGTGATATCCGGGCAGAGGAAGTCGACGCCGCCGACATCGAGGCCGATGGCGGTGACCGCGCGCACTGCCATCTCGCGGTTGTCGGGGTGGATGATGTCGGTGACGTCGGTCGCGGTGCCGCCGGTGGACAGGTTGGCGGTGCTGCGCAACAGCACCTGCTGCCCGGCGGCGGGCACATCGCCAGCGGTCAGCGATTGCCGCGTCAGCATCATCTCGGCCTGGGCGTCGAGCTCGATGCGTGTCATCACCTTTTCATGGCCGACACCGCGTCGCGGGTCGCGGTTGACGGTCTCGACGAGCTGCTTGACGCTGTGCCGTCCGTCGCCGACGACATGCCCGGGCGTGCGCCGCGTCGCGGCAATCAGCTCGCCGTTGATCACCAGCAGCCGGTGGTCGTCGCCATGCAGATAGGTCTCGACGATGACGCTGCTGCTGTGTTCAGCGGCCGCGGCAAAACCGGCGCGCACCTCGTCAGCCGTTTTCAGCCCGATCGAGATGCCGCGGCCGTGGTTGCCGTTGTAGGGTTTGGTCACCACCGGATATCCCAGCCGCTCTGCCGCCCGCACCGCGCGGTCGGCACTGCGCACGAGCTCCTGTTTGGGCACCGGCAGGCCGCAGTTGCCGAGGATCTTGTTGGTCTCTTCCTTGTCCTGCGCCAGCTCGACGGCGATATAGCTCGTGCGACCGGTCACGGTGGCCTGGATGCGCTGCTGGAATTTGCCGTGGCCGAGCTGGATCAGGCTTTGTTCATTGAGCCGCAGCCAGGGAATCTTGCGTTCTTCGGCGGCCTTGACCAGCGACGCCGTCGACGGCCCCAGAGCGCGCCGCTGTGCGTAGCGGATGTACTCGTCGCGTGCGCTCGGCCAGTCCCAGTCGGCAGGCACCACGCCAGCAGGTTGCAGCTCGAGCGGCAGCAGCGAACACAGCAGGCGCAGCGCGAGTTCGCCGGCTTCGATGCCTTCATCACGCTGCGCGTATTCGTAGACCACGCTGTAGACACCCGGCCGGTCATCGACGCTGCGCGTTTTGCCAAAGCTCACGTCTTCGCCGGCAATATTCTGCAGCTCGATCGCGACATGCTCGAAGACATGCCCGAGCCAGGTGCCTTCGTCCTCGCGCATGCGCCTGACCAGACCGCCGGCGGTGCGGTAAGAGCAGCCATGCTCTTGCAGGCTGGGCAGCGCGTTGATGAGGCCGTCGACATACGCCGCGCCCAGGCGAGCGGTCGGCCAGGCTTCGAGCGGCCCGAGATCGAGCAACACCTTGATGACCGGGAAATGGGCGTACAGCGACGGGCCGACGTAGACGTTGCGTTCGAGGATGTGCATCGCGGGGCTTCCGATTCGGCGGCGTTGTCTGCTCAGATTTTGGCGATGTTCAAGCTGCCCGCATCGGCCTGCCGGCTGTGCAGGTTGAAGGTCGCGCCGCGGCTCAGGATGTGCAGCTTGACACCGAGCAGGCAGACCGGCTGACCTTCGGCGACGCTGTCCATCGACGAAAAGCTCACCCCCGCGGCGTCGACCACCGTGATGCCGCCCGAACCTTCGACATGCACCGTGTTGTCAGGGCCGATGAAAGCCGCGGTGTCTTCGTCCAGGCCGATGCCCACCGCAAAGGGGTTGTAGGCCAGCGCGGTGAGCAGCCGCCCGAGGCGGTCGCGCTGGCGAAAATGCTGGTCGATGATGAAGCGGTTGGTCAGCCCCAGGCCGGGCGCGAGGCGCACGCTGCCGGCGACGGGCGTCGAGCCTTCGTCGCCAAAAGCGATCATGTGTTCGCTGATGAAGGCTGCCCCCGCGCTGGTGCCGGCCACCGGCACCCCGCCGGCATTGAGCGCGCGCAGCACGCGCGCCACCGATGTGCCGCCGATCAGCGTCGACAAGCGCAGCTGGTTGCCGCCGGTGAAAAAGACGCCGGTGGCGCGCTGCAAGTGCGCCAGCCGGCCGGGCTCTTCGGCATCACGCCGGGTGTCGAAATCGATCGTCGTGACCCGCGCGGCGCCAAGCTCGGCAAAGATGCGCTCGTAGCGCGGCCCGGTGCCGCGCAACTGGCTCGCGGTGGGGATGACCACGATGTCCGCGCCGTCCGGCGACCCGGCGCCGGCGAGCTGCACAAAGCGCTGCAGGATCTGCGGTGAGTTGTCTTTCTCTTCGGCGCCGCCGATCGGAATGATCCAACCCCGCTGCTTACCGTCCGCCACCTTGGCTGCGCACATCCACCGGGCTCCTTGTTGCCGCCCAGTGATGATGCCAGCACCGCGTGCCGGTCAGGCTCCAGGGATGCCCTCGACAAACCGCCCGGCCGGCTGCGCTGCAGCCGCTGCCGCCGCGCCGCGACCGGTGCCGCTGCAGCAGCTGGGTGCGCGCTGTCGATGCCTAACGTTTGAAATCAAACGCCATCTGGCCGGTGCTGCGCGAGCGCTGCTGCAACACTGGCGCCTGCCGGGCCACGGCCGTCGTGCGCGCCACGCGCAGCATCGACGACGACGCCACCTCAGAAGCGGCCGAGGCCGGGCGCAAGCGAAAAGGGCTGATCTCGGCGGCAGGCTTGAACATGGTGGGCTCGCTGGGCAGGGCAGGAAACGCGGCAGGGTTTCAGTGGATGCATGCTGCCACTGCACTGTCGGCAGCGCTGTGATCGACATCACACGATCCGCAGCGTTCGCGTTTGAAGCCGTAACCCGCCGTATCGCTGTTCACGAAAGCGAAACGACAGCGCGATGAAGCCGCCGCGCGACCCCACCCGCGCCTAAAGTTTCAGCTCCAGCCTAACTTGCCAATTGGTGTGCGTTGGCGCGGTTGTTTGCGCGATCTCGTTCAGCGTGCTGGTGATAACTGCACTCGATGTCAGGTAGTCCTGCGGCGCCGCATTGCTGGCCAGCACCCGCAGTGCGGTGGCCGGGTTGAAAGTCCACAGGCCGTAGGCGTCGAAGACGCGTTTGCCGCTGACGCTGGCGGCCTTTTCTGCACTCAGCTGGGTGCGGTAACCGGGCACCCAGTTGAGGTTGCCGCCGAGTGTCAACGGCATGCCGCGAAAGCGGTAATCGGCGCCGAAGTTGGCCGTCGCCTTGGCCTGGCTGTCCAGGCGGTTGTCGGGGCCCGGCACGCCGTCGACGCGCGACCTGAACAGGCTCAGGTTGGCACGCAGCTCAACCGGCGTCGCGCCGGCCAGCGCCTGGTCGAGGCGGAATTTGGCTTCGAGCTCGATTCCCTGGGTGATCGCGTCATCGATATTGCCCGGCGTCTCGACCCAGCGCTGCACCGGGCTCCAGGGCACGGTCTGCAAACTCAACTCGTTGCGGATCAGGTCGCTGATGCGGCGGCTGAACAGGTTCGCGCTGAGCAGGCCGCCGCCTTCGAGATAACGCTCGAAAGCCAGGTCGATGCCGATCGCCGTCTCGGGTTTCAGCGCCGCGTTGCCAAGCCGGTCCGGCCGCGTCGGCGCGTTCGGGCCGCTCAGCGGGTCGCTGCTGTAGCGCGGCCGCGCGATCAGCGAATTCAGGTTCGGCGAGCGGTAGCTGCGCGTCAGGCTCAGGCGCACCTGGTCGCGCTTTTTGGGGTCGGGTTTCCACAGTAGATGCACCAGCGGCGTCCACACGCTGCTGCGGTTTTCTGTCGCCGCGCCGAGGCTTGGGTCAGCGCTGTCACCGCGGGTGCGGATGCCTTCCCAGCGCAGCCCGGCATGGAACGACCAGTTCGGGTTCAGTGCCCATTCGTCCTGCACATAAGCGGCAAGACGCAGGCTCGACGCCTCGAGGTTGTCGCCATCGTCGCTGTCGATCGGCAAGGGTGACGGCGGCGTCTGCACGCGCACGCTCGATTCGCGCCGGCGCTGGCTGTCGATCTCGACGCCGCTGACCAGGCTGTGCTCGCCACTGCCATCGGCTTTGGCGCCGAGCGCGCTCGACAGCTTGGCGCTCAGGGTGAGCGAATTTTCACGCGTCAGCGTCTGGTCTTCGATGATGCGCACCGGGCCTGCGCCGGCACCCGACGAGGCCAAAAATTCCTCGCGCCGGCTGTCACTGGCGGCGCGCCAGGCGCCGACGCCGGTGTTCAGCTCCAGCCGCGTGCCAGCACCCAGTGCCTTGCGCCATTGGCCGTTGACACGCAGGTTGGTGAAGCGGCCTTCACTCTGGCTCTGGCCGCTGTCGTAGGGCAACACGCCGCCGATTTGCGTCAGCTCGAAACGGCGCTCGCCGCTCGACTCGTTGGTGAGGAGCGTGGGCATCAGCATCAGCAGGTCGCCGGTTTCGCTCAGGCGCCATTGCAGCCGCGAGGTCAGGTTCAGCCCGAGCCGGCGCTCGTGGTTTGTCGAAGTCTCGACCCGCTCGCTGCGCAAGGCGCTGACCAGGTCTTCGCTGCCCGTCGTCGTGCTGCTCGTCGAATCGCGCCAGTTGCGGAACAGGCCCGCCGACAGGTTGTAGGTCAGCGGCCCTGCGCTGTCGTTGTGGGTCCAAAAGAGGCCCGGCGTGAACTGGCCGTTTTCATATCCAAAACCCAGCCGTAGGTCATTCAGCCGGCGCTTGAAACCTTCGCGCGTGATGATGTTGATCGTGCCGGCGATCGCCCGCGCGCCAGTCTCTGCCGTCGGCGCGCGCAGGATCTCGATGCGTTCGATCTGCTCGGGCGTCAGCGATTCGAGCGAAAACCCCGGCGGGATGCGCTGGCCGTCGATCAGCAGTTGGGTGTAGCCACCGCCCAGCCCGCGCAGCCGCGGCGGCCCGCCGCGCCCCGGTGCGCCGGGGGTGGTCACACCGGGCAGGCGGCGCAGCACTTCGCCGACCGTCGCATCGCCGAATTTTTCGATTTCCTCGCGGCCGATGATGATCTTGGCGGCGGTGCTCTGGCGCCGCTCTTCGGTGTCGGTATTGCGCCCGCCGGTGATCTCGACGCGCTGGGCGGCGGAGGCGGCCGGGGCGGGTGGCGCGGCGGTTTGCGCCGCGGCGGTGTCGCTGGCCGCTGCCAGCGCGACAAAAAGAAGGCTGGCAGGCAGGGGCAGCGAACGCGTCAAGAAGGGTCGAGGCATGGCGGGATTCTCGCGGTCATTGCGCGAGATCCTGCCCGCCGTGCGTTTCGCGTTTGTGTAGCGCTGCGCGCCTCACGCCGCCGCGCGATAACCGCGCGGACCCTCAGACGGCCGCGCGGTACCCGCGCGGGATGGCCGCCAGCAGGCGCTGGGTGTATTCCTGCTTCGGCGCGGCCAGGATCTGCTGCGCGCTGGCCTGCTCGACGACGACGCCGTCTTTCATCACCAGCACCTCGTCGCTGATGAAGCGCACCACCGCGAGGTCGTGGCTGATGAAGACATACGACAGGCCAAACTCGTCTTGCAGGTCCCGCAGCAGGTTCAGCACTTGGGCCTGCACGGACACGTCGAGCGCACTCACCGCTTCGTCGAGCACCAGCACTTCGGGGTTCAGCGTCAGGCAGCGCGCGATCGCGATGCGCTGGCGCTGGCCGCCGGAGAATTCGTGCGGGTATTTGCCAAAAGCACTGCCGTCGAGGCCGACTTTTTCAAGCAGCGAACGCGCGCGCTGTTCGCGCTCGTTGGTATCGGCACCGATGCCGTGGATCTCCATCGGCTCGAGCAACGTCTGCCCGATCGTGAAGCGCGGGTTCAGGCTGGCATAGGGGTTCTGAAAAACGACCTGGATGCGCCGTCGCATGACTTGGCGTTCGCCTGCACTCAGGCGCAGCAGGTCCTGGCCGTCGAAGATGACCTCGCCGCTGGTCGGCTCGTGCAGGCGCAGCAAGGTCAGGCCCATCGTCGTCTTGCCCGACCCCGATTCGCCGACGACGCCCAGCGTGTGGCCCTTGCGGAGCTGGAAGTTGACGTTCTGCACGGCCTTGAATTCGCGCTTGCCGAAGAGGCCTTCCTTGATCCAGAAACTCTTCGCCAGCGAGCGGACTTCAAGCACCACCGGCGCGTTGGCGTCCTTCGGTTTGGCCTCGGCCGCCACCGGCGCATTGCCCGCCTGGCCGGCGATATGCTCGTCGATGACCATCAGGCGGCCGGGGTTGCCTTCCAGGCTCGGCCGGCAGGCCAGCAGGGCCTTGGTGTAGCTGTCCTGGGGCGCTGCAAAGATGCCGGCCACGGGGCCCTGCTCGCGGATCTGGCCGTGGCGCATCACGACGACATGGTCGGCGATCTCGCCGACGACACCAAGGTCGTGGCTGATGAAAAGCACGCTCATGCGGTGTTGTTGCTGGACGCTGGCGATGAGCTCCAGGATCTGGCGCTGGATCGTCACGTCCAGCGCCGTCGTCGGCTCGTCGGCGATCAACAGCTTGGGCTCGCAGGCCAGCGCCATCGCGATCATCACGCGCTGCTGCTGGCCGCCGGAGAGCTCATGCGGATACGCCGCCATGCGCCGTTTTGGCTCGGGCATGCCGACTTCGACGAGCAGCGCCTCGGCGCGCTGTTTGGCCTCACGCGCGCTTAAGGCCAGATGTTTGACCAGCGGCTCGGCAAGCTGCGCGCCGATCGTGAAGACCGGGTTCAGCGACGACATCGGATCCTGGAAAACACAGGCGATCTCGCGCCCGCGTAAGCCTTGCAGCTCGGGCATCGAGGCTTGCAGCAGGTCGCGCCCCTGCCAGAGCACGCGGCCAGCGCGCTCGGCGTTGTCGGGCAGCAGGTTCAGGATCGACATCGCGGTGACGCTTTTGCCCGAACCCGATTCGCCGACCAGCGCCAGCGTGGTGTTTTCAGGGATGTCGAAGCTGACGCCCTTGACGGCGTCGGCGCGTTGCATCACGCCGTCGACACGGCCCATGCGGAAAGATACTTTGAGGTCTTGGATGCTCAACAACATTGGCTTGGGTTCCGCTTATTCGAGGCCGCGCAGCTTGGGGTCGAGTGCGTCGCGCACCGCATCGGCCATCAGCGAAAAAGCGGTCACGAAGACGGCCATGAAGAGCGTCGCCGCGGCAAGTTGCCACCAGTAACCCAGGATCAGCTCGCTCTGCGCTTCGGCGAGCATCGTGCCCCACGAGACATCTTCGACGCCGACCCCCAGGCCGAGGTAAGAAAGAATGACCTCGGCCTTGATGAAACCGACCACCAGCAGGCTCATCCGCACCAGCACGACATGGCTGATATTGGGCAGGATGTGTTTGAACATCCGGCTCCAGGTGGATGCGCCGATGGCTTCGGCCGACCGCACATATTCGCGGCCGCCATGTTTGATGAATTCGGCGCGCACCTGGCGGTACAGCCCGGTCCAGCCGGTGAGGCCCAGGATCAGCACCACGGTGCCGATACCGCGGCCAAAAACCGCCGCAAAAGCGAAGATCAACAAGATGCCGGGGATCGCCTCGAAGACGTTGTAGACCCACTCCAGAAAGTCGCCGATCTTGCCGCCGAAGAAGCCGGCAAACGCCCCGAGCAAGGTGCCGATGAGGGTCGCGACCAGGGCCGCGAGAACGCCGACAAACACCGAGATCTCGGTGCCCTTGACGGCCTTGGACAAGACGTCGCGGCCCAGACGATCGGCACCCAGCGGCAGCGTCTGGGCCTTGACCGTTTCGGTGGTCTTGTACGTCTGCGCGCGTTCGTCCCATTCCTTGTAGCGTGGTGCCAGCGGGTCGACCGCCGACAGGTCGGCGTTGGGGCCCTTGGGCACCTCGATCGCGCCGGTGGCCTCGGGCGGTTTGGGCCCGATGAAATGTGGCGGCGCATTGGCCACGCCGACTTCTTTCTGCCAGCCCTTGGCGACCACGCCGACAAACGAAAATGCGATCAGCAGCAGGAACGCCAGCACGATCAGCGCCGACACGAGCCCGACCCGGTCGGTCTTGAAGCGGCGCCAGGCGGCGTGCCAGACACCTTCGGAATGTTCGCTGGCCGACATGCCAACCGGGGACGGCATCACCGCGCTCATTTCAGCACCACCCGCGGGTCAACCAGCTTGAACAGCAGATCGACGATCAGGTTGATGACCATCGTCAGCACCGACAGATACACCGCGATCGCCTGGATGACGGGGTAGTCGCTGCGGTTCACCGCAAGCAGCACCTCTCGGCCGAGGCCGGGGATGGAGAAAAACTGCTCGATCAGGAACGAGCCGACAAAGACCCCGGGCAGCGCCAGCCCGATATTCGTCAGGATCGGGATCATCGCGTTGCGTAGCACATGCTTGAACATCACCGTGCCTTCGGTCATGCCCTTGGCGCGTGCGGTGCGCACATAGTCGTGCCCCATTTCGTCGAGAAAGAAGCTGCGGTACAGGCGGGTCTGCGGCGCCAGGCCGACCATCACTGCCAGCAGCACCGGCAGCGGCACGTAGACGGCCAGGTTGGTCCAGACACTGTCGCTCCAGCCCTGCACCGGGAACCAGCCGAGCTGGAAACCGAACAGGTACTGCCCGACGATGATGTAGACCAAAAAACTGATCGACAGCGCCACGGTGGTGATGACCATGATCGCGCGGTCGGTGAGTGACCCGCGCCGGTAGGCCACCCACATCGCGATCGGCAGCGCGAGCAGCACATCCAAAATCAGGATCGGCAGCATCACTGTCAGCGTCGCCGGCAGCCGGTTGGCAAACAGCGTACTCACCGCTTCGTTGGTCGCCCAGCTCTTGCCCCAGTCAAAAGTGACGATGCTCTTGAGGTAGATGCCGAGCTGCACCCAGACCGGCTGGTCCAGCCCGAGCTGCTGGCGGATCGAGTCGACCTGCTCTTGCGTGGCGTTCTGGCCGGCAAGAATCTCAGCGGGGTCGCCGCCAAAATATTTGAACAGGAAAAACACCAGCAGCACGACCCCGAGCAGGGTCGGCACCATCTGCCACAGGCGGCGTATGACGTAGGCCAGCATGGATGCCCGGGGGCCTGCGGGCCCCAAATTTGCGATGCGCGAGTTTAGGCGGCGCAACGGGCGCGGGCGGCCTCACGTTTGTCCTACTCGCCTGTCCCGCTCAATCGTCCTGCTCGCTGGTCGCCGCGGTCGCCGCCGCGGTGAGGCGGTCGCGCTGGCACGCGCCGGCCGGTGGCCTCACCAGGCCAGGCGCCAGGCCGCTTGCGCACTGGTCTCGCGCCGCGCCGCGCCGATGCGCCAGCTCCACAGACTCAGGCTGGCCCGCGTGCCGCTGCCAAAGTCCCAGGCCAGCGCGGCGTCGAGCCCGCTGATGCGGCTGCCCGCCGCAGCGACTTGTGCCTGCGCGGCAGCGCTGCCGCGGTGCACCGCCAGGACGCCGCTCCAACGCCCGGCGTCTGCCATCAGCCCGAGGCTGGCCAGGCGTGTGTCGCCGCCCAGCGGGTGGCCCAGAGGCCGCCCAGCATGGCTGTAACCCTGCTGATAGATATGGTGCCGGTAGGTCGTGCCCGGGTAGCGTTGGCCGGAAAAAACGCCGGCCACCAGGTCGACCCACTCGACATAGGCACGTGCCTGCACCGCGCCGGCGCGCCAGGCGATATCGGCCCCCGCCAGCGCGACGTATTTCGATGGCATCAAGCCGGCTTCGTCCTCGCCGATGCCCTGCACATACAAGGCCAACGGGCTGCGGCCGGGCAGGGTGACGCGCAGGTCGAAGCCGGCGAGCTGGTTGCCGGGCTCGGCCGGCCGGTCGGCGGCGAAGTCGGCGTTGTCGCGCCCGACCAAGGCGCGCAGCAGTGACGCCAGGTTGTCAGGCCGGCCGCGGCCGCCCCATTGCATCGTGCGCGACAGGCCGAGTTGCATCCCGGGCCAGGGCTCCAGGCCCAGCCGCATGCCGACAAGGGCCGGCCGCGCGGGCTCGGCATGCCCTTCGAGGGCGGCGATAAAAACGTCGGCACTCCAGCGGCCGAGGCCCTGCAGCCAGGCGCTTTCAAAGTCGCGCGGCTGCGGCTGGCGCCAGCCGATTGCGGGCAGCGGCGCGGCCGCGCCGTCCAGGATCAGGCTGCCAGCCCAGCCCGGCCCCCAGTGGCGCGACTGCACCGAGGCGTACACCTCGCCGACCGGCAGCGCCAGCGTGAGCATCGAGCCGGCGAGCGTGGCTGATCGCGGTCGACGCGGGCTGTCGATCGTGCTGTCGTGGTTGGGGTTGTCGCCGGCGTCGCCGTCGCTGGCCGCGACACTGAGCACCAGCCTGGACGCACAAGCGCAGCCGACCAGCGGCGCGCCGCCAAGCCTCGGCCGCGGGGGGGGGGGGGGGGGGCCGGCCCCCCGGGTGTGGGAGCGCCGGGGCGCGGGGGGGGGGGCGGGGGGGGGCCGCCCGGGGGGGGGG
>JANPDN010000081.1:0-50506 GCA_031431555.1 Rubrivivax sp.
TGACCACCAGCCCGCGCGCTGACATGCCCATGCAAAGCGTGATCACGATCCGCGGCCGCAAGGTCGTCGGCGGTGTTGCCGAAGCCGAAGCGCTGGTCACCCACGACCGCATCTCCGGCTGGGGCGGGGTTGATCCGCGCACCGGCACCGTGATCGAAACCCGGCACGAACTGCGCGGCATCAGTTTTGCCGGCAAGGTGCTCGTCTTCCCCGGCGCCAAGGGTTCGTCGGGCTGGTCGGCACAGTTCCATGTCGCCCGCGCGATGGGCACCGCGCCGGCAGCCTGGTTGTTCAACCGCATCTGCACCAAGGTCGCACTCGGCACCGTTGTCAGTCACGCACCGGCGATGACCGACTTCGACCGCGACCCGCTCGAGATCATCCAAACCGGCGACTGGGTGCGGGTTGATGCAGACGCCGGCATCGTCACCATCACGCGCAGACCCACACCATGAACCCGACCCGTAAACTGCGCAGCAATTTCCCGCGCGGCTCCTACCTCTGGTCGGTGCGCAACGCGCAGTGGCAGGCGCTCGGCCTGTCCGAAGACGACTGCGAAAAGCCGAAGATTGCGGTCGTCAATTCGAGCAGCGAACTGGCGAGTTGTTATAGCCACCTCGACCTGGTGGCGAAGGAGGTCAAGGCCGCGATCCGCGCCGCCGGTGCGGTGCCGTTCGAGATCCGCACTGCGGCGCCGAGTGACTTCATCACCGGCGCCGGCGCACGCGGTGCCTACATGCTCGGCGCCCGCGACCTGGTGACCAACGATATCGAGGTCGCGGTCGAAGGCGCGCAACTCGACGGCATGGTCTGCCTCACGTCATGCGACAAAACCGTGCCCGGGCAGTTGATGGCCGCGGCGCGGCTGAATATCCCGACCATCGTCGTGCCCTGCGGTTACCAGGCCAGCGGCGAATTCAACGGCCACCACTGCGATATCGAAGATGTTTTTGTCGGCGCGATGCATGTCGTCACCGGCGCGATGGATACCGAGACCATCGTCAAGATGAGCCGGCAGGCGATCCGCTCGCCCGGCGTGTGTTCGGGCATGGGCACCGCGAACTCGATGCACATCGTCTGCGAAGCGCTCGGCATGGCGCTGCCCGGCAGCGCGCCGGTGGCGGCGATGAGCGCCAAGATGATGGCCGACGTGCGTGCGGCGGGCGCGCGCATCGTCGAGATGGTCTGGAGTGACTTGAAGCCCCGCGACATCTTGACCCGCGGCGCGTTTGCAAATGCGGTGCGTGCGGTGCTCGCTGTCGGCGGCTCGGTGAACTGCGTCAAGCACCTGCAAGCGGTGGCCACCGAGGCCGGCTGTGATGCCGATGTCTACGCGATGTTCGAAGACTTCGGCGCCACAGTGCCGGTGATCGCCGGGGTGCGCCCGGTCGGCACGCAGTCGATCGAAGAGTTTGAAGCCGCCGGCGGCGCGCGCGCAGTGCTCAAGCAACTGCGACCGCTGCTCGACGTGAGCGCGCTCAGCGTCAGCGGCCACACCCTCGGCGAAGAACTCGACAACGCCTACGTCAACGACCAAGAGACGATCCGCCCGATGGCCCGGCCGTTCGCGAGCCGGCCGGCGATCGTCGTGCTGCGCGGCTCGTTGTGCCCCGACACCGGCATCGTCAAGGCCGGCATCGCGCCCCGCAAGACACGCCGCTTCAGCGGCCCGGCAATCTGTTTCGACACCAGCGACGCAGCGATCGCGGCGATCAAGGCCGGCGCTGTCAAACCCGGCCAGGTGGTCGTGATGCGCGGTGCCGGCGCCAAAGGCGGCCCGGCGATGGGCGGCGGCGCTTCACGCGTCGTCTTTGCCATTGACGGCGCGGGCCTGGGCGAGCAGGTCGCGATGTTGACCGACGGCCATCTCTCGGGCCTGGTCTGCAAGGGCCTGGTGGTTGCCGAAGTTTCGCCGGAAGCCGCGCTCGGCGGCCCGCTGGCGCTGGTCCACGACGGCGATGTGATCACGATCGACCTCGACCAGCGCCTGTGTGATCTCGAGGTCGCCGCCGCCGAGGTCGAACGCCGCCGCGCGGCCTGGACCGCACCGCCACCGATGTTCGACCGCGGCTGGTTGCAGATCTACCGGCGCAATGTCGGCCCGCGGCGCGAAGGCGCGGTGCTGGTCCGGCCGGACGCCAAGGAGCCCCAAGCATGAACAAACACGGCATCACGCAGCCGACACGATCCTTGTCGGCTGACAGCGCTGCACCGGTCGGCGTCGCAACATTCACCCGCCGGACGGCGCTGGGCGCAGTTGCCGCAGCGCTGACGACACCGGCCTGGGCGCAGCCGGCTAACTATCCAAACAAGCCGCTGCGTTTGGTTGTCGGCTTCGCACCCGGTGGTGCTGCCGATGTGATGGCGCGCATCATTGCCAAGGGCTTGAGCGCGCAACTCGGCCAGATCGTGAATGTCGAAAACAAACCCGGCGCGCAGGGCATCATCGCTTCACAAGAAGTCATCCGCGCACCGGCCGATGGCTACACCTTCATGCTCGGCACGAATACCGCGATGGTCGCGGTGCCGACGACGACGCCGAACCCGCCTTACGACCCCTTCAAGGCCTTCACGCCCTTGAGCAGCGCGGGCGAGTTTTCGATGTTCCTGGCGGTCTCGCCGACCCTGCCATCGCGCAGCCTCAACGAGTTTCTCGACCATGTCGCGGCCAACCCCGACAAATACAACTCGGGGTCGAGCAACAGCGCGGCTGAACTGGCGATGCTGCAGTTGCTCGGCACCCGCGGCGCCAAGGTCGTCAACGCCCGATACAAGGGTGATGTGCAGGCGATGACCGATCTCGTCGGCGGCCAGATCCACATGATGTTTTCAACCGGCACGCTGACCCCCGGTTTTGTCAAAGACGGCAAGGTGCGCTCGCTGCTCACGTTGCTGCCGCAGCGCAGCCCGCTGCTGCCCGATGTGCCCACCGCCGCCGAGCTCGGCATCGGCAAACTCACGATCACGCCCTGGGCCGGATTTTTTGGCCCTGCGGGCATGCCCGCCGAGATCGTCGACAAGCTCAGCCTGGAGTTGCGCAACGCGCTCGCACGCCCGGATGTGCGCGACCAGCTCGTCGGCCAGGGATTTTCGAGCTACGGCATGACGCCGAGCGATTTCGCCAACTTTTTCAAGAAGCAGCACGATGGCTTTGTGACCACCGTGCGCGACAACAACGTCAAGTTTGATTGATCAACCGAAGGAGATTCAGAGCATGAAATCGATTCACTTCAGCCGCCGCACGGCGCTGCACACCGCCGTTGCACTGGTCACCGGCAGCGCTGCTGTGCTCGCCGCTTTCAGCGCAGCGGCGCAGAGCAATTTCCCGATCAAGGACAAGCCGATCCGCGTCATCGTGGCTTTCCCGCCGGGCATCGGCGTCGATGCACAAGCGCGTGCGGTGACACCCAAGCTCGCCGAAATCCTGGGCGTGCCGGTGGTCATCGAAAACAAACCCGGCGCCGGCACCTTGCTCGCCGCCACCGAAGTGATGCGCTCGGCGCCTGACGGCCACACGATCTTCTACAGCGCGAGCTCGACGATGGCGCAGATCCCGCACACGCTGAAGGCCGCGACCTTCGACCCCTTCACCGACTTCACGCCGATCACGATCGGCGCCAAGGGCCCGCTGGTGGTGGTCGTCAATGCCGCGACCGGCATCAAGAATGTGCAGGAGCTGATCACCTACGCCAAGGCCAACCCGGGCAAGCTGAGTTATGCCTCGTTTGGCACCGGCACCTCGGCGCATATCTTCGGTGAGACCTTCAAGGCCAACGCCGGAATCCAGATGGAGCACATCCCTTACAAGGGCGGTGCCGACCTCGCCGGCGACCTGCTCGAAGGCCGCGTCCAGGTTGCCTTCGATGCCGCGCCGGCAGCGATCCAGAACAGCAGGAGCGGCAAGGCGCGCATCATCGGCGTCGCTTCGCCGACACGCAGCCCCTTCCTGCCCGATGTGCCGACGGTCCTCGAACAAGGTGTCAAGGATGTCGACATCACCAGCTTCCTCGGCTGGTTCGGCCCCAAGGGCATGGCGCCCGACGTCGTGCGAAAGATCAATGCCGCACTCGCGCAGTCGATCGCGCAGCCGATGGTGCAGGACTTCTTCAAGACCGGCGCCTATACCGCCGAAGCCTCGACACCCGAAGAGCTGATGCGCGAAGTGCGTGATTCGCACGCACGCTGGGGCGCGCTGGTCACGCGCATGGGCATCCCGAAGCAGTGAGCGCGGCAGCGGCCGGCAGTCACAGCGATAACGACAGCGACAAGCACAGCGCAGCAGCCACCGGCGCTGTCGACGAAGGCCGCTTCGATTTCATCATCGTCGGGGCCGGTGCCGCCGGCTGCGTGCTCGCGAACCGGCTCAGCGCCGATGGCCGGCATCGGGTGTTGTTGCTCGAGGCCGGCGGCGCCGACGATTCGCCGTGGTTCCGCGTGCCCGTCGGCTATCGATACACGATTGGCAACCCGCGCTACGACTGGTGTTTTGACGGCGCACCTGAACCCGACTTGGGCGGCCGCGTCATCCGCCACCCACGCGGCAAGGTGCTCGGCGGCTCGACCGCGATCAACGGCATGGTCGCCATCCGCGGCCAGGCTGCCGACTACGAGCACTGGCAGTCGCTCGGCCTGCCCGGCTGGGGCTGGGCCGATGTGCTGCCGCATTTCAAACGCAGCGAAGACCATGTGCTTGGGCCCAGCCTCGTGCATGGCGCAGGTGGTGAATGGCACATCGATGCGCCGCGCATGCACTGGCCGTTTCTCGACGACTTGGGCGCCGCTGCGGTGGCCTGCGGCATCCCGGCGGTGGCCGACTTCAATACCGGCGACAACGAAGGTGTCGGCCCGATCCACGTCAACCAAAAAGCCGGCCGACGCTGGAGTGCCGCCGACGCTTACCTCAAGCCCGCGCGGCGGCGCTCCAACCTGCGCATCGTCACCGGCGCGCTGGCCGAGCGCATCACTTTCGACGGCCCGCGCGCCAGCGGTGTGGCCTGGCGCGATGCCGCCGGCGGGCGCCACCACGCCGCGGCGAGTGCCGAGGTGCTGCTCTGCGCCGGCGCGATCGGCACGCCGCAGTTGTTGATGCTGTCGGGCATCGGGCCGGCCGCGCACCTGGCGGAGCTTGGCATCGGCGTGCGCGCCGACCTGCCCGGTGTTGGCCAGAACCTGCACGACCATTTGCAACTGGCGATGCGTTGGCGGCTCGACGGCGCGGCGACGCTCAACGAGCGCATGAATTCGCGCCTGTCGCTGGCCTGGATGGCGCTGCAATATGCCCTCACCCGCCGCGGCCCGTTGACGATGGCGCCCTGCCAGCTGGGGCTTTTTGCGCGCTCGTCGCCGACCGCAGATCGTGCCGATATCGGCTACAACGTGCTCGCCTTTTCGCGCCCGGCGTTTGACGCCGCGTTCGACAATTTCCCCGGCTTGACGATGATCTTCTACGACCTGCGGCCCACCAGCCGCGGCCACCTTCGCCTGGCTAGGCCCGACGCGGCGACGCCGCCGAAGATCCTGATGAACTACCTCGCCACCGATCGCGACCGGCAGGTCATCGTGGATGCGATGAAGCTCACCCGCCGCATCGTCGGTGCCGCTGCGATGGCGCGTTATCGGCCCCAGGAGCAGTGGCCCGGTCCGGCGCTGCGCGACAACGACGATGCGGGTTTGCTTGATGCCGCAAGAGCCAAGGCCGGCACGATCTTCCATCCGGTCGGCAGCGCGCGCATGGGGCCCGATGGTGATGCGCTGGCGGTGCTCGATGCGAAGCTGCGGGTGCGTGGCGTGCCGGGCCTGCGGGTGATCGATGCATCGGTGATGCCGACGATCGTCTCCGGCAACACCGCCAGCCCGACGATCATGATTGCCGAGAAGGGCGCGAGCCTGATCCTGGGTTAAGCGGACGGTGCGGCGGTCGACAGCAGCTGAACCGGACCCGCCCGCAGGTCGACGGGCAGCGGCCAATGTGGCGACTCAACTTCTGGATCCTGGGCTGCGGCGCGGGCCGCAGGGCGGTGCGCCGCTGGGGCTCCGAGTGCTGGCCCTGCGCTTCGCTACGGGTGCCCTGCGATGCTCGGTCTTGCAGCCCCGTCGCATAACTCGCTTGCGTTCGCTGCGCTTTCTGCGCTCAAACACCTGCGACGAGTCAGATCACGAAGCGCGCTGCGCGCGCGGCCTGCAAGCCCTGTGCTTCTCGGCTGCGCACAGTCGCCCCAGCGCCGCACCACCCTTCGGCCTGCAAGCGTCGGTGGTGTCCCGCCACTCGAAGTCAAAAGTCGTTGCCCGCGAGGCGCCGGGTGGGGCGCAGGCGGGGCGAGTAGGCGAAGCCGAGAAGCACAGGATTCCTGGCCGCGCGCGCAGCGCGCTTCGTGCTCTGACTTGTGGCCGACTGTTTGAACGCAGCGAGCAACGCGAGCGCAGTGAGTTCGGCCACAGGCCAGGAATCCGAGCATCGCAGGGCACCCGCAGCGCAGCGGAGGGCAAGCCTTCCGAGCACCGCCTGCGCACCGCCCGGCGCCTTGCTCGCGCCGACAGTTAAGTGCGAAGCCGCGTCGAAGCGATCGGCGCCAGAAGGTCGTCGGCCGGTTGTTCGACCGGTTGTGCCGGAGTGCGCCGAAGCTCCGCGTCAGCCGCCGCGCACTACCACTCCCGCAAACGCGTGCGCAGGCGCGCGATCGACTGGCTGTGCAACTGGCAGACACGCGACTCGGTGACGCCGAGCACGGCGGCGATCTCTTTGAGGTTCATGTCCTGCTCGTAGTACATGCTCATCACGAACTGCTCGCGCTCGGGCAGGTTTTCGATTGCCGCGACGAGCGCTTCGCGCATCTTGCGGTCTGACAGGCGGCCCAGCGGGTTGGCTTCTGCGTCGACGACATGGCGGTCGAGGTAGTCGTCGTCGCCTTCGTCGCCACTCATGTCTTCGAGGTAGACGAGTTGTGTGCCTCGAACCTTGCCGAGCAGCTCCTGGTATTCGACGAGACCCAAGCCCATCTCGGCGGCGATCTCGCCTTCGCTCGGCGCGCGCCCGAGTTTTTGTTCGAGCTTGTGCACGGCGGATTCGATCGAGCGCTGGTGGCGACGATCGCCGCGGCTCATCCAGTCGCTGCCGCGCAACTCGTCGAGCATCGCGCCGCGGATGCGCTGGGTGGCGAAGGTCTCGAACTGCACACCCTGGGCGACATCGAAGCGCGACAGGGCGTCGTTCAAGCCGATCATGCCGACCTGGATCAGGTCGTTGATCTCGACGTTGGCCGGCAGCTTGGCGATCATCTGGTGCGCCAGCCGACGTACCAGCGGGCTGTACTGCTTGAGCAGCGCGTTCGAGTCGAGCTGACCCTTGGCGGTGTACATGTGAGGTGCTCCCAAGGTGTTCTCAGTGTCTCGGCGTGAGTTGTGCCGCAGCACGCGCGCTGCGGCGCTGGCTGGCATGGCGCGCGACGACAAAGGCTTCATCGTGCAGGCCCAGGTGGTGGTCGACCAGCGAGCGCAGGCTCTGGTCGGGTTGCTCGCTGGCATCGGTGGCGGGGTCGATCGTGGTCCACCCGGCAACCGCCGCACCGATGAAGGTATCGGCGCAACTGGCCAGGCTCGAGGCGATATGCGGCAGGCGTGGTGAATGGGCAGCCGACACGATGAGCAAGTCGCAACTCATCCAGCCGCTGCGTTGGGCGAGCAGCTTCAGCGACGCATAAGCATGTTTGACACTCGACGGGTGGTCGGCGGCAAGCAGCAGCGGGCGCAGCGGCTGCGCGCTGAACAGGCGCGCCAGATCACTGGCGCCGGCATGCACGAGCACGACATCGGCTTGCGGTGCGGCAATGCACAGCTCGTCGATCAGGCGCGCCGACGAGCCGCGGGTATTGACGTAACGCAGCGGCAGGCCACGCGCAGCGAGGTACGAGACTTCGGGCGACAGCGTCTCGATGCAAGGCGCGAGTTCGATCGCTGCACCTTCGGGCGCCGGCGGTGAAGTGTCGGCCGCGTCGAGCACCAGCGTATGGCGCCCGGCCAGGGCCAGCGCGGCGGTCAGGCGCTCGATGGCAACACCGCCGAAGCCGACATAGGGGTTGGCCACCAGCGCGATGAACCGCGGGCTGGCACCGGTGAACAAGCGGCGCAGGCCGTCGGCCTGGTCGAGCGGGATCGCGCTGCTGGACGCGTAAAAGGCATCCTGCATCAAACCACCTCCCCATGCCAGCCGGCCCCGGCCGGCAGCCCGGCCGACGCGGTTCTGGATGCCAAACCAGCACTCGCCGTGGCACCGGCAAAGACCAGGCCGACCTCGCCGGCATCCAGCCGCCAGGCGTTGCTGCCACCACCGCGCAGCGCGCGCTGCACCAGCGTCGACGCTGACAGCCGGTGCCAGTCTTCGGGCACCCGCTGGCCGTTGGCCACCGCAATGACACGCAGCTTGTGGCGGATCATGGCGTCGATCGCCGGGCCGATCTTCACCGCCTCGTCGATCTTGCTGAGCACGACGCCGCGGCATGACGCGGCGCGATACGCGACGATGACATCTTCGATCGTCTCGCCCTGCGCTGCGGCGTTGACCACCAGCAGCTTCTGGATCGAGCGGTGCGACAGCATCTCGAGCAGCTCGCGGGTGCGGGTGTCGCGCTGGGCCATGCCGGCGGTGTCGATGAGCACCATCTTCTTCGCCGACAACAGATCCAGCAGGTCTTCGAGCGATGCGCGGTCGTGCGCGGTGTGCACCGGCACGCCGAGGATGCGGCCGTAGGTGCGCAGTTGTTCGTGCGCCGCGATGCGATAAGCATCGAGCGTGATCAGGCCGAGTTGTGCCGCGCCGTGGCGCGTGGCAAAAGCGGCAGCGAGTTTGGCCGTGCTGGTGGTCTTGCCGACGCCGGTGGCGCCGACCATCGCGTAGACACCGCCAGCATCGTCGAGCGCAGCTTCACTTTCGCCGGTGGCCAGGTTGCGCTCGAGCACATTCGCGGCCCAGGTTGTTTCGTCGATATCCGCCGGCAGGCTGTCGACCAGCTTGCGTGTCAGCGCCGGCGAAAAGCCGCAGTCGAGCAGCTTTTGCGACAACACCGCCTGGCGCGGTTGGCGTTGCAGTTTTTCGAGAAACGCCAGCGCGTTGAAGCGGTCTTCGATGAGGCCTTTCATCGCGCGCAGTTCGCTCACCACTTCGCGGCGCTCGTTGCTCGCTGTCGCCATGTTGGCGGCGATATCGGCGGCCGAGGGCTGCTGGACGAGGTGGGCCGGCGGCGTACCCATGCGCGCTGCCGGCAACCCTGCCGGCGGCGCCCCTACCGGCAAGTGGTCGTGGCCGAACCCGTGGTCGTCGGCACGTTGGTGACGCGGGTCGTGGGCCGCCTCATCAGCGGCATACAGCTGCGGCGCGATCGGCTGCGGCGCGCGCTGGCGCGGTGCGGCTGGCGCCACCGGCACCCGCGGCGCTGCTGGCATCGCAGATTGCGGCGCCGCCGCGGTCGCGCTGCCGGCCATCGCGTCCTTGCGCCGGCGCAGCATGCGCTCGCGCACATAGTCCTGGAACGACAGCGTGCTCATCGCCAGCGCCTGGGCGTCTTCGGCCACCGTGCTCGACCTTGCTGCTGCCTCGGCAGTCGCCCGCGGCGCTGCGGCTTGCGGCGCCGCAGGTTCGGCCGGCCCGGCCACGCGCTCGAAACGCTGCACACTTTCAGCCGCCATCGCCAGCACCTCGACACCTTCGGCGCAGGGCCGCGTCGACAGCACCACCGCTTCGCTGCCGAAGGCCTGGCGCACCAGGTTCAGCGCATCTCGCGAGGTCTTCGCGGTGAAGCGTTTCACATTCATGCGGCCTCCCGCCGAGCCGTCTCAAGGGAGGCCAGCCCCCTTGGGGGGCAGCGAACGAATGTGAGCGTGGGGGTCATACATGTCCTCCGATGATCGAACCGATGCGGATCGAATGGGTATCTGGAATTTCACTGTGCGCCAGCACTTTCAGGCGCGGCACGGCACGTTTGAGCAGGCGGGCGATCTGGGCGCGGATGGCATCGGGCACCAGCAGGCAGGCCGGCACGCCCAGGTCTTCTTGGCGGCGCGCGCTATCGACGGCACTTCGGGTCAGGGTCTCGGCGACGCCGGGGTCGAGCGCGGCGCCATGCGGCGAGTTCAGCGCCTGCGTGACCAGGCGCTCGAGTTCGGGTTCGAGGGCGATCACATCGAGCTCTTTCACCGGGCCGTAGATCTGCTGCACGATCGCCGGCGCCAGGTGGATGCGGATGCGGCGGGCCAGCTCGGCCGGGTCGCTCACGTTGCCAGCAACGGTGCCGGCATGTTCAGCCAGGCATTCGACGATGCCGCGCACGTCGCGGATGTGCACACCCTCTTCGAGCATCAGTTGGAGCACCTTTTGCAATGTCGCGATGCCAACCATCTTGGGTACCACGTCCTCGATCAATTTGGGTGCCAGTTTTGTCATGTGGTCGACCAGCGACTGGGTCTCCACACGGCCGAGCAAACGGGCCGCGTTGACTTGCATCAAGTGTGAAAGGTGGGTCGCCACCACGGTCGCGCAATCAACGACCGTAAATCCGGCCATTTGGGCCATGTCGCGGTGGCGTTCTTCGATCCACACCGCGGGCAGGCCGAAGGCCGGATCCTGCGTCTTCGCGCCGGGCAGCGCCTGCGTCGCGCCGCCAGGGTTGATCGCCAGGTGCATGCCCGGGAAGGCCTCGCCTTCGCCGACCACCGCGCCGCGCAGCGTGACGCGGTACATGCCGGGTTTCAAGTCGACCAGGTTGTCGCGGATATGCACCGGCGGCGGCAGGAAGCCGACATCCTGCGCGAACTTCTTGCGCACGCCCTTGATGCGCGCGAGCAACTCGCCATTGCGCCCCTTGTCGACCAGTGCGATGAGGCGGTACCCGACTTCGAGGCCGAGCGTATCGACCGGCGTCAGGTCGTCCCAGCTGGCTTCTGCATTCGGCGCCGGCAGCTCGGCACCGCTCGGTGTGCGCGGCGCTGCCGCAGCCTTGCGCTGGCGTTTGTTGGCACTCCAGGCGAGCGCGCCGAGCGCTGCACCGACAGTCAGGAAAACGGCGTGTGGCATGCCCGGCACGAGCCCGAGCGCGCCGACGATGGCCGCGGTGACACCGATGGCCAGTGGTTTGTCGAAGACCTGCTGGCGGATCTGGGTGCCGACGTCGTGTTCCTTGCCGACGCGCGAGACGACCATCGCTGCCGACACCGAGATCAGCAGCGCCGGGATCTGCGCCACCAGCGCGTCGCCGATGGCGAGCAGGATGTAGCTGCGCGCGGCCTCAGCCGCAGACAGGTCGTGCATCAACATGCCGATCGCAAAGCCACCGATGATGTTGATGAACAGGATCAGCAGGCCGGCCACCGCATCACCGCGCACATATTTGCTGGCACCGTCCATCGAGCCGAAGAAGTCGGCTTCTTCGCCGACTTCGGCGCGCCGTTTGCGTGCTTCCTTTTCGTCGATCAGACCGGCGTTGAGATCGGCGTCGATGGCCATCTGCTTGCCCGGCATCGCGTCCAACGTGAATCGCGCGCCGACCTCGGCGATGCGCTCGGCGCCCTTGGTCACGACGATGAAATTGATGACCACCAGGATCGCAAAAACGAGCAGGCCGACGGCGTAGTTGCCGCCGATCAAAAAGTGGCCAAAAGACTCGATGACCTGGCCCGCCGCACCCGGGCCGGTGTGGCCTTCGAGCAGCACGACTCGGGTCGAGGCGACGTTGAGCGACAGGCGCAGCAGCGTCGTCACCAGCAGTACCGACGGCAGCGCCGCAAAGTCCAGCGGCCGCGTCATGTTCGCTGCGACCATCATGACCATCAGCGCCATCGCGATGTTGAAGGTGAACAGCAGGTCCAGCATCAGCGGCGGCAGCGGCAGGACCATCATCGCCAGCACCATGACGATGAAGATCGGCGCCGTCAGCGCCTTGATCACGCCGGCGCGCGGGCCGATCAGCGCATCGAGCTTGCGCATCCATTCATTCATTCGGCTTCATCCTCAAAAGGAAATGTGGCGTTGCCACTTTCCTGGATCCCCTCGGGGGGCGGCCGGCCCCGGCCGACCTTGGGGCCGTCGCTACTCGGTGTACGCACGCCCGGGTCCAGCTCCGGCGGCACTTGCGGGTCAGGGGTTTGTGGCGCCGGCACACCCGGCCCAGCCATCGACGCACGCAACTGGTAGACCCAGGCCAGCACCTGGGCGACCGCGGAAAACAGCGCCGCCGGGATCTCGCGGTCAACCTCGGCATTGGCATACAGCGCACGCGCCAGCGGCGGCGCCTGCAACACCGGCACCTTGTGCTCGCGCGCGGCATCGCGGATGCGCATCGCCATCAGGTCGGCACCCTTGGCGACCACCCGCGGCGCGCCCATCGTGGTTTCGTCGTAACGCAGCGCGACCGCAAAGTGGCTCGGGTTCATGACCACCAGGTCGGCCTTGGGCACGTTGCTCAGCATGCGGCGGTTGGCCATCTCGCGCATGCGCAACTTCATCTTCGACTTGACCTCGGTATTGCCCTCGACGTCCTTGAGTTCCTTCTTCATTTCTTCATGGCTCATGCGCAGGCGCTTGAGCCACAAAAATCGCTGCAAGGGCACGTCGACGAGCGCAAAGGCGCCCAGCGCCAACAGCAACAGCACCAGCCCGGCCCAGACCACGTCGCCGGCATGGGCCAGCGCAGCGGGCAGCGGCATCGCCAAGCTGTCCATGAAACGCGGCAGGTTGGCCTTGAGAAAGAGCGCGCCGATGAGGCCGAGCATCAGCGCCAGCAAGCAGGCCTTGAGCGACAGGCCGACCTGCTGCAACGAGAACATGCGGCCCAGGCCGGCCAGCGGGCTGATCTTCTGCCAGCTCGGCGCGATCGCCTTGATCGCAAAATTCCAGCCGCCGGCAGCGACACCGCTGGCCAGCGCAATCAAGACCGTCAGCAGTCCGATCGGCGCGACGACCTGGATGAATTGCCAACCGAGCGCACCGAGCCGCTCGACCATCGGCTGCGGGCCGGCGAGCAAGCTGGCGTCAAAGCGCAAGCCCGCGCCGACCACATCACGCAGCCAGCTCAAGCCCTGCGGCGCCACCGCGACGAGCGCGATGCCGCAGGCGAAAAACGCGGCGAAGTGGCCAAGCTCGCGCGAACGCGCCACCTGGCCTTCTTCACGGGCCTTGGTGATCTTGCGTTCGCTGGCGGGTAGGGTGCGGTCCTGGGCGGACTCTTGCTCGGCCATCGGGGCTTCAGCGCTCTCTAGGCAATGCAAAGTTGCTGCCGGATGGTGCCGGGGCCGGGCCCGAACTTGAGGCCGATAAGCGGGCCAAAAGCGACTGTTCTTACACGCTGCCCGTTGAATCCGGCCCCGTCGCGCAGCGGGACTTCATCACGGCTTCAGCGGGATCGGCGATGCTGGTGCATATGCCCCGGCCCCAATCGCAATCGATCTGCCCCCCACTGCGCTGCGTCGCGGCGCTGCTGGTGCTGCTGGCCGATGTTGCCGGCGCGCAGCCCTTGGCGCCGGCCAGCAGCGCGTCGGCGCCACCGGCCGACGCCGCACCTTTGCCTTCAGCGGCGGCGTCGGCTTCGGCGGCCAACGGCAACAGCACGAGTTATGTGATCGGCCTGGTCCTGATCTCGGCCGCCGAGTACCCAGGGTCGGACCGCAATTCGCTCAAGGCACGGCCGGTGGCGGCCTACCAATGGGGGCGGTTTCGCATCAGCACCTCACGCGCCGGCATCGGTGGCGATGTGGCGGCCGAAGTCGCCGGGCCAGGCGCCACGGCCGAGTTGCTGCGCGCCGATCGCTGGCGTGTTGGTGCCGGGCTGCGCGTCGATTCCGGGCGGCGCGCTTCGTCATCGTTGCGGCTGGCAGGCCTGCCCGATATCGAGCGCACTGTCCGCGGCCGTGTGTACGCCACCCACACCTGGAGCCGCCACTGGCAGGCCGGTGCTTATCTCAGCCACGACCTGCTGGGCAAGCAGGGCGGTGCGCTGGCCGGGCTCGACCTGGCCTACCGCCAACCCTTCGGCGCGCGCAGCGAGTGGTCGGTCGGCGTGGGCCTGCAGGCCGCTGATGGCCTCTACATGCGCACCTACTTCGGCATCACCGATGAGCAGTCAGCGCGCACCGGCATCGCGGCCTACCGGCCCGGCGCCGGGCTGCGCTCGGCGGCTGTCGGGGTCAATATGTCGACCGGGCTCGACAGCCATTGGGTCGCTTTTGCCAGCGCCAGCGTATCGACCCTGCTCGGCCCGGCTGCGGCCAGCCCGCTGAGCGCGAAAGCAACCGCGCCTTCGGTCAGCGTCGGGTTGCTCTACCGCTGCTGCAAATAGATCAGAAACCCAGGCTGGCCAGCAGGTCGTCGACCTGTTCCTGGTTGGCGACCACGTCGGAGCGGCCTTCGGGGTTCATCTGCGGCCCGCTGAGCACCATCGCCTGCTCGACCTTGTGCACTTGGTCGGGTGGGATAACCTGCATCAGCAGCTTGAGCAAACTGCCTTCGAGGTCGTTGGCCAGCGAGACCACCTTGGCCACGACCTGGCCGGTGAGATCGTGGAAATCCTGCCCCAGCAGGATGTCGGTCAGGTGCTGGTCGATGCGCTCGGTGGCGGCGTCGACATCACCGACGAAGTTGAGCAGCGCGCCGCTGGCCACCGCACGCACCGGGTCGTCGGCCAGGCGCTTGGCCAGCGCGCGTGTCTGCGCGCTGATGCGCTGGTGTTCGAGCTTGGCCAGGTCGACCGAGTTGAGCACCTTGTCAGCGGCCGACGCGGTCTTCTCGGCGATGTAGTTCAGGCGGCTGCGTGCATCGGGCAAGCCGTCGGCGGCCTTCTTCAGCTGGGCATCACGCCCAGTTGCGACAAGGTGTCGTGCAGCAGGCGCGTGATCGTGCCGACCTGGATGAAGACCTCGGTCGGCGAGGCCTCCTTCATGGCCGGCTGCGCAAGGGTCTGGGCTGAATCCATGATCATCTTGTTGCCCTCGGCTCAAGCCGCAACAGCGAGTTTTTGCATGATCTTCTGGACTTTTTCTTCCAGCGTCGCTTTGGTGAACGGCTTGACGATGTAGCCAGCAGCACCGATCTGCGCGGCCATCACGATGTCCTCCTTGCGCGCCTCGGCGGTGACCATCAGCACCGGCAGATGTTTGAGCGTGTCGTCGGCCTTGACCGCCTTGAGCAGGTCGAAGCCGTTCATGTTGGGCATATTGATGTCGGAGACGACGAAGTCGAACTTCTGCGCCTTGAGCATGGCCAGGGCAACGGCGCCGTCCTCGGCCTCTTCGGCGTTGTTGCAGCCCATCTCCTTGAGCAGCCCGCGCACGATGCGGCGCATCGTCGAAAAGTCGTCGACGACGAGGAATTTCAGTTCGGTATTGATACTCATGTCGGTCTTTCGGTGGTGCGGCGAAGCGGACCTGGGTGCAGGCGTCGATGGGTCGGGCTTGTGGCTGTGCTTGATGCCCTGCGTGCTTGCATGGTTGCGTGCCTGCGGCCCTGCCTTCAGAACTTATCGGCCCCCGGCCACCGGGCTGAAGGTCGTTGGCGGCAGCATTGCCGATACGGGTGCGGCCGGCGTCACCGGCTCTGCCAACGCGGCTGATTCAGGCGGGCGGCGGAAGATGCGGTCCTCGGTCTCGCGGTTCATCACGACGATGCTGATGCGCCGGTTGCTGGCGGCCGCCGGGTCCTTCGGGTCCAGCGGCTGGCTCGCCGCCAAGCCCTGGACACGCAATACGCGTTTGTCGGCCAGGCCGCCGCTCATCAGCTCGCGCCGCGACGCGTTGGCGCGGTCGGCCGACAGCTCCCAGTTGCCATACGCGCTGTCGCCAGCACCAAAGGCCTGGGCGTCGGTGTGGCCCTCCAGCGTGAGCCGGTTGGGCACCTGGACGAGGACCCCGCCGATCTCGCGCAGCAGCTCGCGCATATGCAGCTGCACCACGGCGCTGCCGCTGTCGAACATCGGCCGGTTCTGCGCATCGACGATCTGGATGCGCAGGCCCTCTGGCGTCATCTCGAGCAGGATCTGCGACTTCATCGCCTCCAGCCGCGGGTTGCTGTCGATCTTGCGCTCGACCTGCTCTTTCAACTCTTCCAGACGCGCGATCTCGGCACGCTGCTGCTGCTCCTTGAGCTGGTGCAGATTGACGGTGTCGCGCTTGGCCTCCTTGTCGCCGCGTTTGACCTGGCCGGTGGCGCGGCTCAAGTCCTGCCCGCCACCCTTGACCACGTGCGAGGCGTCACCGGCCCCCGAGCCGCCGCCCATCGCCACCTTCAGCGGCGCATTGAAGTAGTCGGCGATGCCCTTCTTGTCGCCTTCGGTGGTCGAGCCGAGCAGCCACATCAGCAGGAAGAAGGCCATCATCGCGGTCACGAAGTCGGCATAGGCGATCTTCCAGGCGCCGCCATGCACCGCATGGCCGCCCTTCTTGACCTTCTTGACGATGATCGGCTGGAGTTTCTTCGCGTCGCCGGCCATTACTTCTTACCTTTGACGTGGCTCTCGAGCTCGGCGAAGGTCGGCCGGTCGGGCGAATACAGCACCTTGCGGCCGAACTCGATCGCGACCTGCGGCGCGTAACCCTGCATGCTGGCCAGCAGCGTGGTCTTGATGCACTGCAATTCCTTGCCGGCTTCTTCGACCTTCTGCTCGAGCAGGCCGCCCAGCGGCTCGACAAAACCATAGGCCAGCAAGATGCCGAGGAAGGTGCCGACGAGCGCCGAGCCGATCATGCCGCCGAGCACCGCCGGCGGCTGGCCGACCGAGCCCATCGTATTGACCACCCCGAGCACCGCAGCGACGATGCCAAACGCCGGCAGGCCACCAGCCAGGCGCGCGATCGCGGCTACCGGCGCGTGCGCTTCGGCGTGGTGGGTTTCGATCTCGCTGTCCATCAGCGACTCGATCTCGTGTGCATTGAGGTTGCCCGAGACCATCATGCGCAGATAGTCGGTGATGAACTCCGAGACATGGTGGTCACCACCGACGGTGGGGTACTTCTGGAACAGCGGCGAGTTGTGCGGATCTTCGACGTCCTTCTCGATCGACATCAGGCCTTCTTTGCGCGCCTTTTGCAGGATGTCGTAGAGCAGCGCCATCAGCTCCATGTAGCGCGCCTTGTTGTATTTGCTGCCCTTGAAACACTGGCCGATGCCGGCGATCGAGGCCTTCACGACCTTCATCTGGTTGTTGACCAAGAAGGCACCGAGCGCGGCACCGAGGATCGTCGTCATCTCGAACGGCAAGGCCTTCAGCACGACGCCGATATTGCCGCCGTGTGCGATGTACACGCCAAAGATGCAGACCATCGCAATGGCCCAGCCGATCAGGACAAACATGGTGTGCGCTGCTGTGCTTGAAGTGCTTGAAGTGCCTGGGGTACCAAAATGGGCTGAACTCGCCGGGCGGTTGGCGAAGGTCTGCTGGCGGCGGTGGGCTGCGCCCGTGCAGCCGCCCGCAATCAGTCCGCCCTCAGACCTTTATCGGCGCGCGGCCGCGCTGGTTGAGTCGCGATTGCGGCACAGCGGCTTGCGACGGGCATGACACGCGATAGGCCCACACCGGCTTGCCGCCTCGGGGCAAGCCAGTCGTCAGCACCACATCGGGCGTGACACCCGGGACCACAAACTCCAGGCTCACCAGCCAGCCGCCAGGCGCCATCTCGGCGCAAGCCTTGTCCCAGGCGCGGGCCATGCTCTCGGGGCGCTGGAAGAGATAAACCAGGTCCTGGTCGCGCCACGACGCGGCCCACATATCGGCACGCCGCACCTGCGCCCAAGGGCAGCGCAGGCGGGTGAAAAAGGCCATCATCCCGCTGCGTTCGAGGCCTTCGATGCGCGCTGCCGGCCACTCGCTGCGCAGCGCCGCCAGGCCATGCCCGAGGCCACAACCGGCATCCAGCAGCCGCGGTGTCGTGGGCAGGCCGTCGATCGCTGCGGCCAGGCCGCGCAAGGCTGCCGGCGGCGTCGGGAAGATCGGTGCATCGCGCCAGGCCTGCAGCGGGTAGACCAGCAACAGGGCGACGAGTGGCAGCAGCCAGGCCCAGGCCGGCAGACTCAAGGTCACCCCGAGCGCCAAAGCCGACAGCGGGAAACCGGCGACCACGATGCCTCGGCGCCAGCTGCCCTGCAGCCGCGTTGCCAACAGCGCCGGCAGCAGCGCGCATAGCGAAAACGCAGCGATCGGGTCGAGCGCCAGTGCGATCAAGCCGGCGTGACAAAACCAGGCACCGGCCCATGCGACCAGCGCCGGCAGCGGCCAGCGCCAGGCGCTGTACGCGGCGGCCGGGTCAGCTGGGTTGGCCAGCGCACGGGGGTTCAAGGACATGGGTGGCGGCGCATCACGGCCGCGCAGTATCCCGGTCGACGCCTGAGCAGCAGCGCCGGAACACCGACACAAACTCAGGTCAGCTCGGGCGAGCGAAACAAAGCGGCAGGACCAGCAGGCCAGGCAAAAAAAGCGGGCCCGTGAGGGCCCGCTGAAGACACAGCGGACTGTGCCAGGAGGAGACAAGCAAGAAAATCGTCGCGACCTTTGTGGTGTCGACAGGCCGGCCGCGTGACTTGAGTCGAGATCGCCCGATCAATGCGCCAGGGTGTGCAATTGCTCACGCGCATCGCGTTCGGCTTGCGACGGGATGCGCAGCGAGCCGCCGGCCTTGCCCTTGCCGGCACGCGCCGGTGGGTTGCACAGGCCACAGAGATAGTGGCGCGCGATCTCGTGCGGGTGGGTCACGAAGTGTCCACCGCACTTTGAACATTTGGTCATCGTCAGCATGCCGTTGTCGACAAACTTGACCAGCCGCCAGGCGCGCGTCACCGACAACATCGGGTCCAGCGCCTGGGCCTGGGTCTGCTCCAGGTAGAGCTGGTAGGCCTTGATCACGGTGTCGATCTCGTCCAGCTCGGCAACCTTGTTCAGGTACTCGTGGATATTGAGGAACAGGCTGGCGTGGATATTGGGCTGCCAGGTCATGAACCAGTCGGTCGAAAACGGCAGCTGGCCCTTGCTCGGGCTGTGGCCGGAGACCTCTTTGTACAAACGCAGCAGGCGCTCGTAGCTGAGGTCGGTTTCGCTCTCCAACACCTGCAGTCGGGCGCCAAGATGGATCAAGGCCACCGCGCGTTCGATCTGGCGGGCTTCGGTGAGGATGCTTTTGTTGCGGGCCATTGGCTGAATCTCTCCTGGCGGGATGGTTTTGTTTTTCAGGCGGCTTCTTGATGGCGGCCGGCCATCAGGATGCTCGCGTGCAGGCGGTTGACGCTGTCGTTGGCAGCACCCTTGCCGTGGCTGGTGAGCAGGCTCCAGACGAGGTCGTCGTCCATGCGGAAGCGGCACAGCAGCGTGTTGCCACCGGCGATCTTCATCATCTGCGACGGGGTCAACGCGCCGATCAGGCTGGCGGTGTCTTCGCTCACGCCGAGGCGGAACAGAGCCTGGTCGCGGTCGCTGCGGATCAGGCTCTGCGCCAGCATCAGGTACGACAGGTTGGCTTCACGGATCTCGGCGAGAACTTGTTCTGATTTCATGGCTTGTTCCTGGGTTGGCAATGGGGTTCGGTGTGAAACGAACTGTAGGCAAGCGAATAGACGGGCGATATCAGCGCATCTGCGTGGCTTGAGTCGGCGCAGCGCCGCAACCCTTGTCAGGCAAATTCCTACAGGGGCGCGGCAGCGGCCGCACAAGTTGTCGCCGAGCGTTGCTTGACACGAGTCCTAAAGTCTGCAAAGGGCTTGACCGATAAGGCAACCAACGGGTGCAGGAATCTTGTCCCCGGGGCCCATCGGCAACGGTGGGCAGGGCCGGTCAAAGCCTCAAGGAGGCGCCGGGTCTTTTCACCTGTAACGGAGTTTTCAAACCATGGCTCAAACCATCAATACGAACATCTCCACGCTGACGGCCCAACGCAATGCCAACCGCGTGCAGAATGATCTTTCCACCGCCATCGGCCGGTTGTCTTCGGGCTTGCGCATCAACAGCGCCAAGGACGACGCCGCCGGCCTCGCGATCAGCGAGCGCTTCACGACCCAGATTCGCGGCCTGACCGTCGCGGCTCGCAATTCGAACGACGCCATCTCGCTGGCCCAGACCGCCGAGGGCGCGCTCAGCAGCGTCAGCGGCAACCTGCAGCGGGTTCGCGAACTGGCGGTGCAATCCGCCAACGCCAGCAACAGCGCAACCGACCGTGCTGCGTTGCAGGCCGAGGCCTCGGCCCTGGTCGCCGAGATCCAGCGCGTCGGCTCGCAAACCGAGTTCAACGGCATCAAGCTGCTCGACGGTTCGTTCGCTTCGCAGGCTTTCCAGGTCGGCGCCAATTCGGGGCAGACCATCACGGTGGCTTCGATCACCGATGCCCGCAGCTCGTCGCTGGGCAGCCATTCCCTGGGCAGCGCAGGCACCGTGGTCGGTACCGTCACTGGCGGCAGCTCCACGGTCAACGGTGTCGCCGTCGAGACCGACCTGACGCTGACCACGAGCGCCGGCTCGACGAGCGCGATCTCGTACGCCGTGAGTTCGGGCGCCGACGCGATCGCCACGGCGATCAACACTGCCGCTTCGGGCATCGGCATCAACGCCGTCGCCAGCAACAGCACCACGATTTCGTCGCTGTCGGCAGCCGGCACGGTGAGCTTCGTTCTCAATGGTCAGAACGTCTCGGCGGCAGTTGCTGACCAGAACGACCTGAGCAACCTGGTATCGGCGATCAACGGTGTTGCCGCAACGACCGGCGTCACCGCGACCTTCACGAGCAGCGCGTCGAAAGGCTCGATCACGCTGGGCACCACCGACGGCCGCAACATCGGCCTGGGTACGTTTGCCAACTCGACCGCCGGCAACCAGACGGCAAGCTTCGGCGGCACCACGCTGACCGAAGGCGGCACCGTTGCGGCGATCAAGACCGGTACGGTGGCATTGACCAGCACCAAGGGCCCGATCGCCACCGCCGGGGCCAACACCGACGTGTTCGCAGCCGCGGTCAGCAACAGCAGCTTCGCCGCCGTCGCCGCGCTTGACCTGTCTTCGGTGAGTGGCGCGACGGCTGCCTTGAGCACCATCGACGCTGCCCTCCAGCAGATCAACAGCGGTCGTGCCGACCTCGGCGCGGTGCAGAACCGGTTTGCATCGACGATCTCGAATATCGAGAATGCAACCGAGAACCTGTCGGCTTCGCGCAGCCGCATCCTGGACGCCGACTTCGCCCACGAAACGGCTGCGATGTCGCGTGCCCAGGTGCTGCAACAAGCGGCCACCGCGATGATCGCGCAGGCCAACCAGATGCCGCAGCAGGTGCTGCAGCTGCTGCGTTAAGTCGCACCGCACTCTCGGACCGGCGACGCGCCGGCCGCAGCCCCCGCCGCCGGTATCCCCGGCGGCGTTTTTGTTGGATCTGGCCGGTTGTGGTGCCGCATTTCCGGCGATCGATCACGCGCTGGTGGCTCAAGAATCTGTTGACGCAAATAGGTCGGTGCCCGCACGGCGCCACCTCGCGAAGCCGGCACGACTGCCGGGTCTCGACCGATTCTTTTAGGAGTGGCTGCTCATGGCTCAGACGATCAATACCAACATCTCCACGATGACGGCGCAGCGCAACGCCAACCGTGTGCAGAACGATCTCTCCACCGCGATCAACCGGCTGTCGTCGGGCCTGCGCATCAACAGCGCCAAGGACGACGCCGCCGGGCTGGCGATCAGCGAGCGCATGACGACGCAGATCCGCGGCATCAACCAGGCCGCGCGAAACGCCAATGACGCGATCTCCCTGGCGCAAACCGCCGAGGGCGCGCTGGGCAGCGCCGCCGCCAACCTGCAGCGCATCCGCGAGTTGGCAGTGCAGTCGGCCAACGCGACCAACAGCGCCAGCGACCGCGCCGCGCTGCAGGCCGAGGTCTCGGCGCTGGTGGCCGAGATCCAGCGCGTGGGCACCCAATCAGAATTCAACGGCATCAAGCTGCTCGACGGTTCTTTTGCGTCGCAGGCCTTCCAAGTCGGTGCCAACGCCGGGCAGACCATCGTCGTGGCAGGCATCCTCGATGCGCGCAGTTCCTCGCTCGGCCGGCACTCGCTGGCGGCCGACGGCAGCGTGACCGGCAATGTCGTGACGGCCGCCGCCGCCACCGTCAACAACGGCATCGGCGCCGAAACCGACCTCACCATCAGCACCAGCGCCGGCAGCACGAGCCCGATTTCGTACGCCGCGAATGCCGGCGCCGATGTGATCGCGAGTGCGATCAACATCGGTGCCTCGGGTATCGGCGTCAACGCAACCGCGACCAACAGCACCACGCTGAACCTGCTCACCGCCGCTGGCGCGCTGACTTTCAACCTCAACGGCCAGGCGGTGTCGACCACGGTGGCCGACAAAAACGACTTGAGCAACCTCGTTTCGGCCATCAACGGTGTCGCCGCCACCACCGGCGTGACCGCGACGTTTACCAGCACGTCGGCCAAGAACGACATCACCCTGACGACCACCGACGGGCGCAATATCAAGCTCGAGAACTTCGCCAACGCCACCGGCGGCAACGACTCGATCAGTTTTGGCGGCGTCGTGCTGACCGAAGGTGGCCAGATCTCCGCGGTCAAGTCCGGCACCGTCGAACTCTCCAGCACCAAGGGTGCGATTGCGACTGCCGGCGCCGACGCCAGCGTCTTCACGGCCGCGGGAGTGAACAACAGCACGTTCGCCGCCGTCGCCGCAGTCGACCTGTCGACCTTTGCCGGCGCCAGCGCCGCGTTGTCGGTGATCGATGCCGCGCTGTCGCAGGTCAACAGCGGCCGCGCTGATCTTGGCGCAGTGCAAAACCGCTTCCAGGCGACGATCGAAAACTTGGAGACGACGAGCGAAAACCTGTCGGCTTCACGCAGCCGCATCCTGGATGCCGACTTCGCCAAGGAAACCGCCGCGATGTCGCGCGCCCAGGTCTTGCAGCAGGCTGCCAACGCGATGGTCGCGCAGGCCAACCAGTTGCCGCAGCAGGTGCTGCAACTGCTGCGCAACTGATCTCACGCCGCCGATTCAAGCTCCGGCCCGGCCCTGCCGATATCCACGGATACCGCCAAGGCCGCGTCGCTCAAGCAAATGTGGCTCTGCCACTTTGCTTGATCCCCGCGGGGGACGACCGGCTTTCAGCCGGTCTTGGGGCACTTTTCACGCGCGTTAAAACATGGCCACAAGCACTGGACTTTCTTCACCCGGCGTCGGCAGTGGCCTGGACGTCAACTCGATCGTCACCCAGCTGGTGGCGTTGGAGCGGCGCCCGATCCAGACCCTGCAAGCCAGCGCCACGCGGATGCAGACCCAGCTCTCGGGCATGGGTCAGCTGCAAAGCCTGTTCTCTGCGCTGCGCGACGCTGCCGGTGCGTTGGCCAAACCCGAAGCATTCACGGTCATGGGCGCCGCCTCAAGCGATGCGACGGTCGCCGGTGCGACGATCTTGAGCACCACGGTGCCGGCAGCCGGCAGTTACTCGGTGATCGCAACTTCGCTCGCCGCCGGGCAGACCCTGGCCAGCAGCGCCACACAGTTCCAGGCCAGCACCGACCTCGTCGGCAGCGGCACCCTGACCCTGCGCCTGGGCGCCTGGAACGACGCGCTGACCGGCTTCACGCCGAAGACCGGTTCGGTGGATGTGCCGATCACGATCGGCGCCACCGACACCCTGGCCACGCTGCGCGACAAGATCAATGCCACCAATGCCGGGGTCAGCGCCGCGCTGATCACCGACACCACCGGCGTGCGCCTGACGATCCGCTCGACCGCCACCGGGCTTGAGAACGGCTTTCGACTCAGCGCTGCCGACGACGACCTGATGAATGCCGACCCGGCCGGGCTGTCGCGCCTGGCCTACGACCCCCAGAACGGTGCGATCCAGATCAACCGCGCAAGTGCGGCCGTTGACGCGCGTGCAACGATCAACGGCATCGATGTACGTTCGGCCACCGACACCTTCGATGGCGTCGTTGAAGGCCTGTCGATCAAACTCAGCAAACCTTCGACCTCGGCGGTGACGTTGACGGTTTCGAAAAACACCGAGTCGGTGAAGCAGCTCGTCAACCGCTTCGCCGGCGCCTTCAACGGCGTCGCCAAATTCCTCGCCGGCCAGACCGGCTACAACGCCGAGACCAAGCAGGCGGGTTTGTTCCAAGGCGACAGCAGCGTCGTCAGCCTGCAGTCGCAGCTGCGCAACCTGCTCGCCGGCACGAGCCTCGCATCGGCAGAATTCCAGACCCTGAGCAGCTTGGGGCTGGAGATGCAAAAGGACGGCACCGTCACCGTCAACGCGACCCGACTGGATGCGGCGCTGACCAAACTGCCCGATGTTGCGTCGGCATTCAGCCGCAACACCGACGGCCAGCCGATGTTGACCGGCGCCGCGACCCGCTTCAAGACCTGGGCCGATGGCCTGCTCGAGGCCACCGGCACCTTGCCGTCGCGCAACAAGTCGATCAAGGACCGCATCAGCGCCAACCAGCGTGACCAGGAGCGCATGGAACAGCGTGTCTCGATGGTTGAAAAAAGGCTGCGCGCGCAGTACCAGTCGCTGGACGAAACGATGTCGCGCGCCAACGCGCTGAACAGCTATGTGTCGCAGCAGATGACGGCGCTGGCGAACTTCTACAAATCCAACAACTGAAGCGGGCGCTGATCGCCTGTCGGCATGCACCGCACCGGCCGCATGCAACGATCGGATACGAAGCCGTCATCAACGGGCTTCTCGGCGCTAAAGATCAGGGCGCGGTTGGTCGAAATCAGAGGTATCCAGCGCAGGCTGAAACCTCCTCGAGCCGACCACACCATGTTCTCCAGCCCGTTCAGCTCTGCCCCCGCCTCCCGCGGGCCGGTGAATGCCTATGTGCGCACCGGCGTCGAAACCCGCATCACCGATGCCGACCCCCACACCCTGGTGTCGATGTTGTTCGACGGCTTCTTCGAGTCGATCGCGGTTGCCCGCGGTGCAATGCGTTGTGGCGACATGGCCGCCAAAGGCCGCGCGATCGGGCGCGCCGTGAGCCTCGTCGACGAAGGCCTGCGCGGTGCCCTCGACCTGCAAGCCGGTGGTGCGCTGGCCCACGACCTGCACGACCTCTACGCCTACGTCTCGATGCGCCTGACCCGCGCGAACCTGAAAAACGACGAAAGCGCGCTCAACGAAGCGGCGACCTTGCTGCAGCCGCTGCGCGAGGCCTGGAAATCGATCGGCCCGGCCACCGCACCGGCCCTGATCTCGTGACCGAGCCCTCCAACAACACCCACCTGGACACAGGCCCTTCGATGCAAACCGAACTCCTGACGTACTACGAGGCCATCGAACGTGCCAGCGCCGACATGCTCGCCGCCGCGCGCATTGGGGATTGGGACCAGGTGGTCAAGCTCGAAGGTGCCTGCGTGCTGCTCATCAGCCAGCTGAAAAACGCGGTGCGTGACGGCCATCTGGACAACGACACCTCGCGTGCGAAGTCGCGGATCATGCAGCGCATCCTGGTCAACGACGCCGAGATCCGCCACCTCGCCGAACCCTGGCTTGCCGACATCGACCAGATGATGGCCGGCAAGCCGAAGACCCTGCATTAAGAGCGCAGGCCGGGCGCCACGATGTTCCAAGAGACCCAACCGGCCAGCCTGGACAGCAGCGCCGCCGCCGACGGCAGCGACCCTTGGGGGCCGTTCCGCGTCAGCAACGGCACCGAGATTGCCACGCTGCTGCGCCAGTTGCGCAACGGCAGCGTGCCGGTCAATCTGAACGCACCGGACGGCGCCGCGATGTCGGCCACGCTGTGGTCGATCGACGACGTGCAGAGCCGCATCAGCTTCAGCGCTGACGAAGGCCACCCGGCGCTGCAGCGTTTTGTGCAGGCTGACGAAGCGGTGGCGGTGGCCTACCTCGACAGCGTCAAGCTCCAGTTCGACCTGCTCGGCATGTTGCTGGTGCGCGGCGCGCGGGCCTGCGCGCTGCAATGTGCGCTGCCGCGCGCGATGCTGCGTTTCCAGCGCCGCACCGCTTACCGGGTGCGCACCAACGAGCGCCACGCGCCGACAGCGCGACTGCGCCACCCTTCGATCCCTGACATGAGTCTGGGCTTGCGCGTGCTCGACGTGAGCATCGGCGGCTGCGCGCTGTTCCTGCCCGCCGACGTGCCGCTGATCGAACCCGGCATGCGGCTGGACAGTGTGCGCATCGAACTCGACGCCGATACCCGTTTTACCGCCGCGCTGCAGCTGATGCACGTCAGCTCGGTGACCGCCGGCCTGGGCGTGCGCCTGGGCTGCGAATGGGCGCAGATCGACGGCGCCGCACAGCGTGCGCTGCAGCGGTATATCGACCAGACCCAGAAACGCCAGCGCCTGCTGTCGCTGGGCTGAAGCCACGCCGCTCAAGCCATGCACATCGCGGCCCAGCGTGGCCTGACCCTGGTCGACCTGACGGTCGTGCTGGCCATCGTCGCGGTGCTCGCGTCGATGGCGCTGCCTTCCTATCAAGCGCAGATCGCCAAGGCGCGGCGCGCCGATGCGGTCGCTGCGTTGACCCGCGTGCACGCCGAGCAGGAACGCTTTCGCGCCCAGCATGGCAGCTACGCGCTGCGCCTGGCAGCCCTGGGCAGCGCCAGCCGCAACCTCAGCGATCAGGGCCACTACGGCATCAGCCTGGCTGCCGCGCACGCCGACAATTTCATCGCGCGGGCACGCGCGGCCGACGCTGGCCAGCGTGACAGCGGCTGTGGTGACCTGACGCTCAGCGTGACCGATGGCGTCGCCGTCTACGGCCCCAGCCTGCGCTGCTGGAATCGCTGAGAGGCCAGGCCACGGGGCGCCATGAGCAGCAGCGACCAGAACAAGCCGCGGCGTGGATTTACGCTGCTCGAGATGATGATCGGCCTGGCGATCGTCGCCGTGCTCGCATCACTCGCACTGCCGTCGCTGAGTGCCACCATCGCCCGCCAGCGCCTCAAGGCCGCTGCAGAGATGCTCGCCGCGGACCTTGCCGAGGCGCGCCACGAAGCGGCCCGGCGAGGCCTGCCGCTGCACCTGCACTTCAAGACCGCTGCAAACTGGTGCTGGGCGATGACGACCACCAGCGGCTGCGACTGCGCCGTCGCCCAGCAGTGCATCGTCAGGGCCACCGGCGCGGCCGACCACCCCGGAGTGCTGCTCGTCGAGGCGGCGGACGTGCGCTTCGACCCCGAAGGCAGTGGCAGCGCCAACAGCGCCGTCAGCCAAGGCCATGCCTTGCTGCAATCGGCACGCGGCGAGCAGCTGCGCGTGAGCCTGACCCGGCTCGGCCGGGCCAAGCTGTGTTCGCCCGCCGGCGAGCTCTCGGCCTACCCGCGTTGCTGAGCGCAACCACGCCGGCGCGGGGCCGGCGCGGGCCAGAACAGCGCCCGGGACACATCAGCGCAACACCAGCGCAATGCCCCTGTAACGTTGGTCTGTTAGCCGCGAAATCAACACAAGTTAACCTGGTTACAAGACGAACCGCGGCGCGTCGCAGCGCAGCGGGGCGGTGGTGAAAGCCGGGAACAGTTTTGGTAACACGCGGGTCCGCTGGGGCACAACACTCGCGACCTTCTGCACCACTGCCCGCCCAGCGACCACCATGAATACAAGCCGCACGTTCCGCTCCTTTGATCTGACGCTGGGTACCCTCGCGCTGGCCTTGCTGACCGCTTGCGGCGGGGGCGGGCAACCCGAAACCGCGACTGCCGCCACCACATCACCCACCGGCCCGGCAGCGACCGCCGACGCAAGCGGCGGCATCGATGGCACCGGCATTCCCTCGGATGCGATCCGGATGGCGATCGATGAACCCGGCGCGGTTGCCGCCGCTGCCTTGCCGCGTGAGTCAGGCAAGGCGCTTGGGGCGGCGACACCGAAGGTCGCGATCCTGGCCTGGTCCAACTACACCACGCCTGCGCAGCAGGACCATGTCGCACGCTTCAACGTCGCGCTGCTGGCGATGCCGCAGACGGCCACACCGGCCACGGTGGCCGCGGCGGTCGCGGCGCTCAAGAATAAAAATGCCGGCCTGCAAGTTGCGCAGATGACTAGCACGCACCAGGTCAGCGACTCGCTCCTGCCCTTGGCGACACCGACCACGGCCAGCAACTGGTGGTTGAAGACGGCCGCCGGCGCACGTGTTTCCTGGCAAGGCACGGCTGGGCTCTTCGACACCAACATCACCACCTTCACCGCGCCCGACGCGAGTGGCAAACGGTTCCCGCAGTTCAAGGCGAGCTTCGACTCGACGACATTCTTCAAGGCCGCGCCGGCGATCGACTATGTCTTTTCCAACCCGGTCTCCCCGCAGGGGCTGGACGCCGACTGGAAACGCATCGGCGCGAACCAGGCCTGGACCGATGCCAGCGTGCAGACCGCCCAGCTCGTCGGGCATGTGGCCTATTGGGACGCACTGCGCGTGCTGCACCCGAACCTGAAAGTCATCGCCAACGTTTCAACGCAGTGGCAGGCGCGCCCGGAGATGGCCGGCAAGACGCATGGGTCCTACCTGAATTCGCTGATCGGGCGCAGCTGGTCGACCGAGACCTGGGGTGGCTGGCCGGCCATGATGGCCCAGTACCGCGCAGCGCTGGCCAATACGGTGGCCCCCAAGGCGGTGATCTTCAATGCCGCTGTCGCATCGGCCGACTACCGCACGATGCGATTTGCGCTCGCCACCTCGATGCTTGAAGACGGCTACTTTTCGCTCACCGCCACCGACGGCCCGCAGCCAGCACCGTGGATGGACGAATTCTCCGTGCCGATCGGCACCGCCGCGGCGCTGCCACCGACCACCGCCACGCCGTCGGGCATCTGGAGCCGGGCCTACAGCAACGGCCTGGTGCTCGTGAATCCGAGCAAAACCGCGAGTGCGACGATCACCCTGCCGGCCGGCTACAAGCGCCTGGCCGGTACGCAGGCGCCGACCGTCAACACTGGCGCCGTCGTGACGACAGTGACGCTGGCACCGCGCGACGGCCTGCTGCTGCTCAAGGCCGACTCACCACCCCCGCCCCCGCCCCCGCCGCCGGCCGATACGCAGCCGCCGACACCGCCGAGCGGCTTGCTCACCAGCGGCCTGGCTTGCCGCTCGGTGACGCTGTCGTGGGCGGCGTCGACCGACAATGTCGGCGTCACCGGCTACGACATCTACCACGATGGCCAGCAGATGACATCGGTCAACGGCAGCACGCGGTCGGTGTTGTTGACGCTGACGCCCGGCGCCAGCTGGGGCCTGTATGTGAACGGCCGCGACGCGGCGGGCAATGTCTCGCAGGCAAGCCCGATCCTGACGATCCAGATCCCGCAGTGCCAGACCGACACCACCGCACCCACCGCTCCGACCAACCTGCAAGGCACGGTCGCTGGCACCAGCGCCTACCTGACCTGGAGCGCAGCCACCGACAACGTCGCCGTCACCGGCTACGACATCTACCGCAACGGCAGCAGCGTGAAAGTCGGCGGCACGCCGTCGCTGGCCTTCACCGACAGCGGCCTGGCGCCGAATACCACCTATTCTTACAGGGTGGTCGCACGCGACGCCGTGGGCAACAACTCGGCGGCAAGCCTGAGCCTGTCACTGACGACGGGTGGCGCATGCGCCAACGTGGTCTGCGCGGTGACCCAGGTTGCCACCGATACCGACATCCCCTGGGGACTTGCTGCGCTGCCCGATGGCACGGTGCTCTACAGCCGACGTGACGTGCTCGACATCGTGCGCCTGAACCCGGCCACCGGCGTCAAGACCAGCCTGGGTACGCTGCCCGGCGCGCAGGGCACGAATGCCGAAGGCGGCATGATGGGCATCGCGGTGTCGCCGAACTTCCCCGCCACCGACCCCTGGTTGTACGTCTACCACTCCACCGCCACCGACAACCGCGTCGTGCGTGTGCAGTACAAGGCCGGCGCACTCGACCTGGCGACACTGCAGGTGCTGCTCCCCGGCATCGGCCGCAACGCGTACCACAACGGCGGCCGACTGCGATACGGCCCCGACGGCAAGTTGTATGTCGCCACCGGTGACGCGCAGAACGGCGGTTCGGCACAAAACCTCAGTACCTTGACGGGCAAGATCCTGCGCCTGAACCCCGATGGCAGCCGCCCCGCCGATAACCCGTTCGCCAGTTATGTCTGGAGTTATGGCCACCGCAATCCGCAGGGCCTGGCCTTCGACGCCCAGGGCCGCCTGTGGCAACAGGAGTTTGGCAACAGCCTGATGGACGAGACCAACCTGATCCAGAAGGGCGGCAACTACGGCTGGCCGAACTGCGAGGGCACGGCCAGCGTCTCCGGTACCGGCTGCGCAACCGCCGGCTACATCGCGCCGAAAATGACCTACCTCACCGCCGACGGTTCGTGCAGCGGCATCACCGTCGTTCGTGGTTCGCTGTACATCGCCTGCCAGCGCAGCGCGCGGGTCTACCGCTGGGTCATCAGCGGCACCGAGTTGACCAATGTGCAGCAGCTCTTCGCCGGCACCTACGGCCGCATCCGGACCGTCGAGCCGAGCATCGACGGCGGCCTGTGGCTGGCGACGACGAATGGCGGCGACAAGGACAGCATCGCCAACAACAGCAACAACAAGATCCTCAAGGTCAACCTGGGGAACTGATCGCGCAGTGTGCGCGTGGGCGGGCGCGGGCCGTGGCGCTGGCGGTAGCCCTAGGCGGCGGTTCGTTCTTAGCGAAGTGGGTCGGTTTTTTGTTGGTGGCTGCCGCCGGCCGGGTGTCGCCCCGGCGGGCGACTCACTTTCTTTGCTGGTGCAAAGAAAGTAAGCAAAGAAAGCACCTCAATACGATTTGGCTCGCTGGCCACGGGCGCTACGCGCCGTGAGGCAGCACAGGACTTGAATCGCGCGCATGGGCGCGCTCAAAGCTCAAAGCTCAAAGATTGAGGATCAAAGCTCGACGCTCGAAGCGGTCCGCAGGTACCTGGCTGTTTGCGCCGACACCATCGCTGGTCCGTCGCGCGCCCATGCGCGCGATGTGCATCCCGACAGCGAGCCGGAGCGCAGCGAGCGGCAACAGCGAGCGAAATCGTATTCGGGTGCTTTCTTGGGTTACTTTCTTTGCACCAGCAAAGAAAGTGACTCGCCCGCCGGGGCGACACCCGGCCGGCGGCAGCCACCAACAAAAACCCGACCCACTTCGCCAAGAACGAACAGGACGAACCGCACCGCAACGCAACCGACCGACCGACCGACCGTCAAACCGCAAAAGGTCCGGTCAGACCTGCATGTTCATGACGTCGGTGTACGCCTGCACCAGCCGGTTGCGCACCTGCAGCACGGCTTGAAAGCCGATCTGCGAGCGCTGCATCGCGACCATCGTTTCTTCAAGGCTGACGGTCGGGTTGTCGAGCTGCACTTCGCGCTGCATGCGCGTGGCCTCGATCTGCGTCTGGCTCACCGACTTGAGCGCATCGCTCATCGCGACGCGGAAACTGGAACCGCCTTCGGTGCCTTGCACGGCCTGTGGCGGACGCAGCGGCTGGCCGTCGACACGCAGGCCGGCACGCGCCGCGGCCTGCGCAAAGTCGAAGGGCTTGAGCTTGACGTCCATGGCCGGCACTGTAGTTGGCGGGGTGCAAAACCGGTGGCGGGAACTGGCGTCGCTTCGCCCGGTTTCTCGGCCGTTGTTCGGCCACCCGGCTGCCGACAATGGCCACGAGCGACAGCCTGGCCAAAGCTTGCCGGGGGTGTCGTCGGTCGTGTTGCTGCGGCCGCCCTTCGATCGATATTTTCTGGCCCTGCCCGCCCATGGACCCTTCAGCCACATCCGCCCTGCCCCTGGCCACCGTCGTCACACCCACCACCTTCGGCGCCCGGCTCGCCACGCTGCCGATGAAGCCGCTGGTGACGCTGTTGCTCGGCGCGGCTGCGCTGGCTGCGGTGGCGATCGTGCTCGTACTCCAGGGCCAGCGGCCCGACTGGCGGGTGCTCTACGCCAACCTCGGCGACAAGGACAACGGCGCGATCCTGGCCCAGCTCGCCTTGATGAATGTGCCGTACAAATTGGCCGACGGCAGCGGCACGATCATGATCGGCGCCGACCGCGTTCACGAAGTGCGCATGAAGCTCAGCGCGGCCAAGCTGCCCAAGGGTTCGATCGACGGCTACGAGCTGCTCGACAACCAGAAATTCGGCCAGACCCAGGCCGGCGAAAACGTCTCGATCAAACGCGCCCTCGAAGGTGAGCTGATGCGCACCATCGGCGGCCTCGACGCCGTGGCCTCGGCCAAGGTGCACCTCGCGCTGCCGGCGCAGAACGGGTTTTTCCGCGAGCAGCAAAAGCCTTCGGCGTCGGTGACCCTGCACCTGCATCCCGGGCGCACGCTCGACCGCGCGCAGCTCGCCGGCATCGTGCACCTGGTCTCGCGCAGCGTGCCCGAGTTGAGCCCGAAGGCGGTTTCGGTCACCGACGGCAGCGGCACCCTGCTCACCGAGGCCGACAGCGGCGGCAGCGCCGGCCTGGACGCGCAACAGTTGCAGTATCTGCATCAGGTCGAGGCCGGTTTGCAGCGGCGCGTGCTCGAGCTCATCGAGCCAGTCGTCGGGCGCGAAAACCTGCGTGCATCGATCACCGCCGAGCTCGACTTTTCGGAGTCGATGCTGGTCAGCGAAGAGTACAAACCCAACCAGGGCGAAGCCCCGTCGACGGTGAAATCGCAGCAGACGATGGAGGCCACCCAGCCCGGCCCGGCCACACCCAGCGGCGTGCCCGGTGCGCAAAGCAACCAGCCGCCGGTGCCGGCGACCGCGCCCGTCACCGGCAGCGCGCAGGCCTTGCAAGGTGCCCAGGGCGGCGCAGCGAACAACAACGCCAGGCGCGAGACGACGACCAATTTCGAAGTCGACAAGACCCAGCGCACGGTGCGCAATGCCACCGGCACCGTCAAGCGCCTGTCGGCCGCGGTGGTGGTCAACCACCGCGTTACTGCGGACGCCAAGGGCAAGACCACGAGCACCCCGCTGTCGGCCGAAGAGTTGGAGAAAATCAACTCGCTGGTCCAACAAGGCATCGGCTTCAACAAGGAGCGTGGTGACACCGTGCGCGTGATCAACGCGCCTTTCCGTGTCGACAGCAAACCCACGCCCGAGGCCACGCCGGTCTGGCAGCAGCCCTGGTTGGGGGATCTCTTGCGCACCGCCGCCGCACCGCTGGCGCTGGCGCTGGTGGCCTTGCTCATCTTCAGCACGATGGTTCGCCCGGCGCTCAAAGAGATGCTCAAGCCGGTGGTCACAACAAAGCAGATCGACGCCGTCGTCGACGACCCCCTGATGCTGCCGAATGATCAACCCCTTGCACTCGAAGCACCCAAGGCCAACCAAAAACTCGACGGCGCACGCAGCTTCGCCAAAGCCAACCCGGCAGCGACGGCAAACATCGTGCGCGGCATGATCAACGGCGACCAGGCCGCCTGATCACTGCCCGCCCAGCCCTGCGATAGCCCTCTAACCGCAACCGCAACCCGGCACCATGGACGACAACGGTCTCGAAGAAGCAGCCATCCTGCTGATGTCCCTCGGCGAGGAAGAAGCCTCCGAGGTCTTCAAGCACCTCGCGCCCAAAGAAGTCCAGCGCCTGGGCGAAACGATTGCCAGGATGAAGGCCGTGCCACGCGAGCGCTACGAAGGTGTGCTCGACAAATTCACCTCGCTCGCGGGCAACGAAAGCATGCTCGTCAGCGACACCGACGAATACGTCAAGACCGTGCTGCGCAAGGCGCTAGGTGACGACAAGGCCTCGCTGCTCATCGATCGCATCGTGCAGGGCAACGCCGTCAGCGGCATCGAAAGCCTGAAGTGGATGGACGCCAGCTCGGTGGCCGAACTGCTGCGCAACGAACACCCGCAGATCGTGGCTGCGATCCTGGTGCATCTGGAATCTGACCAGGCCGGCGGTGTGCTCAAGCTCTTCACCGAACGCCAGCGCAACGAGGTGCTGATCCGCATCGCCACGCTGGACGGCATCCAGCCGTCGGCGCTGAAGGACCTCAACGAAGAGCTGAGCAAGGTGTTGGCCGGCGGCGAGCGCATGCGCAAGTCGACGCTGGGCGGCGTGAAGTCGGCCGCCGACATCCTGAACATGCTCGGCAACGCGGTCGAGACCACCGTGCTCGACTACATCCGCGAAGCCGACTCCGACCTCGCGCAAAAGATCACGGACAACATGTTCACCTTCGACGATCTGAACAAGCTCGACGATCCGGGTATCCAGGCCGTCCTGAAGGAAGTCCAGTCCGAATCACTGGTGCTGGCGCTCAAGGGGGCAGCGCCGGAGCTGCGCGACAAGGTCTTCCGCAACATGTCCTCGCGTGCCGCAGAAACCCTGCGCGAAGACCTCGAGTCGCGCGGCCCGGTGCGCCTGTCGGAAGTCGAAGCCGAGCAAAAGGAAATGCTCAAAGTCGTGCGTCGTCTGGTCGATGAAGGCCAGATCCAGATGAGCAGCGGCGGCGATGACGCGTTCGTCTGACCCCAAGTCCGCGTTCCCGAACATCCCGGCGCCGCCGGGCTCGAAGCCGGCTTCGGCCTACGCGCGTTTCATACCCCGCGAAGAGCTGGGCAAGGTCGACGCCTGGCGCCCCGACAGCCTGGGTGGTGTCGAACGCCGCACCGAGCCGCGGCCCGAAGGCGCCGGCCTGCCCAGCGCCGACGAGTGGCGCGCGAAGGTGAACACCGCGCGCCAGTCGGGTTACCAGGACGGCTACCGCGACGGGCTCGTCGCGCTGGACAGTTTCAAGCAGAGTTTTGCCGCCCAGATGTCGGCGCAGATCGGCGCCCTGGTGCTGCAGTTCGACGACCAGATCGGCGCGCTGGAGCAGCAGATGGCCAGCGGTGTGGCGCAGGCCGCGGTGGCGTTGGCACGGCAGGTCCTGCGCCACGAACTTCAGGCCCGGCCCGAACTCGTGGCGACCATCGCGCAGGAAGCCGTCAACGCGGTGCTGATGAGTGCGCGGCATATCGTCGTGCGCGTCCACCCCGACGATCTGGCACTGGTCAGCGCCGGTGCCGCCGAGGTGCTCAGCGCCCGCGGCGCTCGCCTGGTCGCCGACGCCGCGGTGCAGCGGGGTGGCTGCGCTGTCGACTCCGACGCCGGTTCGATCGACGCCGGCATCGAGCGCCGCTGGGCCCGCGCCGCTGCTGCACTCGGCGGCGGTGCCGAGTTGAACGCCATCGTCGCAGCGGACGCGGCCCACCCCGATCCGGCCGAGGGCGTGTGAACCCCCAACCTTCCACCCGATCGGCACAACGCGCCGAACACTGGCAGCAGTACCTGGCAACGCTGCTCGATTACGCTTCGGCGCCACAGCCGCTCGAGGCCGTCGGCACGCTGGTGCGGGTCACCGGGCTGGTGCTCGAAGCCGCTGGCGTGCGCGTCCCGGTGGGCAGCGTCTGCGAGGTACGCAGCAGCGGCCAGCCGCCCGTGCTGGCCGAGGTCGTGGGTTTCAGCGGCGACCGCGCCTACCTGATGCCCACCGGCGCGCTGCATGGCATGAGCAGCGGCGCGCTGGTGCTGCCGCGTGCGCTGGCCCAGTCGGCCCCCGCATTTGGCCGCGCCCAGCACCCCTGGCGGCGCACCGAAGACCGCAGCCTGCACCTGCCGATGGGCGACGGCCTGCTCGGCCGCGTCGTCGACGCGCATGGCGTGCCGATGGACCGCGGCCCGGCGCTGACCAACACCGTCGACGAGCCGATGAACCGGCGCCCGATCAACCCGATGGACCGCGACCCGATCCGCACCCCGCTGGATACCGGCGTGCGTGCGATCAACACCATGCTGACCGTCGGCCGCGGCCAGCGCATCGGCCTGTTTGCCGGTACCGGCGTCGGCAAGTCGGTGCTGCTGGGCATGATGGCGCGCTACACCGCCGCCGATGTCATCGTCGTCGGCCTGATTGGCGAACGTGGCCGCGAGGTCAAGGAATTCATCGAAGACATCCTCGGCACGCAAGGCCGCGCGCGCAGCGTGGTCGTCGCCGCGCCCGCCGACTCAGCCCCCCTGGTGCGCATGCAGGGGGCGAGTTATGCCACCGCGATCGCCGAGCACTTTCGTGAGCGTGGCAAACATGTGTTGCTGCTGATGGATTCGCTGACCCGCTACGCGATGGCGCAGCGCGAGATCGCGCTGGCGATCGGCGAACCGCCGGCGACCAAGGGTTATCCGCCGAGCGTTTTTGCCAAGCTGCCGCAGCTCGTTGAACGCTCTGGCAACGGCCTGCGAGGCATCGGCTCGATCACCGCTTTTTATACCGTGCTCAGCGAAGGCGACGACCCGCAGGACCCGATCGCCGACGCCGCACGCGGCATTCTCGACGGCCATATCGTGCTCTCGCGCGAGCTGGCCGAGAGCGGCCACTACCCGGCCATCGATATCGAGCGCAGTGTCTCGCGGGTGATGCCCGCGGTGACGCCGCGCGAACACCAGCTGGCTGCGCGCCGCGTGCGCCAACTGCTGGCCAAGGTCAACAAGGCACGCGACCTGATCCAGCTCGGTGCCTACGCACCCGGCCACGACGCCGAACTCGATACCGCCGTGCGTGCGCAGGCGCAGATCGTGCAGTTGTTGCAGCAGGACATGGCCGAGCGCGCGCCGCTGTCGGGCAGCGTGCAACAACTGCTCGGCCTGGCCGGCGCGACCTGAATCCCGTCAGCCCCTGGCGCCCACCCAAGCACCCATGAGCCCACCCGACCCCCGATCGCTGCAAACCCTTCTCGAGCGCGAGCAACATGTTCGCGACGCCGCCGCGCGGGCCTTGCAACAGGCGCAGGCTCAGCAAGCGCAGGCCAAAGGCCAGGTCGACCAGCTGGCAGCCTACCGTGCCGATTATGTCGACCGTTGGAGCCTGCGTTTGAGCCAGACCGCGACGATCGAGATCCTGCAGTGTTATCGCAGCTTCATGCAGCGCCTGGACCAGGCGCTGGCGCAGCAAAAGGGCTTGTTCGGCCGTGCTGAGGCGACCACAGTCGCCTGCCGCACGGCCCTGCTCGATGCCGAACGGCGCGTGGCGGCGGTGCAAAAGCTGCTCGAGCGCCGTGCTGGCGAACAACGCCTGGTGCTGCAACGCAGCGAGCAACGGCAGGCTGACGAAAGCGCGCAACGCATGGGCTGGGCGGCGAGCCAGTTGAGCAGCTTCACGGCGCTGCACTGACCGCCATCAGCGCAAAGCACTTCGCCGACTCGACCCCAACCGCCATGATCACCCCGACATCGACAACCCTGGGCCCAGCAGCACCAGGTACCGGCACGCCGGTCGCAACGGCAATGCGCGGCGGCAGCGGCAACGGCAGCGAGCAAGGCGCTAGTTTTGGTAGCACCCTGCAGCGCGCCAGCCAGGATGCTGCGGGCGTCGAGCGGGAAACAGCCGACCCGTCTGGCGGCACCGACGCCGGCAGCCCAGCGGGGCCGCGCAACGCAACGCGCTTCGCCGCGCGCCGCGCTGCGGCGCCGTCAGTGCCGGCCGCAGCAGGCACCAACAACCCAGGCGCGGCACAGTCCGACGCGCCAACAGCGCAGCCCGGATCGGCCGCCGACGAGCCGCTTTTTGAGGCGACCGACAACGACGCTGTGCCGGCCCGCAACGGGCCGGCCGATACCGGGGTTGCGGCGGACCTGGCGGCCTGGGCCGCTGGGCTGGTCGGCGCGCCGACACCCGCGGCGGGCAAACCACAGCCAACGCCTGACCTGAACGGCAGCGGCAGGCACGCGGCCGTTGCTGAAGGGCAAGCCGTGGGCGGGCGCCGCCAGGGCAGCACCGGCAGGGTCGCGGCGACGACGGCAAGCGCGACAGACGCCAACGAACCTAAAGCGGTCGGCGGCGCAGCCGTTGATGCCACGGCATCCAGCGGCAACCTCAGCGTCGCGGCATCGGCAGGCAACGGCCCAGCCGGCACGTTTGACGCGGGGGCGCCGCGCAGCGCCGACCCGGCCATTGCCGGCGTTGCGGCGGGCATCGCCGGCGCAACACCCGCGAGCATGGCCGCCGGCACGACAGCGGGCACGACAGCGATGTCCGGCGAAGCCGCCGCCGGGGCATTGATTTCACCGGCGCCGGGCAGCCCGGAATTTGCCCCTGCGCTGGGCACCCAGATCGTGGTCTTCGTGCGCCAGGGCATCGAGCAGGCCCGGCTGCAACTCAACCCCGCCGAGATGGGGCCGATCGCGGTGCAGCTGGCGCTGGACGGCAATACGGTGCGCATCGAGATGATCGCCGAGCAGGGCGCCACCCGCACGCTGCTCGAGCAGTCGCTGCCGACACTCGCTGCAAGCCTGCGCGACGCCGGCTTCACGCTGGGTGGTGGTGGTGTTTTTGGCCAGGCCCGCGACGGCCACCCGGGCCAGAACAACCTGCCCGCGTCTGCGCCCCAGGCCGGGCCGGCAGTTGCCGATCTCGACGCGGCCGGCGGCGCCACCGACATGCCCCTTCGTGTACTGCGCAGCCAGGGCCTGGTCGACACCTACGCCTGAATCGACAACCCCCACGCTCGCTTCGTTCGCTGCCCCCCAAGGGGGCGTCAGGCCGCTTGGGGCGGCCCGGCGCTGGCCTGAGGCCGTCGGGCTGACTTCAAAGGCAGCCGCTGCCCGCAGCGTGACAACACCGGCTTTCCTGGCCCTTTTCGGCGCATGAGCTGGCGGCCCCGGTCTCAATAATCGTCTGCAACGCCCGACGTGCACGAAGACCGCACGTGCGGGCCCCTGTGCCGATCAAAGGAGCCCCCATGTCCACCGCCACGGCCACCGACGCCGAAGCACCCGCACCCAAAAAAGGTTTGGGCGGCAAGAAGAAGCTGTTGATCATCGTCGGCGCCGCGGTGCTGGTGCTCGGCCTGGCCGGCGGTGGTGCCGCGATCTACTTCAAGAAGATGGCCGCGGCAGCGGCTGAAGCCGAGGAAAACGGCGCCGCCGAACAAGAGTCCAAGGTCGCCGCACGCGACCCCAAGTCCGTGCCGACCTTCGTCCCGCTGGACCCGTTTACGGTCAACCTGGCCGATCGCGATGCCGAGCGTTTTGCCCAGGTCGCCGTGTCGCTGGAGCTGCGCGACCCGAAGACCGCCGACCAGATCAAGGTCTTCATGCCGGTGATCCGCAACAACATCCTGATGGTGCTGTCGCACAAGACCTCGGCCGACATGCTGGCGCGTGAGGGCAAGGCGCAGCTGGCCATCGAGATCCAGCGCGAAGCCTCGCGTGCGCTGGGTGTGGAGATCGGCGACGACAAAGCCCCGGCCGGCGCGGCCAAGGCCGCGCCAAAGGCGAGCCAGGCCGACGACGGCGACGCCGACAAACAGGCGGCGAAGAAGAAGAAAAAAGAACCCGCACAGGAACTGCCGGTGAGCGCGGTGCATTTCTCCAATTTCATCGTCCAGTGAACACGCCAGCGGCGCTGCCATGAACCAGCAGATTCTTTCGCAGGAAGAGGTCGATGCCCTGTTGCAAGGCATCACCGGCGAGAGCCAGAAGCTCGAATCCGAGGTGGCCCCAACCGGTGCGATCCGCGACTACAACCTGGCCGACCAGGAGCGCATCGTGCGCGGGCGCATGCCCACGATGGAGATCATCAACGAGCGCTTCGCACGCAATATCCGCCTCGGCCTGTTCAACCTGATCCGGCGCAGCCCGGAGGTCTCGTTCGGCGGCACCAAGGTGCAGAAATTCAGCGCCTTCCTGCGCGAGATCGTGGTGCCGACCAACTTCAATATCGTGCAGGTCAAACCGCTGCGCGGCTCGGGCCTGATCGTGTGTGACCCGAGCATCATCTTCGCCGTCATCGACGCACTGTTCGGCGGCAACGGCAAGTTCCACACCCGCATCGAAGGGCGCGACTTTTCGGCCACCGAGCAGCGTGTGATCCTGCGCCTGCTCGAGGTCATCACCAACGAGATGCGCAAGGCCTGGCAAGGCATCTACCCGATCGAGCTGGAATACCAGCGCTCGGAAATGCAGCCGCAGTTTGCGAATATCGCCAGCCCCAGCGAAATCGTCGTGTCGACCGCCTTTTCGCTCGAATTCGGTGACACCACCGGCACCATCCACATCTGCATTCCGTACGCCACGCTGGAGCCGATCCGCGACATCCTGTATTCGACGATCCAGGGCGATTCGGCCGAACCCGACCGGCGCTGGGTCAACCTGCTGCGGGCCCAGATCCAGTCGGCCGACGTGCAGCTCGTTGCCGAGCTCGCCTCCGCACCGGCCACCGTCGAGCAACTGCTGTCGTTCAAGCCCGGCGACTTCATCGAGCTCGACCTCGAAAAGATCATCCCCGTGAAGATCGACGGCGTGCCGATCTTCGACTGCCATTACGGCACCAGCAACGGGCACTACTCGATCAAGATCGACCAACTGCTGACCAGTTCCTCCCAGGGCTGGCTCGGAGAAACCAAACATGTCTGAAGAAAACGCCGCCCCGTCAGAAGAAGACCAGATGGCCGCCGAATGGGCTGCAGCTCTGGCCGAGAGCCAGCCCGCCGCGGCGCCAGCCGCCGCGCCGTCTTCGGCGATGAGCAACCCGCTGGAGTCGGTGGCACCGGCGGAGTTTGCCAAGTTCGCCGCCGGCAGCGGACTTGCCGCCGATGGTGCCGTCAACGACCTGAACATGGTGCTGGACATCCCGGTGCAGCTCACCGTGGAGCTCGGGCGCAAGAAGATCCCGATCAAACACATCCTGCAGCTCGCGCAGGGCTCGGTGGTCGAGCTCGATGCACTCGCCGGCGAGCCGATGGACGTGCTCGTCAATGGCTTCCTGATCGCGCAGGGCGAGGTCGTCGTCGTCAACGACAAGTTCGGCATCCGCCTGACCGACATCGTGACGCCGAGCGAGCGCATGCGCCGGCTGAGCAAAGCCTGATGCCCGAGACCTTCGGCCCGCTGCTGGCCTTTGTGCTGGTGGTCGCGATGATCCCGGTCGCGCTGTGGTTGCTCAAGCGCACGCCGATCGGTGGCGCCGGTGCCGGGCGCGGCCTGCGCAGCGTCGGCGTGCTGGCCTTGAGCGGCACGCAGCGCATCGTCACCGTCGAGGTCGGCACGGGTGTCGACCGGCGCTGGCTGGTGCTCGGCGTGACGCCGGCCGGCATCAACACCCTGCACACGATGGCGCCGCAGGACGATGTGGCGCTCGGCGCGGCAACACCGGCATCGAGCAACGCAGCCGTCACCCCGCCGTCGGGCTTTGGCGAACTGCTGGCGCGGCTGCGCAGCCACCGGGGCGACCGCCATGCGCCGTAGTCCCGGGCTGCGATGGATCGCCGCCGCGCTGCTGCTGGGCGCCGCCGCGATGGCCGGCAGTGCCTGGGCGCAGCCGGCCGGCAACAGCCTGCCTTTGGTGGTCGCACAGGGCCAGGGCGGCACAAGTTATTCGGTGCCGATCCAGACCCTGCTGTTTTTCACGGCATTGAGTTTCCTGCCCGCGGTGCTGCTGCTGATGACCTCGTTCACCCGCATCGTGATCGTGCTCTCGCTGCTGCGCCAGGCACTGGGCACACCCGCCGCGCCGCCGAACCAGGTCATCGTGGGCCTGAGCCTGTTCCTGACCTTCTTCGTGATGTCGCCGACGCTGGACCGGCTCTACGACCAGGCCTACCAACCCTTCCAGGCCAACCAGATCGCATTCGACGAAGCGCTCAAGCGCGGCGAGGTCCCGCTGCGCGAGTTCATGCTCAAGCAGACACGCCAGGCCGATGTGCAACTCTTTGCCAAGCTGGCCAAGCTGCCGGCCGACGTCAAGGGCGAGTCGGTGCCGTTGCGCGTGCTCGTGCCGGCCTTCGTGACCAGCGAGTTGAAGAGTGCATTCCAGATCGGCTTCTTGATCTTCATCCCGTTCCTGGTCATCGACATGATCGTGGCCAGTGTGCTGATGAGCCTGGGCATGATGATGTTGAGCCCGGTGCTGGTGGCGCTGCCTTTCAAGCTGATGTTGTTTGTGCTCGCCGACGGCTGGAACCTGCTGCTGGGTTCACTCGCAGCGAGCTTCGTCACCTGAGCCCGAGAGTCTTTCGACGATGGACGCTCAATCGGTTTTCACTGCCGGCCAGCAGGGCCTGTACCTGCTGCTGATGGTGTCGGCGCCGGTGCTGGTGGTGGTGCTCGTGGTCGGTCTGATCGTGAGCATCTTCCAGGCCGCGACGCAGATCAACGAAGCCACCTTGAGCTTCGTGCCGAAGATCATCGCCGCGGTCGCGGTGCTCGCCGTGGCCGGGCCCTGGATGATGAGCACGCTGGTCGACTACCTGCGCGGCGTGCTGCTGGCGATCCCCGGTGCGGTGAATTGATCTCGTTCACTGAAAGCGAGATCCTGGCCTGGCTGACGCCGCTGCTGTGGCCCTTCATCCGCGCGTTGGCGCTGTTCTCGGCGCTGCCGGTGTTCAGCGCGCGCAGCGTGCCGGTGCGGGTGCGCATCGCGCTGGCCGCCTTCATCGCCATCGCCGCGCAGGCGTCGATGCCACCGATTGCGCCAGAGCTGCTGTCGCTGGCGCTCGATACGCCGCTGGCATTCATGCTCGTGGTGCAGCAGGTGCTGATCGGCCTGACGCTCGGCTTTGCGGTGCGCGTGGTCTTCGCCGCGGTAGAGCTCGCGGGTGAGCTCATCGGCTTGCAGATGGGCCTGAACTTTGCCGGCTTCTTCGACCCCGTCACGGCCAGCCAGGGCACCGCCACGGCGCGATTTTTTGCGACCACGGTGTCGTGGTTGTTCGTCGTCATCAACGGCCACTTGCTGATCGTGATGGCGCTGGTCGACAGCTTCACGAGCTTTCCGGTATCCCCCGAACCGTTCGCCTTTTTGCTCAAGGCGCAGCCGCATCGCTGGGGTGCGGAAATCTTCGCCACCGGCCTGTGGATCGCACTGCCGCTGATTGCGATGCTGCTCTTTGTCAACCTCGTGCTCGGCCTGATCTCGCGTGTCGCCTCGCAGATCAATATCTTTGCAGTCGGCTTCCCGGTCACGCTGGGTGTCGGCCTGGTCGGCATGTTCCTGACCCTGCCGATGATGCAGGCGCCGTTCATGATGGCGCTGGAGCGCGTGCTGACACAAATGCGCTAGCCCGCCGCGCCGGGCGCCCAACGCCCGGTAACGCTACTCGCCGACCAGGCCGTTGCGAATCGCGTACACCGTCAGCTCGGAGTTGTTCGACAGGCCGAGCTTTTCAAGCACCCGCGCGCGGTAGACCGACACCGTCTTCGGCGACAGGGTCAGATCCTGCGCGATGTCGGCCAGGCGCTTGCCCGAGGCGATCATGACCAGCGTTTGCAGCTCACGGTCGGACAGGCGCTCGTGCGGGCTGTCGCTGACCGGCGTGGTCAGGCTCTCAACAAGCATCTGCGCGATCTCAGGCGTCACGTATTTGCGCCCCTGGGCGACCGTGCGCACCGCCTGCACCAGCAGCTGCGGGTCGCCGCCCTTGTTGACGTAGCCGGCCGCACCGGCACGCAGCGCGCGGATCGCGTACTGGTCTTCGGGGTGCATGCTCACGATCAGTACCTTGACCTCGGTGCCTTCGTCCTTCAGCGCATGCAGCGCATCCAGGCCGCTGCGCCCAGGCAGGTTGATATCGAGCACGAGCACGTCGCAGCGCGTGCCGCGCATCAGGCTGCGCAGCTCGCCGTAGTCGCCGGCCTCGCCGACGACGCGGATATCGGGGGCGTCGGCCAGGGTGTCGCGGATGCCCCGCCGGATGAGCGCGTGGTCGTCACAGAGGATGACTTCGATCATGGAGTTTCCCAACCCGAAGGGTCGTGCCGGTGATCGTCGGATTCTGCGGCCGCGCTGGCGCGGGCGTCAGTCAGCGGCACCGACAGCAGCAGCGTGGTGCCGCTGGCGCTGCTGCTCAGGTCGATCCAGCCGCCGACCGTGCCGGCGCGTTCGTGCAGGCCGCGGATGCCAAAACTCTGGGTCTTGGCCAGGTCGTCGGCGGCAAATCCGCGGCCGTTGTCGCTGACCTCGACCGACAGAAAACCGCGCGCCAGCGACAGGTCCACCGTGACCCGCGACGCCGCGGCATGTTTGCTGATATTGGTCAGCGCCTCTTGCACGGTGCGGTAGACCACCAGCGGCAGCAGCGCCGGCAGTTGCATCGCCTCGTGGCTGGTGCGAAAGACACATTCGGTGCCGGTGCGTTTTTCAAAGCGCCCGGTCATCCACTGCAGCGCCGCGACCAGGCCCTGCTCGAGGATCGCCGGGCGCAGGTTGTGGATCACACGCTGGGTGGCCTCGATGGCGTGGGTCACGGTTTCCAGCGCCGACTGCACGCGGCCGAGCAGTTCGCCGTCGCCGGCGCGGCGTTCGATCCAGGCGAGGTCAAATTTCAGCGCAGTCAACGAGCCGCCGACATCGTCGTGGATCTCGCGCGCGATCGCCGCGCGTTCTGATTCGACGCTGGTCTGCAGGTGCTGCGCCAGCTGCGACAAGCGCTCGCGCGACAGCGCCAGCTCGTTGTCGGCGGCAACCCGCGCGCGCCGGCTTTCGTTGGCCTCGATGGCGCGCTCGAGCGCCGGCGCCAGGCGCGCCAGGTTGTCCTTGAGCAGGTAGTCGCTGGCGCCGTTGCGCATCGCCTCGACCGCGGTGTCCTCGCCGATCTCTCCCGACACCAGGATGAAGGGCAGCACGTACGGGCTGGCGCGCAGTATCGCCAGCGCATCGAGGCCGGAAAACCCGGGCAGGTTGTAGTCCGACAGGATCGCGTCCCAGGGCTCGGCCAGTGCGTCCTCGAAAGCGCGCGTCGTTTCGATGCGCACGGTCTGGACTTCGAGGCCGGAGCGGCGCAGCCAGGCCATCGCCAGCTCGTGGTCGGCTTCGGAGTCTTCGAGGTGCAAGACACGCAGCGCGCGTCGCTTCGGTGGGGTCATGCGCAGATTGTCGCCGCGCAGCATCAGGACCAAAAAAAGCCGTGCAAAGGGATGCTGGCTACGCCGTCGAATGTGCCGGCGCGAGGGGGCGGCGCGATGGGACGGATCAAGTTGTTCGGCGCGCTGCCGAAAATCACTGACCCCTTGTCGCCGTCGATCCACACGCCACCGCATGAGCCCGCAATCCGTCAGCGCCAGCGCTACCGCCACCGCCACGGCCATCACAGGCGACCAGGCGGCATCGACCAAAGTGCACCGGGGCGCTGCCTCGAGCACGACCTTGCGCGAGTTTCTGGCCTTCAGGCTCGGTGCCGCGGAGTACGGCATCGACATCCAGCGCGTGCAGGAGATCCGAGCCTACGAAGAGCCGATGCACATCACCACTGCACCGGCCTGCATCAAGGGGATTGTCAAGCTGCGCGGCGTGATGATGCCGGTCGTCGATATGCGCCTGAAGCTCGGTCTCGCCAGCGCCAGCTGCGACTGCCTTACCGCCGTCATCGTGCTCAACACGGGCAGCCGCATCATCGGATTGCTCGTCGATGCGGTATCCGACGTGATCACACTGACTCAGTCACAAATGCTTCCGGCATTGGAGGCCGACTCGGGCGTCGAGCGTGGCCACCAACTGGCCATCGGTGTTGTGCAGGGCCGCAGGCTGATCCTGGTGGATATCGAAAAACTGATTGCCAGCCCCGATCTCGGACTGGTCGAACCGATCCTGCAGTGAGTCTCCGCGCTGGACGGTGATCGCGACGGTCAGGAAAACAGCGCGCCGCTGCCACGTCACTCCATCGAAGCCCTTCGCAGCGTCTCGACCACCGGCCGGCGCAGCACCTCGCGCAGGCCCCACCAACCCGCTGCGAGCGCGAGCAACGCCCCCGCCGCGCTGCCGGCCAGCGGCACCCAGGGCGAAGGCGCCCAGGTGAACTCAAAAGCATATTTGGCCAGCGCCCAGCCGACCGCGATGGCCGCAATCGATGCCAGAAAACCGGCCAGCGCACCGACCCCCAAAAGCTCGGCCCGCTGCACCTGGCCGAGCAGCCGGCTGCTCGCGCCAAAGGCCCGCATGATCGCAAATTCGCGCGCACGCGCTTCGCGCGTCGCAGTGATCGCGGCGAAGAGCACGACCATGCCGGCGGCGAGCGTGAAGCCGAACAAGAACTCGACCGCGCGGATGACCTGGTCGAGCACCTTTTGCACCTGCGCGATCGACGCCGAGACATCGACATTGGTGATATTCGGGAATTCGCGGCTCAGCGCGTTGTCAAAGCCCGCCGTCGCGGGGGCGCGGAAAGCGCTGATGTAACTCACCGGCACGCCGTCGACCGCGCCCTGCGGGAAGACGACGAAGAAGTTGACACGCATCGACCCCCAGTCGACCTTGCGCAGGCTGGTGATGCGCCCGCTCCTGACCTGCCCGGCGATGTCGAAGCCAAGGCTGTCGCCGAGCTTCACACCGAGCGTCTGCGCCAGGCCTTCTTCGACACTCAACGCATCGGGTTCGTCGGCGGTCCAGCGGCCGGCGACCACCTCGTTGTGTGCCGGTGGCGTTGCCGCGTGACTCAGGTTGAACTCGCGGTCGGCCAGGCGTTGCGCACGTTCATCGGTAAAACCCGCCGGCGTCACCGTCTTGCCATTGATCGCGACGAGGCGGCCGCGGATCATCGGGTACCAGTCGAATCGCGGCACGCCGGCAGCGGTGATCGCCTTGCGGAAGGCATCCGCTTGTTCTGGCTGCAGGTTGATGACAAAGCGGTTCGGCGCATCGGCCGGCGTCGCGCGGCGCCAGCTGTTGACGAGATCGGTGCGCAGCAACACGAGCAGCACCAGCGCCAGCAGGCCAACCGACAGCGCCGAGACTTGCAACACCGCAAACGCCGGCCGCGCCGCGATCTGGCGTGTGGCCAGCACCAGCCAGCGCGGCGCGCGGGTCTCGGGCACCGCACGCACGAGCAGGCGCAGGCAGGCCCAGGCCAGGCCCGCAAACACCGCTACCGCAACGCCAAAACCGCCGACGACGATGGCGCCGAGTTTGATATCCGACGACACCGCCAGCAGCAGCCCGGTGAAGCCGATCGCACCCGCCGCGAGGACGCCGATCGACGACGCCTTGAGCGCGCCGACATCACGCCGGATGACACGCAGCGGCGGCACTTGCGCCAGCTGCAAAACCGGCGGCAGGCCGAAGCCCAGCAGCAGCGTCATGCCGACACCCACCCCAAACAGCGCCGGCCAAAACCCCGGCGCTGGCAGGCTGGCGTCGACGAGCCCGGCGAGCAACCAGACAAAGACGTAGTGCACCGCATAGCCGATCGCCACGCCGGCCGCGCTGGCGAGCAAACCGATGACCGCAAACTGCGCCGCGTAAGCGCCGGCGATGCGCCGCTGCGGCAGGCCGAGCACGCGCAACATCGCCGCGGTATCGAGATGGCTGGCGGCAAAATCCCGTGCCGCAATCGCCACTGCCACTGCGGCGAGCAGCGCCGCCAGCAGCGCGACGAGGTTGAGAAATTTTTCCGCACGGTCGAGCGTCTGACGCATTTCAGGGCGGCCGCTTTGCAGCGATTCGACGCGCACGCCGCGCATCGGCACGGCCTTGATGCGCGCCTCGGCGTTGTCGACAAAACGCTTGAGCACCGTGTCGCCTGCGCGCAGCGTCTCTGGTGCGGCGACAGCCAGGCGGTACGTCACGCGGCTGGCCGGCTGGATCAACGCCGTGGCCGCGAGGTCGGCTTCGTTGAACATCACCCGCGGTGCAAAGCCGATGAAGCCGGCACCGCGGTCGGGTTCGATGACGATGATGCGCGCGATCTTCAGCGTCGCGTCGCCCAGCAGCAGCGTGTCGCCAACCTTCACGCCCAGCGAATCGAGCACCGCGGCATCGACCCAGACGGTGCCCGGCTGCGGCGCCGCGGCCAGCGTCTGCACCGCGGCGTCGGCGCCGTCCTTCAACTGCAACTTGCCACGCAGCGGATAGGCCGCGCTGACTGCCTTGGCCGAGACCAGGCGCGATGCACCGCCCTTGTCGTCAGGCGCGCGCGCCATGCTCGGGAAGGCGACGGTGGTCGCCAGGTCCAGGCCCAGGCTGCGCGCCTGCGCTACCAGCTCCGGCGGTGTCGGCTTGTCGCTGGCGACGATGGCGTCGCCGCCGAGCATCTGACGCGCATCGCGGGCCAGGCCGGCTTCGAGGCGGTCGGCAAAAAAACCGACCGCCGACAGCGCGGCCACGGCCAGCGTGACCGCCAGCGCGAGCAGGCGCAGTTCACCAGCGCGAAAGTCACGCCGGGTCTGTTGCCAGGCGAGGGCAAAAATCGATGGGCCGGGGGCAACGGGTTCAGTCATGGGCGCCACGGTACACGAGCGCAGGCGCCGCAGTGTTGGCGGGGTGAATCCTGCGTGCAGTGGCGTTGAAGCCCGTGCTGCCGGGTCAGTGCTTCAATCACGCCATGACCACGAACCGCACCCTGCCGCCGCTGTTCCTCTCCCACGGCTCGCCGATGACGGCGCTTGAGCCGCGCGAAGCCGGCGCTTTCATGCAGCGCCTCGGGCCGCTGATTGCAGCGCAATTCGGCCGGCCAAAAGCGATCCTCATCGCATCGGCGCACAGCCTGACCCGCGAGCCGGTGCTGCTGTCCGCGCCCCGCCACACCGCGGTTTACGACTTCGGCGGCTTCGACGACAAGCTCTACACGCTGCGCTACGACGCCCCCGGCGCGCCGGCACTCGCCGAGCGTGTGCAAACGCTGCTGCAAGGCGCTGGGCTGCCAGTGCACATCAGCGCCGAAAGTGGTCTGGACCACGGCATCTGGACACCGCTGCGCTACATGTTCCCCGACGCCGATATCCCGGTGCTGCCGCTGGCCTGGCCGCCGAACTGGTCGCCAGCGCAGTTGTTCGCACTCGGCGAAGCGCTGGCGCCACTCGCCGACGAGGGCGTGCTGATCATCGGCAGCGGCAGCATCACGCACAACCTGCGCCGGGTTTTTGCCGGCGGTGGCCTGCACCCGCAGCCCGACCGCGCCGCGACGCCGGAAAGCAGCGCGTTCCGCGACTGGTTTGCCGCGCGCGGTGCGGCACACGATTGGGACGCCCTGCTCGACTACCGCGCCCAGGCCCCGCATGCGGTGCTGATGCACCCCACCGACGAACACCTGCTGCCTTACTACGTGGCCGCCGGTGCCGGTGGACGCGAAGCGCCGGTGCGCCGCATCCACGCCAGCCTGGTCTTCGGCGATCTCGGCATGGATGCGTTTGCGTTTGGGGCGCAGGCGGGGACGCTGGAGGCGGCGCTCGGGACCGCACCGATTACCGCGCGAGCCTGATGACATGAGCCGTCGGGATCGAGCCGCGGCGCCTGCCGAATCGGCGGTCGGCCGTCATCTGCCTGCCGAAGAGCCCTCGGCGACCTACGCCGTCGGCGCCGGCATACGCCAGGGCGGGTGCAAGCGATTCACACCAGCGCGGTACAGGCACAGCGTATTGCCGGCCGGATCTTGCAGACGCGCTTCGCGCCAGAGCCAGGGCTCGTCGCGCGGCAGCTGGGTGAACTGAACGCCCGCGGCCTGCAGGCGCTGCACGGTGGCGTCGAGATCGTCGTCTTCGAAGTAGATCACTGCGGCTTGCAGCGGCAGATCACCTTCATGCCGATGCAGGGAAAAACTCGCCGCACTCGCCGCACTCGCCCCGCCGGCGCCGCTGTCGCTGCCCGTGTCGAACCGGGCATAGTGCGGCCCGTCGACGATCTGCACAAAGCCCAGGCGCCGGTAGAAGGCCACCGACAGCGCGACATCGGTCGCCGGCAGCGTGACCTGGTTGAGCCTCATGACGCTGCAGCCGCCTGCTCAAACGCAGCATCCAACTGCGCCCGCCAGCGCGCCTTGTCGGCAGCCGGCGCGAAGCTGGCTTCAAAACTGTTTGCCGCCAACTGCCACGCCTGGCGCGCGCCGAGCGCGGGCAACGCAGCAAAGGTCTCGACAAAATTGGCGTTGAGATAGCCGCCAAAGTACGCCGGGTCGTCGGAGTTGATCGTCGCACACAGGCCGGCGTCGAGCAGCGCGGCGAGGTTGTGGTGGCCAAGAGTGTCGAAGACCCGCAGCTTGACGTTGGACAACGGGCACACCGTCAGCGGGATGCGCTCGCGCGCCAGCCTCGCCACCAGTGGCAAGCTTTCGACACAGCGCACACCGTGGTCGATGCGCTGGACTTTGAGAACATCGAGTGCGGCCTCGATATACGCCGGTGGGCCTTCTTCGCCGGCGTGGGCGACGAGGTGCAGGCCCAGTGCTCGGCAGCGGGCAAAGACCCGCGCGAACTTTTCCGGCGGGTTGCCAAGCTCGCCGCTGTCCAGGCCGACGCCGATGAAATGCTGGCGGTACGGCAGCGCCATCTCTAACGTTTCAAATGCAGCCTCTTCGCTCAAGTGGCGCAGGAAACACAGGATCAGCTTGGCGCTGATGCCGAACTCTGCATGGGCACGCCGACAGGCGTGGTCCAGACCGACGATCACGGCCTCGATCGGCACGCCGCGGTCGGTATGGGTCTGCGGGTCGAAAAAAAGTTCGGCGTGCACGATGTTGTCGGCCGCGGCGCGCTCGAAATACGCCCACGCCATATCGAAAAAGTCCTGCTCCTTGAGCAGCACGCCGGCGCCGGCGGAGTAGATGTCGAGAAAACTCTGCAGGTCGCTG
>JANPDN010000082.1:0-29101 GCA_031431555.1 Rubrivivax sp.
GTGCTGGAGCGCGTTCGCGCCGGCGAGGCCGATCCGGCGTGCCGCGCCTGCGGCGGCATCCTGAAGAGCGACACCATCTCCTTCGGCCAGGCCCTGGTGCCGGCGGTCATCGATCGCGCCATGGCTGCGGCCGCCGAAGCCGACCTGCTGCTCGCGGTCGGCAGCACTTTGCAGGTCTATCCGGTGGCGGGTGTCGTTCCGATGGCAAAGGAGGCCGGCGCACGCATCGTGATCGTCAACAACCAGCCGACGCCGATGGACCCGCTCGCCGACGCGCGGTTGCGCGGACCGATCGGTGAAGTGCTGCCGGCCATCTGTGCCGCATGAAAGCCGTCGGCGCAGCGCGCCTTTTCCTCGCCCTTTGGCAGGACGATGGCACGCGCGTGGCCCTGGCCCGGTGCCGCGACGCATGGGCCTGGTGTGCCGATGCGGTGCCGCAGCGCACCGAGAAGCTGCACCTGACCTTGCACTTTTTGGGCGCGGTACCGCAGCAACGCTTGCCCGAGTTGATCGACGGCTTGCGGGTGTCTTTCAGTCGGTTCGCATTGCACTTGGACGGCGTGCAACGCGGGTCGAACGACGTCGCGGTGCTGACCCCGAAGGCCCTGCCGCAGGCCGTGCTCGCGCTGCATGCGGCGCTGTGCGATGGGCTCGAAGGCCTGGACCTGGCCACCGAATCGCGACGCTGGCGACCGCATCTGACGCTGGCACGCCATGCCGGCGATTCGGCTGCCCCGGCGCAAACAGTGCCCGTGTACTGGCAGGTCCGCGGCTACGCGCTGGTGGAGTCCCATGCCGTGACGAGCGACTACGGCGTACTGCGGCACTACGGGGAAAGCGTGGCGGGAGTTGAGGATGGCGCGAGCGGGCGTTGGCATGCGACGCGCATGGCCAGTTGACTGCAGCAGCTGGACCACACCGAGGGTACCGAGTCGACAACCTTTGCATCACGGTCGGGGTTTGCAGATACAGGGGCCAGCGCAGTTGCGATCCGTGCATGTTGCTGCGCGCGAAGCCGGCTGACGTCACGCACCCCGCATCGTCGATCGAGAGAATGCCGAACGATGTGCGAACCACGGCGGCAGGCTCCCGGCTGGCGAGCTCGACCACCACCTCGGCGGCGCGCACTCGTTGGCCAGCGAGTTCAGGCAATCGACAGCGTGCCCGATCACGGCGCACTGGGTCGAACGCGGTGCTCGCAATGCGGTAGATCGTGTCGTCCATGGCGACGAGGTACCTCTGCAATGCACAGCCCATGGATTGTTTCGGCCGTGGCGGGTTGGCTGGCGCCAGCAACTCCAAATTGAAGTGCCTTTTGTGCCACCTTCGGTCGGCACTGGCCAGGATGCGAGTCAGGCTCTTGATAGCTGCCAGTGGTCAGCGGTGGCACGCGACCACCTGCAGCGAGCGCCCAGTTCGGCTACCCTGAGACCGAGACACCGCTCAGATCATCCATGACCGACATCGTTGTTCGACTCGAAACCCGTGGCCGTGTCCAGGGAGTGGGCTTCCGCTGGTCGATGGCCGAGGAGGCCAGTCGATTGGGCGTTCGGGGCTGGGTTCGCAACCTCCGCGACGGTTCGGTGGAGGCGACAGCCGCGGGTTCATCGGAGGCAGTCGACCGACTGATCGCCTGGGCACGAAGAGGACCGACGGCAGCCATGGTCGAATCCGTCGAGGTCTTCCCAAGCGAGGGCACCTTCGAGTCCTTCGAACAGCGGCCTACCGCGTGAGCGCGCCCTGCACCTGATGATCGTCCGCAGAGCATGGCACGGCGCACGCCATCTCCGTCAACTCACGCCTGCCAGACCCCATACCCGGCCTCGCGCAGGCCGATGGCCAGTTCGACCTCCATTTCCCGCGCTGCCTCGTAGGGCATCGGGTTGTAGACCTCGTACAGCTGCGGCAGCAGTCGCAGGCCGTACTCCAGGACGAACCGGTTGGCCTGGACCCCGGCCTTGTGCCGGTCGAAGCGCAGGTCAGGATCCAAGCCCGTCATGCCGACATAGACCAGTGGCTTGCTGAGTTGATAGTCCGGGTTGGCCCTCCGAAACGACGGCTCGTTCCACACCCGGTCCGACAACTCCACCACGTACACATGGTGGTGGTACCTGCCGCCCTTGCTCACGTGAGTGCAGCGTCGAGGTCTTCCGCCATCTTCGCCCTGTCCAGCAGAAGGAAGAGAAGACGTCCCGGGGCGGTGAATGAGGGCATGCGTCGATTCTCCCTTCCGGTTCGAACAGCGCACGACCTCTGCGCACTTGCTTTGCCGGCGTTCGTACCGACATGACGACGCTATGCGTCGCACTCTTCTGGTACTGATTTCCATGTTGCTGCATGGTTGCCTCGCCCTGCGGCTCATACCGCCCCTGGCGGGCTGGCCGGCGGCTGGATATGCGCTGGGCGTGCTGCTCGCCACTTCGGCGATGCTGATGCCGCTCACCCTGATCGGCCGGAAGCTCCGTAGGCCGGGTGCGCGCACCGCCTTGGTCTGGTCGGGCATGCTGGCGATGGGGTTGTTCTCGTCGCTGTTCGTGCTGACGGTGCTGCGTGATGCGTTACTGCTGATGTCGACTGCACTTGCCGCTCTGTGGCCCGGCGCGCTGGAGCTTGACGGAATCGGACAGGCGACAGCTTGGGCCGTGCTCGCCGCAGCCGCGACAGTGACTGTTCTGGGCGCCTGGAACGCACGCCGTACGGCAGCGGTCGTGCGCGTGGACGTGCCCTTGCACGACTTGCCGGCGGCGCTGCACGGGTTCACGATTGCGCAGATCAGCGACATTCACGTGGGGCCGACCATCCGCGGCGGGTACCTTCAGGCGATCGTGGACCGTGTCAATCGGCTTGAGGCCGATATGGTGGCAGTCACCGGCGATCTGGTCGACGGCAGCGTCGCCGAATTGGCCGCGCACGTTGCGCCGCTGGCCACCCTGAGGTCGCGCCACGGCACGTTTTTCGTCACTGGCAACCACGAGTACTACAGCGGTGCCCAGGCCTGGATCGCCGAGCTGAGACGCCTGGAGGTGCGTGTGCTGCTCAATGAGCATGTCGTGCTGACGCACGATGGCAATGAAGTAGTTGTCGCCGGGGTCACCGACCACAGCGCGCACCACTTCGACATCGGCCACCGCAGCGACCCCCAGGCGTCGGTTCTCGGCGCGCCGATTGGTGCGGCACTGAGACTGTTGCTGGCGCACCAACCACGCAGTGCGCTGGCGGCTGTCGGACTGGGCTTCCACCTTCAACTCTCCGGCCATACCCACGGTGGGCAGTTTTGGCCTTGGAATCTGTTCGTACGATTGCAGCAGCCGTTCACTGCGGGTCTGCATCGCCTGCGGGATCTGTGGATCTACACCAGCCGCGGAACCGGCTACTGGGGGCCGCCCAAACGCTTCGGAGCTCCATCAGAGATTACCCACCTGCGGATGGTGCAAGCCTGATCGGTTATTGCCGGGTCGGTGTCAGGTCAAGACTGAACCCAGTCATGCGGCTCCTCGATCTGCCGCCTCCATAGCAGTCGTTGAGGGTACAGGCGGTCGGCAAAGTGGCGATGAAATCGACAGGCGGGATATACGCACCCGGCCAAGCAGCCCCTTGCTAGCCACTGCTGGTAAGCAAGCCGAAGGATGACAGGCGCAGCACTACCGATCCATTGCCCGCTTATCAGCGACGCGACAGCGCTCTCGCCCGCATGCGACGAGCAGCGAAGACCGGCGCTAAGCCATGGCACCATTCCACGCGGCTCTCGGCATTACGGCCGGGCAGAAGTGGGTCGACATCCCGCGGTCAAGCGCCGCGACGAAACGGCGCATCTGGTCGATTCGGTCGAGGAAGTCAACCAGACCGAACCCAGTTGGCACTCGGCCTTCATGGGCGATGCCGGTTCGCAGGTCGTTCAGGGAGGTGAGAATCAGTTCGCTATTTAGCCTCCCTGCCCTGCTCACGACGGCCCAGATTTTCGGCACGCCCAATCTTCGAAAAAGCTGCGGCAGGTTGTTCGGAGAGGGATACTTCTTCTTTTCGAGAAAGGCTGGCGCCTGCACAACGGTAGGAGTTGCACCGCCCCTGCCCCAGACTGCAACCTTGCGCGCGGTCTCCGCAACTTTGGTCAGGATTGCGCCTTCGTCGTCATCGATTCCAAATCTCCGGTATTCGCCGCCAAGGTTCTCGCTCTTGTGCAACAGGTAGGCCATCATCGTGTCGGGCCACTTGTCGAACGATGGGCTTGCCATGCTGAACGCATTGAGAGAGTCTTCGACGAAGCTCTTTATGTAGACCTCGAGTTGAGCGAACGCGAAGACATAGTAGGCCGCAAGCAAACGTGACCCAGCGCCGCCCCCGCCCTTGACCACATAGTTGTACAAGGGACGAAGTTCTCGAACTGCATCGCCAAGCTGCGTCTCAAACTCTCGCCGCGCTCGTGTGCGGCGATAGCTCATACGGCTCTCAGCAGAGTCGTGACTTTGTGGATACGCCCTTGCAACGCCGCCTTGTCGCTGGTCGCCAGCGTCACACTCTTTGCATAGTCGCCGTTCTTTTCCAGAGCTAAGTACGCCTCGCGAACAGCGTCCTTCTTGGCGACTAGCGTCTCGAACCGGGCTGCAGACAACTTGCCGCTAGCGGCCATCTGAGCATCGAAGACGGCTGCATTGAAGCGAGACCGTCCGTCCCTTGCAAACGTGAACGCATGGGTCCCGAACAGTTGCACCGCGCGCTTATGCGCGAGTCCGATATCTTCGGTCAGGCTCTTCAGTTGCGGTTCACTTAGATTGCGGTTCGTCTCTGCGAAGCTTGAAATGAAGGTGGCCAGTGGCTTTTCATATGCCCCGATGCCCTGACTTAGTGCCCAATAACGAATGACCAGTTCTTCGGCCTTCATGCGCTTGTCCTTGCGCGTTCCGAAGTGGCGCTCGAGCTTCAGATCCTTCGCAACCTCTGCGGAAGTCTTCAAGAGCGGCCCGAAGTACAGGCCATGGCGGAGTTCCTGGCGGGTCAACGCGACGGCCCCGGAATTGAGACGTTCGAACACGTCGAACTTCACCTGGGGGTGCGTTTCCTTCAGGATGACCGTACAACGCAGAACGCGATTGCTGATGTGTCTCTGAAACCGCGGATCAAGCTCGGAATACTTGAGTCCACCTAGCTCTGGATAACTGGTCAGTCCCGACAGCGGAAACGCGTCTTCGAGAAACCGTCTCAAGCTGTTGAGGCGTTGATTGCCATCAATCACCGAGAACGATTCATCGCGTTCTTGATTCATGTAAATGACCGGAATCGGGCATTGGATTATGAGCGACTCGATGAGGCGAGATGCCTGGCGGTCGGTCCAGACGTAGCGGCGTTGAAACTCTGGAATCGCTACTTCTTTCTTCTCAAGCATCGTCACAAGCGAGGCTACGGAGAAGTCGTATTGCTCTGTCCGAAGGATGCGCCGCTCGGGCGGGATTGAAAGTATGGCCTCCTCGAGCTCTTCCTCAGGTTCTTGAGGAAACAGGGCGTCGGCCAGCGACTCCTGATCGATGCTCAGAATCTTCTTTTTGGTGGCCATGCTGTCCTTTCCCGCCTGGCCGCCAAAGCTGCCGAGGCGATGTCCCTTTGCCGCGCCGCGGGATCGTAGCGCACAGCAACCCGAACAGCGGCTGACCAGATCCACGATTGCGAAGCGGGGCTGCCAGAAAGCGGACATAGGCCACCGGCTCCTTACGCTGCATTGCTGCCGCCGGGGTCAGCGCGGCGAAGGTCAGCAGAGGGTCGGTCTCGACCCGTCGCGAACGCGAGATCGACGGCCGCGAGCTGACGCTCAAGATGAGGCGCTCGGAAGCCGCCGCACGCTTCATGAAGTTCCCGCCAACTGCAGACGGTCAGCGACAAAGAATGAATCCACTCAGTTTCATCAACTCGCCAGTCGTCTTCTTGCCATTGCGTTCCGTGCGCTGGTTCCGAGTCAAAGCAGCGGGCCGCATAAGCGTGCGAGTGGCTCGACCGCCGGAACGCACAGAGCAACATATCGATGAACGTACACGCCCAGCGGGGCTTGATGTCGTGACCGAGACCCTTCGCGACCGAGTTCGTCTCACGCGCGGTCGAACTTCGCCTTCGCGCCTGGCAGGTAGGCGCAGCGCAGGCCGTTCTCAGAACCCCACCGGCCTGCGGTCGAACCAGGGCCGCGCGCGTTCGAGTTGGCCGCCCAAGCGAAACAGCGTCGCGTCGTCGCCGAGGCGGGCCGCGAACTGCATGCCGATCGGCAGGCCTGCGGCGTTCCAGTGCAGCGGCACCGACATCGCCGGCTGTCCGGTGACGTTGAACAGCGACGTGAACGGGATATACGTGAAGGTCTTCTCTGCTTGCAGCCTGATGGCGCCCAGGGCCTTCATCAGCCAGCCGGCGTTGAAGACGTTCATGACGCGCATCAGGTGGCGCTCGGCAGCGGTGGGCTGCAGCGCACCGATCAGCGCAGGCGGCGCCCCGAGCGTGGGCGTCATCAACACCGCATGGCGCTCGAAGAACGGCGCCATCGTGCGCGCCGTCAACTGCAGTGTGCGCACGGCGCCGGCATACTCGGCGGCGCTGATCGAGCGCCCGATCAGCCCGGTGGCGTAGGTCGCCGGCTCGAAATCGCGGCGGTGCGGCCGGCGCCGCGTAAGCCGCGCCAGCTGATCGATCTCGACCCGCGTCTCGGCCGCGATCACGGTTGCGAAGGCAACGGCGCAGGCCTCGTGATCCAGCGGCGGTGCCGCTTCCTCGACGTGATGCCCCAGCGATTCGAGCAGGCGAGCCGTCTCTTCGAGTCCGGCAATGCAATCGGCATGCACCGCGCCGTGGCCGAACAGCGGCTCGCGCGTGAAGGCGATGCGCAGCCGGCCGGGATCGGCGCCCACCTCGCCGAGGAACGGCCGCACCGGCATCGGCGCCGCGTACGGCGCGCCGGGGTCGGCGCCGGCGGTGGCGTCGAGCATCGCGGCACTGTCGCGCACCGAACGGCTCAGCACATGCTCGATGGCGAAGCCATGCCAGAGCTCGCCGAACTCCGGCCCGGTGGGCGTCATGCCACGGCTGGGTTTCAGGCCGAACAGGCCGCAGCACGACGCGGGAATGCGGATCGAGCCTCCGCCATCGCCGCCGCTGGCCAGCGGCACCAGGCCGGCCGCCACCGCTGCGGCCGAACCGCCGCTCGAGCCGCCAGGCGAATGGGCCAGCGACCAGGGGTTGTGTGTCGGCCCGAAAAGCACCGGTTCGGTGTAGGCCGTCAGGCCAAACTCGGGGGTGTTGGTGCGCCCGGCGATCTGCACTCCGGCGGCGCGAAAGCGTCGCACCAGCTCACTGTCGCGTGGCATCGGCAGGTCGGCGAGCAGGCGGTTGCCGCCGGCCGTAGGCTCACCCGCCAGTGTGGCGATCAGGTCCTTGAGCAGAAACGGTACGCCGGCAAACGGCGCCGCTGGATCGATGCGAGCCGCCTCAGCGCGGGCCTGGTCATGGCGAGTGCGGATCACGGCGTTGAGCGCCGGGTTGAGGGCAGCGATGCGGGCGAATGCGGTTTCGAGCAACTCGGCGGCGCTGACCTCGCCGGCGCGCACCAGCGCGGCCAGGCCGAGGCCGTCATGACGTGCATAGTCAGCGAAGGAAATCATCGAAACTCCTTGCGGTTGCCGGCAGACAGCCATTGTCGAGGCGCGGCGCAGCGCAGCGCAGCGCAGCGCAGCGCAGCGCGACGATCCCGACTTGAGCGACAACCACGCTTCGTCGCAGGCAGCAAGGCGTTGAGTTCGATCAGCTCATTTCAATCCACCGAAACGCAGATGGTGCTGTGCATGGACAGCAATGATCGAAGGCCGGCTTTCGGACGCCCAGCTGGCCAATGTTGACGCCGACAGCTTCCCTCTGGTGCAGCCCGGTAGCGCGCCCGAAGCCCTCCCATCCTTAGCAAGTGGGTCGTCTGGCGGTGATTCGGAAGCAACGCGCTACCCGATCACACAATCGGTTCACAACGTGTCAGCAGAGCGCGACCACGTCGGGGGGCTTTTTGGGGGGTAGACAAGAAACACGGGCCGCAAAGGCCCGTGTTTACTAGTGAATTGGCGGAGTCGGAGGGATTCGAACCCTCGATGCAGGTTTTGCCCACATACTCCCTTAGCAGGGGAGCACCTTCGGCCACTCGGTCACGACTCCAGCGAGAGCGATTCTAAACGCTCAGGGGGTGGGCTCCGACTCAAGGTCGAAAGCCTTGTGCAGCGCGCGCACCGCAAGCTCCATGTACTTCTCGTCGATGACGACGCTGGTCTTGATCTCGCTGGTCGAGATCATCTGGATATTGATGCCCTCTTCGCTGAGCGTGCGGAACATGCGCGCGGCGACGCCGACGTGGCTTTTCATGCCGATGCCAACGATCGAAACCTTGCAGATCTTCGGGTCACCCGTCACCGCCTGCGCACCGGCGACCGCGGTGTCGCCCTTTTGCAGCAGGTCCATCACGCGCTGGTAATCGTTGCGGTGAACGGTGAAAGAAAAGTCGGTGCGACCGTCGTGCGAGACGTTCTGGATGATCACGTCGACATCGATATTCGCGTCTGCCACCGCGCCCAGGATCTGAAACGCGACGCCCGGCTTGTCAGGCACGCCGAGCACGGTGACCTTGGCCTCGTCGCGGTTGAAGGCGATGCCTGAAACGACGGCTTGTTCCATCTTCTCGTCCTCTTCAAAAGTGATCAGCGTGCCCGATCGGGCTTCGGTTTCAACCGGAATATCCCAGTCGGTGAAACTCGACAGCACACGCACCGGCACGCGGTATTTGCCGGCAAACTCCACCGAGCGGATCTGCAAGACCTTGCTGCCCAGGCTGGCCATCTCGAGCATCTCTTCGAAGCTGATCATCGCCAGCCGACGCGCCTCGGGCACAATGCGCGGATCGGTGGTGTAGACCCCGTCGACGTCGGTGTAGATCAGGCATTCAGCGGCCTTCAGCGCCGCCGCCACGGCCACTGCCGAAGTGTCGCTGCCACCGCGGCCGAGCGTGGTCACATGGCCAGCGTCGTCGATGCCCTGGAAGCCGGTCACGATGACCACCCGCCCGGCGCTCAGGTCGGCACGGATGCGCTGGTCGTCGATCGAGCGGATGCGCGCTTTGGTGTAGGCCGAATCGGTTTTGATCGGCACCTGCCAGCCGGCATAACTGACCGCGTCCTGTCCTTCGGCTTGCAGCGCCAGCGCCAACAGGCCGACCGAAACTTGTTCGCCGGTGCTGGCGATGGCGTCGAGTTCGCGCATCGCCTGCGGCGTGTGCGCGATGGGCATCAACTCTTTGGCCATGCCGAGCAGGCGGTTCGTTTCACCGCTCATTGCCGATGGCACCACGACGATCTGGTGGCCGGCGCGCACCCATTTGGCAACCCGCTTGGCAACGCTGCGGATGCGCTCGGTCGAGCCCATGGAGGTGCCGCCGTATTTGTGAACGATCAGGGCCATGGTGATGGGCGCATGCTGCGCGCTTGCCGCGCGTTGGAAGGGGAGGATGAGGCCACGAAAGGCGCGATCGGGGTTGCAAGAACCGCCTTGGTCAGCCTTGGATTCTAGCTGCTGCACCGCAGCAACCGGCGCTGAAGCGCCGTGCTCAAGCCGCGCCGGCTGGTCGCCAGCGCAGTGTTCTGCCCTTGCCCCCGGCGGCTTGCGGCACGCGCGCGTCGATGCCCAGGCCAGGCACAAACAGCAAGGTCGAACCGGCATAAACGAGCGGGCCTTGACGCTGCCATGCCGGTACGCCGAGGGCCTGGAATTGTTTTTTCAGGCTGCGCGCTGTTGTCTGCGGCGCGAATTGAAACTGCTCGCCGCCGCTGCGCGCTTGCAAGCGTGCAGCTTCGAGCATCGCGGCCGGAATGCCGCTGCCGCTGCGGACCTCGATGGCGCCGCCCCACTGCGGCAGCTCGACGATGCCGATGCGGCTCAGGTCGATCGTTAGGGCTTCGGGTGACGCCGCTTCAGTGTCATCGCCGACGCCAGCGCCGGCGGCAAAATCCAAGCTGCGTCGGTACAGCCGAAGCGCACCACGACCCAGCAGCCAGGTCGCGCCAGAAACACCACGCGGCAGTTCGTCAAGCAAGCGCTGGACCAGCGATTCCGGAACCAAGGAATTGCTTCGATCGCGCAGCCAGGTGCGCAGCAGGTTCGACTGCCGTTCTTGCGCTAAGCCGCGCCAGGCTGCGAGCCGCAAGCCGCCGTCGGCGCCGATACAAGCCACGGCGTCGATTGCGGCCAAGGCCTGCACGCAGGCTGCCGCCTCGTTCATGCGCCGCGCCGACAAGCTCAGCGTGGCCTGCGCGTCTGGAAACGCCGCTTCGAGCGCCGGCCAGACCTGGGCCCGCAGCCGGCTGCGCTCGAAGCGCGGGTCTTCGTTGCTGGCGTCGTCGACAAAACGCAGCCGGTGCTTTTGCACATAGGCTTCGATGGCTTCGCGGGGCTGCCCTAACCAAGGCCGCAGCCAGCGCAGGCCGGCACGTTGCGCGTCGGCGGGCATAGCGGCCAGGCCGGCCGGCCCGGCACCGCGCAGCGCCTGCAAGAGTAGCGTCTCAGCCTGGTCACGCTGATGCTGGGCGAGCAGCACGGTGTCGATCTGCGCGGCCTGCGCCATCTTCGCCAAAGCCGCATAACGTTCGCGCCGGGCCCAGGCTTCGACACTCTCGCCGCGGGCCGGCTGGCTTTGCAGCCGCACCGAATGAAAGACAACCGGCAGTCCGCCACGGGCCCAGCGCTGGCACTGCCGACGCAGGTGATCAAGCCAGGCGTCGGCTTGGGGCATCAGCCCGTGGTGCACATGCAGCGCGTGGACTTCGATGCCGCTGCCGCCCTCGAACTTGGCTGCGGCGCGCGCCGTGGCGTGCAGCAGCGCGGTCGAGTCGCGGCCGCCACTGGTGGCCACCGCGATGCGGTGCGCCATCGCTCTCAGCGGTCCTTGGTGTCGGTGAAGCGGCCGTAGGATTGCAAGCGCTCGTAGCGCCGCTGCAGCATTTCCTTAGGCTTCAAGTCGACGACCTGGCGCAGCGCGTCGTTGAGAGCGCGTTTGAGCTGCGAGGCCATCTGCTTGACGTCGCGGTGCGCGCCGCCGACCGGCTCGCTGACGATCTTGTCGATGACACCCAGCGCCTTGAGCCGGTGCGCGGTGATGCCCAGCGCTTCTGCGGCGTCGGATGCGCGCTCCGAGGTTTTCCACAGGATCGACGCACAGCCCTCGGGCGAGATCACCGAATAGACCGCGTACTGCAACATCAAGACCTGGTCGCCGACGCTGATGGCTAACGCACCACCTGAGCCGCCCTCACCGATGATGGTGGTGATGATGGGCACCTGCAGCTGCGCCATCTCGAAGATGTTGCGCCCGATGGCTTCGCTCTGGCCACGCTCCTCGGCACCGATGCCGGGGTAGGCACCGGGGGTGTCGACCAGGGTAAATACCGGCACGCGAAACTTTTCGGCCAGCTTCATCAGCCGCAGCGCCTTGCGGTAACCCTCGGGCCGCGACATGCCGAAGTTGCGCAGGCCGCGTTCTTTGGTATCGCGCCCCTTCTGGTGGCCCAGCACCATGCAGGCCTGGCCGTTGAAACGGGCCAGCCCGCCAACGATGCTCTGGTCGTCGGCAAAGGCGCGGTCGCCATGCAGCTCCTGGAAGTCGGTGAAGATCTCCTCGACGTAGTCCAGCGTATACGGCCGCTGCGCGTGGCGCGCGATCTGGGTCACCTGCCAGGGGGTCAGGTGTGAGTAGATGTCGCGCGTGAGCTGCTGGCTCTTCTGGCTCAGGCGGCCGATCTCGTCGGAGATATCCACCGCCGATTCGTTCTGCACGAAGCGCAGCTCGTCGATCTTGGATTCGAGCTCGGCGATCGGCTGCTCGAACTCGAGGAAGTGTCTTTTACTCATCGTGCTTGTTGCTCATAGAACCGGCCCGAATGAAGATTCAATAGTCTACCGGCACTGGGTCCAGACTCCGCCAGAGGTACCAAGTCGCCACCGAGCGGTAGGGCGCCCACGCTTCGGCAACGTCACGCGCTTCGGCGCGGGTCACCGTTTCGCCAGAAAAATAGTTCAGGCTGATCGCCTTCTGCAGGCCGAGGTCGTCGACCGGCAGCACATCGGGGCGCATCAGGTGAAAGATCAGGAACATCTCCGCCGTCCAACGCCCGATGCCGCGGATCGCGACGAGTTCGTCGATGATCGCCTCGTCGTCCATCTGCTGCCAGCGGCGCGGCTGCACCTTGCCGTCGGCAAAGTGGCGCGCCAGGTCGAGCAGGTACTCGGCCTTGCGTGCCGACAAGCCGGCCTCGCGCATCGACGCGACCGGCAGCGCCTGCACCGCAGCCGGCAGCAGCGCCGCTGCAGGTTTGGCAGTGTCGGCACCCGCGGCCTGCGCAAACCGGTTCCACACCGACTGCGCCGCCTTTACCGAAATCTGCTGCCCGATCACCGACCGCGCCAGGGTCGTGAAGGCATCACCGCGACTTTGCAGCCGCGCTTCACCGAACTTCGGGATCAGGCGTTTCATGACGCGATCGCGCCGCTTCAGGTGGCGGCAGGCATCGTCCCAGAACTCGGGCGCGACGGTCACGGCAGCGGGCATCGCCGGCAGCACCGAGAGGTCAAGCACGCGCCGAGGCGCGAACCCAGGCCGTGCCTTGCGGCCCGTCCTTGAGCTCGATGCCCCGGCGCGCAAGGTCGTCGCGGATGCTGTCGGCGAGTGCGAAGTCGCGCGCTTTTTTGGCCGCTGTGCGGGCGGCGATGCGCTCGGCGATCGTGTTTTCATCGAGCCCCGACCCGGCTTGCAAAAAGGCGCGCGGCGCCTGCTGCAGGATGCCCAGGATCGCGCCGAGCGACTTCAGCAGCGACGCTGCCGCGGCCGACCGGCTGCGCTGGACTTCGCTGGCCAACTCGAACAGCACGGCCATCGCGCCAGGGGTGTTGAAGTCGTCGTCCATCGCGGCGCGAAAGCGCGCTGCGGCGTCTTGTTGCCAGTCGATGTCCTGCGCGACCACAACGTCGCCCGCCTCAGCGCCGGCGACTTCGAGCGCGCGGTAGAGGCGGCGTAGCGCGCTGCGTGCGTCGTCCAGGCTCGTATCGCTGAAATTGAACGGGCTGCGATACTGTGTGCGCAGCATAAAAAAGCGCAGCGTCTCGCCGTCGTAGCGCTGCAGCACTTCGCGGATGGTGAAGAAGTTGCCCACCGACTTGGACATCTTCTCGTTGTCGACATTCAAGAAGCCGTTGTGCAGCCAGTAGCGCGCCAGTGGCCCGCCGCTGGCGCCTTCGCTCTGCGCGATTTCGTTTTCGTGGTGCGGGAACTGCAAGTCCATGCCGCCGCCGTGGATGTCGAAGGGTTCGCCCAACAAGGCGCAGCTCATCGCGGAGCACTCGATATGCCAGCCCGGCCGGCCCGGGCCGTACACGCCCGGCCATTGGGCGTCGGCGGGCTCGTCGGGCTTGGCGGCTTTCCACAGCACAAAGTCGAGCGGGTCGGTTTTGTTGCCGTCGAGCACCGCCACCCGCTCGCCGGCACGCAGCTCGTCGAGCGACTTGCCGCTGAGCTTGCCGTAGCCGGCGAACTTGCGCACCGCGAAGTTCACGTCGCCACTGGGCGCCTGGTAGGCCAGGCCCTTGGCTTGCAGCTTTTCGATCAGGCCGATCATCTGCGGCACATAGTCGGTCGCACGCGGTTCGTGGGTCGGCGTTTCGATGCCCAACGCGCCGATATCCTGGCGCATCGCCGCGATCATCTCGTCGGTGAGCGCGCGGATCGAGATGCCACGTTCGACGGCGCGCTTGATGATCTTGTCTTCGATATCGGTGATGTTGCGCACGTAGGTCACGCGCCAGCCACTCGCACGCAGCCAGCGGTAGATGACATCGAAGGCCATCATCATCCGGGCATGGCCGACATGGCAAAGATCGTAGATCGTCATGCCGCAGACGTACATGCGCACGTGTCCCGGCTCCAGCGTCTCAAAAGGCTCGATGCGGCGCGACAGGGTGTTGTAGACGTGCAGGCTCATGCTGGAAATTAAATGCGGCGGTGCGGGGCGGGAGTGCTTGTTGGCGAGGGTCCGAGACTGCGTGCGGGTGTCGGTGCCGGTCGGCACAGCGATGCTCGGATGCATGCGCCGATACAATCCAATTCAGTATAGCGGCGGCCTCCGACCGCCCCGCTTGGACCGCCAGCTCAAGCGCCAGCGATTCGCGCGCCACCAATCAACACGCAGCGCAACACGCGCCCTCCACCCCGTACCGATGCCGCGCACGCCGACTTTTCCCCTGCTGACGATCTGCCTTGCTGCCGCCCTGCTCGGTGCAGCCGCGCCGGCGTGGGCCGACGATCTGGCAGACATCGCGCGCCTGCAAGCCGCCGGCGACCTCACGACCGCGCTGCAGCGCGCCGAGCAGGCCCTGGCCACCAAGCCACGCGATGCCGCGTTGCGTTTTGCGCGCGGTGTCGTGTTGGCCGAACTCAAGCGGGATGCCGATGCGCTGGCGGCCTTCGAGCGGCTGAACGAAGACTTTCCGGAGCTGCCCGACCCGCTGAACAATATTGCGGTACTGCATGCCGCGGCCGGCCGTGTCGACGCGGCGCGTGCCGCACTCGAAGCGGCCCTGCGCAACGACCCCCAGCACCGCGCCGCACGCGAAAACCTGGCCGACGTCTACCTCCGGCTGGCCGTGCGCCTGTGGGACGGCCTGGCCAACCCGGGTCCGGCGGACCCCGCGGTGGCACGCAAGCTGCGCCTCGCGCGCGAGCTGCTGCGCGCGCCGGGTTGACGCCGTTGACTGACCTATTCTTTTGAAGGAGTGACTGTCTTGATCAGATTCATCTTTGCCGCCGCATTGGCCGCGGCCTTGACGACCGCAAGCAGCAACAGCTGGGCGCAGACCAAGGTCAAACTTGTGACCTCATCGGGAGACATCGTCGTCGAGCTCGACCGCGAAAAGGCCCCGAAGACGGTCGACAATTTTTTGCAGTACGTACGCGCCGGCCACTATGACGGCACGGTGTTTCATCGGGTCATCGACGGCTTCATGATCCAGGGCGGCGGCATGACCGCCGATATGCGCGAAAAACCTGTCCTCGCGCCGATCCCGCTCGAAGCCCGCAACGGCCTGGTCAACGCCCGAGGCACGCTGGCGATGGCACGCACGATGGACCCGAACTCGGCGACTGCGCAGTTTTTCATCAACCTCGTCGACAACAGCTTTCTTGACGCCGCCAACTCGCGCGACGGCAACGGCTATGCCGTATTTGGCAAAGTAATTGCCGGCATGGACGTCGTCGACTGCATCAAGGACAGCCCTACCGCCAGCCGCGCCGGGCACGAAAAAGTGCCCGTGACGCCGATCGTGATCCGCAAAGCCACTTTGGAGAAATGAGATGAGCAAGACGATTGAACTGCAGACCAGCGCCGGCACGATCCGCGTCGAACTCGACGACGCCAAGGCGCCTGCGAGCGTCGAGAACTTTCTCGCTTACGCCCGCGCCGGCCACTACGACGGCACGATTTTTCACCGCGTCATCAAGGGCTTCATGGTCCAGGGTGGCGGCATGGATACCAGCATGGCGCAGAAGTCGACGCGTGCGTCGGTAAAAAATGAAGCCAACAACGGCGTCAAAAATACCAAGTACACGCTGGCAATGGCGCGTACCTCCGACCCACATTCGGCCACCGCGCAGTTTTTCATCAACACCGCCGACAACGGCTTTCTCAACTTCAAGGCCGAGAACTCCCAGGGTTGGGGTTATGCGGTCTTTGGCAAGGTGGTCGCCGGCACCGAGATCGTCGACAAGATCGAAGCCGTGGCCACCGGCCGGCGCGGCATGCACGACGACGTGCCGGTTGAAGCGGTGACGATCGACCGCGTGGTCGAGATCGACTGAAGGCCGTGCCCGCGGCGGTGCGCCTGGATGCGCCGGCCGCATGGCAGGCGATCGACTTCATCTCCGACCTGCATCTGGACAGCGGTACGCCGCGCAGCTTCGACGCCTTTGCCGCGCACCTGCTGCACACCGAAGCGGATGCGGTCTTCATCCTCGGCGACCTGTTTGAAGTCTGGATCGGCGACGACGCTCGCGGCGGTGAATTCGAACAACGCTGCATCGATGTGATGCTGCAGGCCAGCCGGCAGCGCCGGCTCTTTTTCATGGCCGGCAACCGCGACTTTCTCGTCGGTGCGCAGATGCTCGACGACTGCGGTGTAGCGCCGCTGGCCGACCCGACGCTGCTCGTCGCCTGGGGGCAGCGCGTGTTGCTCAGCCACGGCGATGCGCTGTGCCTGGACGATATCGACTACCAGCGCTTTCGCGAGCATGTGCGCAGCGTCCGATGGCAGGCCGACTTTCTCGCGCTGCCGCTTGCCGAGCGGGCGGCGCAAGCCGCAGCGATACGCGCGGCCAGCCAGGCGCGCAAGCGTGGGCTGCCTGATCCGGCTCTGTGGGCCGATGTCGACACCGCGGCGGCGTTGCAGTGGTTGGCCGATGCCGGTGCCAGCGAGCTGGTCCACGGCCACACCCACCGGCCGGGTACGCACGCGTTGGCGGCAGGCCGCAAGCGCCATGTCTTGAGCGATTGGGATCTCGACGGCGACACGCCGCGGGCCGAGGTGCTGCGGCTGACACCCGCCGGCTTCACGCGGATGTCACCACGGTCCGCACCGCGGTCGTCGCCGCACGGGGCGACGTGACCATGTCGGCGAGCCCATGGCAAACGCTGACCCAGCTTTGGCGGCGGCGCCGTGACGATGCCGCTGCATCGCGCCGCGCGATCCCCGACGTGCTGTGGCGGCGCACGCTGAAACGCTTCCCATTTTTGCCGCGTGGTGAGCCAGCCGGCGAAGCCGAACTGCGCCGCATGACGAGCCTGTTTCTCGACCGCAAGGAGTTCACTGGCGTGCAGGGCCTGGTCATCACCGATGACATCGCGGTGGCGATTGCCGCCCAGGCTTGCCTGCCGGTGCTGCGCCTGGGGATCGGCCGCTACGACGGCTTTGTCGGCATCGTCGTGCATCCCGGCCAGGCGCTGGCGCGGCGCCAGGCCACCGATGACGACGGCGTCGTGCACGAATACGACGAGTTGCTTTCTGGTGAGGCCGTCGAAGGCGGGCCGGTGATGCTGTCGTGGCGCGACGTGCGCGCGTCGGGCGCGTCGGCGGCCATCGGCTACAACGTCGTCGTGCACGAGTTTGCGCATGTGCTGGACATGGCCGATGGTGTCGCCGACGGCGTGCCGCCGTTGCCGGCGTCGATATCACGCAGCGACTGGCAAGCGACCCTGAGCGCCGAGTACAGGCGCTTTTGCGAACGTGTCGAGCGCGATGAACAAACTGCGCTGGACCCCTACGGCGCTGAAGCACCGGAAGAGTTTTTTGCCGTCGCCAGCGAGGGCTTTTTTGTCGCACCGCTGCCGCTGCGTGACGAACACCCGCAGCTCTACGCGATGCTCAAGCGCTTTTACTTGCAGGATCCGGCGGCCGCAGCCGGCAATTGAGCACCGAGCGGCCGCAGCCGGCGCACGTGAAATCGTGGCCCGGCCTTCGCCAGGCACCAGGGCGCTTGCGCGCCCTGGTGTCCGGGCTCAGACCGCCGTCGTCTCGGCCTTGGGCTTGTCGCTCTTGCGCGGCGGCTGGATGTCCAGGAGCACCTCGCCCTTGTCGTCGATGTCGACGGTCAGCCGGCCACCGTCGACCAAGCGGCCAAAGAGCAGCTCGTCGGCCAGTGCACGCCGGATCGTGTCCTGGATCAGGCGCTGCATCGGACGCGCACCCATCAGCGGATCGAACCCCTTTTTGCCCAGGTGCGCACGCAGCGCATCGGTGAAGGTGACTTCGACCTTTTTCTCGGCGAGCTGGCCTTCGAGCTGGAGCAGGAATTTGTCGACGACACGAAGGATGATCGTCTCGTCCAGCGCGCGGAAGCTCACCGTCGCGTCGAGCCGGTTGCGGAACTCGGGCGTGAACAGGCGCTTGATATCGGCCATCTCGTCACCCTGCTCGCGCTTGGTGGTGAAGCCGATGGTGGCCTTGTTGATCGACTCGGCGCCGGCATTCGTGGTCATGATGATGATCACGTTGCGGAAGTCGGCCTTGCGCCCGTTGTTGTCGGTCAGCGTGCCATGGTCCATCACCTGCAAGAGCACATTGAAAACATCCGGGTGCGCCTTTTCGATCTCGTCGAGCAGCAGCACCGCATGCGGCTTCTTAGTGATCGCTTCAGTCAGCAGCCCGCCTTGGTCGAAGCCGACATAACCCGGCGGCGCGCCGATCAGGCGGCTGACCGCGTGGCGCTCCATGTACTCGCTCATGTCGAAGCGGATCAGCTCGATGCCCAGGATGTAGGCCAGCTGTTTGGCGACCTCGGTCTTGCCGACGCCGGTGGGGCCGCTGAACAAAAACGAGCCGATCGGCTTGTCGGGCTTGCCCAGTCCAGAGCGCGCCATCTTGATCGCGGCGGCGAGCGCGTCGATCGCCGGCTCTTGGCCGAAGACCACGCTCTTCAAGTCGCGGTCGAGCGACTTGAGCTTGCCGCGGTCGTCGTTGGAAACACTCGCCGGCGGGATGCGCGCAATCTTGGCGACGATCTCTTCGACTTCGAGCCGGGTGATGGTCTTTTTCTGCTTGTTTTTCGGCAGGATGCGCTGCGCAGCACCGGCCTCGTCGATGACGTCGATGGCCTTGTCGGGCAAGTGGCGGTCGTTGATGTACTTGGCCGACAACTCGGCCGCGGCTTGCAACGCGCCGACGGCGTATTTGACGCTGTGGTGGTCTTCGAAGCGCGACTTCAGGCCCTTGAGAATTTCCACCGTCTGCTCGACCGAAGGCTCGACGACGTCGATCTTCTGGAAACGGCGCGACAGCGCAGCGTCCTTCTCGAAGACGCCGCGGTATTCGGTGAAGGTGGTAGCGCCGATGCACTTGAGTGCACCGCTGCCGAGTGCCGGCTTGAGCAGGTTGCTCGCATCGAGCGTGCCGCCCGACGCCGCACCGGCACCGATCAGGGTGTGGATTTCGTCGATGAAGAGGATCGCACCCGGCACTTCTTTCATCTGCTTGAGCACGCCCTTGAGGCGCTGCTCGAAGTCGCCGCGGTATTTGGTGCCGGCGAGCAGCGCGCCCATGTCGAGCGAGTACACCGTCGACTGCAGCAGGATCTCGGGCACCTCGCCCTGGGTGATGCGCCAGGCCAGGCCTTCGGCGATCGCGGTCTTGCCGACGCCGGCCTCGCCGACCAGCAGCGGGTTGTTCTTGCGCCGCCGGCACAGGATCTGGATGACCCGCTCGACTTCGAGTTCGCGGCCGATCAGCGGGTCGATCTTGCCGTCGCGGGCGAGCTGGTTGAGGTTCTGCGTGAACTGCTCCAGCGGCGAGCCTTTGGTGTCGCCACCGCTCTCTTCTTTTTCGCTGTCGCCACCGCCGCCACCCGATTCGTTGGGTTTGCTCGGCTCGGGCGGGTCGGACTTCTTGATGCCATGGGCAATGAAATTGACCACGTCCAGCCGCGTCACGCCCTGCTGGTGCAGGTAGTACACCGCATGTGAATCCTTCTCGCCGAAGATCGCCACCAGCACGTTGGCGCCGGTGACTTCCTTCTTGCCGCTGCCGGTGGACTGCACATGCATGATCGCGCGCTGGATGACCCGCTGGAAGCCCAGCGTCGGCTGCGTATCGACCTCGTCGCTGCCTGCCACCGTCGGCGTGTTTTCCTTGATGAAGGTCGCCAGGCTCTTGCGCAGGTCGTCGATATTCGCCGCGCAGGCGCGCAGCACTTCGGCCGCCGAGGGGTTGTCCAGCAGCGCCATCAGCAAATGCTCGACGGTGATGAACTCGTGCCGCTGCTGGCGCGCTTCGACAAACGCCATGTGCAGGCTGACTTCCAGTTCTTGCGCAATCATGCGGCCTCCATAATGCATTGAAGCGGGTGCTGGTCGCGCCGGGCGGCGGCCAAAACCAACTCGACCTTCGTCGCGGCGACGTCTTTGGAGAATACGCCGCAGACGCCGCGCCCTTCGTGGTGAATCTTGAGCATGATCATCGTGGATGTCTCCAGATCATGCTGGAAATACTGCTGCAAAACGCGGATCACAAACTCCATCGGCGTGTAATCGTCGTTGAGCATCACAACCTGGAACAGCGACGGCGGCTTCACCCGCGCCGTCTTGCGTTCGGCCACCACGGCCCCCTGACCATCGCCAGTGCGGCGCGGCTGCGCTGGCGGCGGTGGGGGTGCTGCGGGGTCGTCCGGAAGGTCGGGCATGGTTCATTTTATCGATTGGGCCGGCTCGGGGTCGCGACGAGTTGGCAGGCGGTTCGTGGCCAGATGCTGGAACCGACCACGATCGGACCACCATCCGGCAAGGTTGCACCAGCGTCGGGGCGTCGATCCTCACCGATCTGGGGACTGTGACCGCAATTGAAAGGGCCCTAGGCTAACAAGCCCTTTGGTGAACTCGGACCTCCGGCCTCGAGCCTCGGGCCTCAGGTTTCCGGCGTTGGGCCGCAGTCTCAAGGTTCAAACTTCGGCTGGATCAGATTCTCGAAAGAGAACACCTCGCCGCACTTCTGCGCGGTCAGCAACTGGCGTTCTTCGACCACCATCTGGCGCAGCGACTTGCCGGTCTCGCAACCTTCGCGCGCGACCTCGGCACACAGCTTGTAGCCCAGCGACGGTTTCAGCACGGTCACGATGCCCGGCGAATTGAGCACCATGTCGCGGGTGTGGTCGGCGTTGGCGGTGATGCCGTTGGCACAGTTCACGCGCAGGCCGTTGATCGCGTTTTCCATCGTCGATATCGAGGTGAACAGCGCAAACGTGATGACCGGCTCCATGACGTTGGGCCGCAACTTCCCGGCCGACGCAGCAAGTGTCACCGTCAGGTCCAGGCCGATGACCAAGAAGCCCGCCTGGTTGACGACTTCGGGGATCACCGGGTTGACCTTGCCGGGCATGATCGGCGAGCCGGATTGCAACTGCGGCAGGCGGATCTCGTTGAAGCCGCAGCGCGGGCCCGGCGCGAGCAGCCGCGGGTCGTTGCAGATCTTGGTCAGCTTCGATGACGTGCGCTTGATCACGCTCGAAAGCAGCCCACAGGCGCCGGTGTCCGATGTCGCCTCGATGGGGTCGCCAGCGAGGATGAACTCGGTGCCGGTCAGCGCCGAAAGGTGTTGGGTCGCCAGGGCTGGATACCCCGGCGCCGGTCGCAGGCGCCGATGATGGCCCGCGCGATGATCGGGTCGGACACGCCAGGATCGCGGTTGGCCATCGCCGCAGCCTTCTTGACACAGCCGACGGCCTTGACAAAAGCCGACTCCGACGACATCGGGATGCCGGTGAAGTGGAAGCTCTCGCGGCCGCGCAGCGTCTGCACGCCGCAGTACGCGTCAGCCGGCACTTCGCGATCGCCAAGCAGGTCATGCGCCGTGCCGGTGGCTGCGCCGGTCATGCGCGGCTTTCTGAGGGTCGGGCCCGATTGTCCGGCGCCCGCCGCCCAGTGGCTTGGAACCTGCAAAAATGCGCCCAACAACTTCGACCAAAGGGCCCACCGATGTCCGACCCCGCGCACCCGGCCGCCGCCGGCGACGACAGCTTCGAGCTCTGGGACTTGCGTGTCGAAGTCATCTGCCCACCCGGCGAGCGTGTGATGTGTGGCGCGCAGGCGGGTGACCATTTCGAGTTGCGTGGCGAGATGCTGCACCTGCCGCCCGGCCAGGGGTTTTCGATCTATTCAATGGCTGCGCTGTTGCCGCTGTTGCCGGCCAAGCAGCGGGTGACACACCCCAACGACTGGATGTCGACCGACGCCGAGGTCGCCTGCCCCGACCCGAACTGCCCGACCCGGCTGCGCATCACGCGCCTGTCCAAACGCCGCTTCAGCCGCGCGCAAACCACCCGGGTGCCGCTCGAGCGCTACGACGCGGGGGCCAAGTCGTGACCAGCCCCGAAACCATCGAGCTCGCCCCCGGCTACCGCATCCCGCGCATCCTGCGTGGCGGCTGGCAACTTGCCGGCGACCACGGCGAAGTCGACCGAGCGCGGGCCCTGAGCGACATCGCCCGCTTTGTCGACGCCGGGCTGAATACCGCTGACTGCGCCGATATCTACACCGGCGTCGAGCTGATTTACGGCGAATTCAATGCCCAGCGACAGGCCGCCGGGCAACCCGGGCTGCAGGTGCACACCAAGTTCGTGCCCGACTACGACGACCTGCCACGCGTCGACGAAGCCTATGTGCGCCGCATCGCTGAACGCTCGTGCAAACGTCTGTCGACCAAGCGGCTTGATCTGGTGCAATTTCACTGGTGGAACTACGCCGCGGCCGGCCATGTCGATGTGGCACTTCATCTGCACACCTTGCAACGCGAAGGGCTGATCGCGCACCTGGGCGGGACCAACTTCGACACGCCCCACACGCGGGCCATGCTCGATGCCGGCGTGCCGCTGGTGAGCATGCAGGTGCAGTACTCGCTGCTCGATCGCCGGCCAGAACGCTGGCTGGTGCCGCTGTGCCGCGACAGTGGCATGCAGCTGCTCTGTTACGGCACCATCGCCGGCGGCTTTATCACCGACACCTGGCTCGACAAACCCGAGCCTGGACCTGAGCTCAGCAACCGCTCGTTGATCAAGTACAAACTGGTCATCGACGACTTCGGCGGCTGGGCAGTTTTCCAGGAGCTGTTGCGCGCCCTGCGTGCGATTGCCGACAAACATGGCAGCTCGATCGCGACGGTCGCCACCCGCTGGGTGCTCGACCGCGAACGTGTCGCCGCGGCGATCGTCGGCGCGCGTTATGCCGATCGACTGCCCGAGACGATGGCCGTCTTCGACCTGCGCCTGGATGACCAGGACCATGCACGCCTGGCGCCGATCCTCGCCGCGCACCCGGGCCCCGAGGGCGACTGCTACGGCCTGGAGCGCGACAAGACCGGGCGCCATGGCCGGATCATGAAATACAACCTCAACAAGACTTGAGTACGCGCCGACGTCGCGGGCGCTGGCGAGGGCATCTGCCGCGCCCCGCGCCCCGCGCTCAGCGCGCAACAAGCAGCGCCGGCAACCCGGTGGCCAGCGCGGGCACCAGCGCGATCAGCAAGGTGCCGACGAAGATCGCCGCGACCGCCGGCAGCACCGACACCGCCACGTAGCGGATGCTCTTGCCGAACATCGCCGAAGCGAAGTAGATATTCAGCCCCGCCGGCGGGCACAGGAAACCGACCTCCATCGCGGCCAGGAAGATGATGCCGAAGTGCAGTGGGTCGATGCCATAGGCCTTGGCCAGCGGCAACAACAGCGGCACCAGCACCACGAGTGCGGCGTAGATCTCCATCAACGCTGCAGCCACAAACAAGAACAGGCACAGCACGAGCAAAAAGACGTACCGGTTCGGGATCACGCCCTGCACCCAGGCGGCCGCGGCATCGGGGATGCCGGCGTCGACAAGGTAGTTGGTCAACGCCAGCGCCATGCCCAGAATCAGCATCACGCCGCCGATGAGCATGGCGCAGTCGGCCAGACATTTGGCCAGCACGCGCCATGTCAGCTCGCGGTGGGCGACGGCCTGCGTTGCAACCGCATACGCCGCCGTGAGCGCGGCACTTTCGGTCGGCGTGGCGAGCCCGCTGACCAACGAGCCGATGGCGACCACGGGTGCGGCCAGCTCCCACTTTGCGGCCCACGCTGCGGCCAGCGCCGCGCGTGCGCTGGGCCGCCGCGCGTCGGCCACTGCCAGCACCTGCTTGTCGCGGCGCAGGAAGCCGCCAATGAGCAGCAGGCACAACACCATCACGATCGCCGGCAGCACGCCGGCCAGGAACATCTGCTCGATCGGCACCCGCGCGATGACCGCGTACATGATGAGCGGCACCGAAGGCGTCAGCAACACGCCCAGCGCGCTGGCGCTGGTGACCAGGCCGATGCCGCGCTGCTCTGGGTAACCGGCCTTCAGCAGCATCGGCAGCAACAGGCCGCCGAGTGCGAGGATGGTGACGCCGCTGCCGCCGGTGAGCGCAGTGAAGCCCGAGCACAGCACCGCCACTGCGACCACGGTGCCACGCACACCGCCGCCGAACAGGGCCACGAACAGCTCGCCCAAGCGCTGTGCGGCGCCGGTGCGGGCCAGCACCAGGCCGGCCAGCGTGTACAGCGGCAAGGCGGGCAGCGAGGGGTTGACCGTGATCTGGTAGTGCGACAGCGCGATCGACGCCAGCGGCAGCCCCTCGCTCCAGAACAGCGCCAGCGCCAGACCACCAAGCACCGCGAAGATCGGCGCACCGACGAGCAGCGCCAGCACCACTGCGACGATCGCGGGGGCCAGCGGCAGCACCTGGCCGTCGAAGGTCCAGCCCAGCGCCCAGCCGGCCAGCGGAAGTGCCAGTCCGAGCAGCGGTGCCCCCCAGCGACGCGCCGGCAGCGCTTGCGCGCAGCTCGCGCCCAGCTGCAGGCCTAGCAGCGCAAAGCCAATCGGCATGCTCATCTGCAGCCACCACACCGGCACGCCGTAGGCCAAGCCCTGCGAGGCCTCGATCTCGGTGGCCACGAAGCGCCAGCTGGCCAGCGCCAGCAGCCCGCAGACCAGTGCCGAGCTGCCGCGCGCAAAGGCCTTGACGCCGGCCTGCAAGCTGGCGCCACCGATCTGGTCCAGGCTGCTACCGAGGGTACTGAGGTGGCCGCGGCGCCCCGCCGCCAGCGCGCCGAACATGGCCAGCACCAGCCCCAGGTGCTGCACCACCACCGGCGCGTTTTCGATGCCGCGGCCAAGGAAGGGCCGCGCCGCGACCTCGATCAACGGCACCAGCGTCATCACGGCCAGTGCCGACGCAGCCAACGCCTCGTCCCAGCGCGCAAGCAGGCCACCCCGCGGCGGCGCTTCGGCCGCGATCTCGATGCCGGACAAGCTCAACGGCCCTTGCCGCTACGGTAAGCGCGCAGGTGCGCAAAAACCTCGTCGAAGGTGGCCGCCGGCACCATCGTGCCGCGGATGCGCGGGTACAAGCGCTCGGCGAGCTGGTCCCATTCGCGCATCTGATCGGGCGTCGGGCGGTGCACGGTGAGGCCGCGTTTTTTCATCGCGTCCACGGCCTCGTCGACCTCGCGCCGCGCCTGCGTGCGCATCTGCAGGCCGGCCTTCTCGCCGCCCGCACGCAAGGCCTGCTGGCCGGCTGGCGACATCTCGTCCCACGCCTTTTTGGTGAGGACCAGCGCGCCGACGATCGGCGCCCAGTTGATCTCCAGCATGTGCTGCGCGGTGTTGAAGATCTGCCCGGCGAGCGCGAAGTACGGTGTCGAAGGCACGACCTCGATCATGCCGGTCTGCATCGCCGGCAGGATGTCGGCGGTCTCCAGCGGCACCGGCGTGTAGCCGAGGCTTTTCATGATCTCCTGCTGCTCGGGTTCGGAGCCCCAGGCGAAAAACTTCATGCCCTTGAAGTCGTCGGGCCGAACTGCACGCTGCTTGGAGAAAAATCGCACCCAGCCGGCATCTCCCCAGCCGAGCACGACAAAACCACGCTCCATGAAGCGGGCCTCCATCGACGCGCGCATCTTCTCGCGCACATGGTCGACCTCGTCCCAGCTGCGAAAAAGCAGCGGCAGGCTCTGCATCGCGGCCACCGTGGGCTCGATCTCGCGCAGGCCGACAACCGACATCAGCGCCGCTTGCAACTGACCGATGCGCATGCGGCGCGCCATCTCGGCCTCGCCGCCCTGGCTGCCATCGGTGAAAACGGTGAAGCGCGCGTTGCCACCCTGCGCGGCGCGCCAGCCCTCACCCAGCTCCATCAGGCTCTGGTGATAGAGCGAGTTCTTGGGCACCAGTGAGCCCACACGCAGCTGCACCGGCCGCTGCGCCAGCACCGTGGGCGCGACGGCCTGCAGGCCGACGCCCATCAAGGCGGCCAGCGCGAGGCGCCGGCGGGGTGGGCGGGTGGAGTTGTTCATGGGCACCGTTGGCGTGGGTTCAGAAGCGGTCGTCGACGGTGTCGAGCAGCCACTGCGCACGTTCGCGCAACACCTGGCTGGCGAGATCGCGCCTTGGTGTCGCAGCAGCGATAGCCTGGCGCAGCAGGCGCTCAAAGCCAGCGCGATCACCCGCCGGCAAGGCCAGCGCTTCGGCACGCGCCACCAAGGTCGCCGGCGTGGGCGTGCCGGCAGCGGTATCGGCACGCGCGAAGAACACTTCTGCAGCGCGCGGCGTGCCGCCCGGCCGCGCGAGCTCAAACCGCGCCATGAGCAGCGCTAGCGCGCCCTGGCCGTGATCGGGTTGCGCCGCGTAGGCCAACTGCGCCAGGCGCATCGCCAGCGGCAGGTCGGCGACCAGATCGGGTTTGTCGGTGGACAGCGCGATGAAGGCACCCCATGACGCCGCGGCCCAATAGGCCACGCCGACCTGCGCAGGCTCCAGCCGAAGCGGCGGGCCGCCTGCAGCCGCGCCGGCCACTGGCGTGGTGATTGCGGGGCTCGTCAACGTGGACGCTGCCAAAGCGCGCGCAAAGCCGGGCTGCTGCGCCTCCAGCGCTGCCATCGCGTGGCGGTGCGCGCGCTCATACAACCGCGCCGCGCGTTGGCGCATGCGTTGCGCGGCGCGAGCGTCGGTGCCTTCAAGACGCTCGGCCTCGAAAGCGACAAAGGCGTACGCGTACTGTGTGAAGCCGCCAGCGACGGACTCGGCCAGTGCGAGGTGGCCTGGCGACTGGCGCAGCACCGACTCGGACAGCTTGAGGTAGAACGCGCCAGCATCCCGGGCCAGCACCGGATCTTCTTCTTCGGCTTGGCCTTGATTGGCCAGTTCGTCAGCGACACCCTTGAGCAACATCAGGCGCGGCGAGCAGCCCGCGAGCAGCAGCGCTGCGGTCAACACGCCCGCCAACGCCATCGGCCGTCGGCGGCTGCCTCTGCGGGTTGAAGTTGTGCCCATCCCAAGGGCAGGTTCGGATTCTTCGGCCATCCGGACACGTAGGCTATGGCCTCTTCGTGAAGCGGTGGTGACGGCGCCGTGACGCCACGACTACGTCAAAAGCTGCTACCGCTGGCGTGAGCCCGGGCGCCAGGACGCAAAAAGCCCCAGTCGAATCCGCGAACTCGGGCTTTCGGTGGGATTGGTTGGGCGCTTCCAAGTCGCCCTGCGACCGTCCTACATGTGGTCGATCATCACTTCCCAATCGGCCGGAGAGCGTGAGTTGGTGAGGGTCTGCAGAATCGGTCGCCAGCGAACGGCCCCATTCATGGCCCCCTCCCATCGGCCTACCGAAACGCGGTGCCGGAGAGAACCGGGGCCTTCTGCTGAACCGCTCGCCCGAACCCCAGAATCCGCACACGCGCATTACAATGGCGCAGAACGTAAGGAGTTGCGCCATGGCCGAATCGACCATCACCGCGAAGGGGCAGACCACCGTGCCCGCCGACATTCGGGCTCTCGTGGACGCCAAGCCAGGCACGCGCCTGGTGTGGTCGGCGATGCCTGACGGCACCATCATCGTCCGGGCAAAGACCAAGTCCATCTTGGACATGGCCGGTATGCTCAAGGCCCCCAAGGGCAAGCACGTCAGCGTCGACGACATGAACCCCTGGCGCTGACTTCCGCATCCGCATGGCGGCGCTCGACACCAACGTCCTGGTGCGCTATATCGTTCAGGACGACGCCGCGCAGCTTGCCGCTGCGAAGCGGCTCATCAGCCGCTGCGTGGACGAAGGCCTGACGCTGTTTGTACCCGCGACCGTCGTGCTGGAACTCGAATGGGTACTGAGGTCCAACTTCGGGTTCGCGAAGGATGACGTGCTGCGGACCTTGTCGAGCCTGTTCTCGGCAGCCGAGCTGAGCTTCGAGTCGGAGCGCGCGCTCGAGGTTGCGTTGCAATTGTTCCGCAAGGGCTCGGCGGACTTTGCTGACTGCCTTCACGTCGCGTTGGCCAATCAGGCCGGTGAGGCGCCGTTGTGGACCTTCGACAAGGGCGCTGCCAAGGTGAGCGGTGCACAGTTGCTGGCCAAAGCGTGAGTCGGCGGAGAGGTTCCCGCGTCTCAAAGACTGGCTAAGCGCCGGTGCGTTGATCACCGCGACGAAGATTGGCCTTGGCCGCGCGCTTCAAGCGCGCGTTCTGCTCCGGCGGTTGCAGGGTAGGCACCGATCGTGACCTTCTCACGCTTGCCGTTCAGGTGGTACTTGAAGCGCCAAGTCCTGGTTCCGGAGGGAAGCACTTCGAGCAGAAGGCCGCCGCCATCGGTCAACGCATATGCCTTGCCGCGCGGCTTCGCGTTGTCGATGGTGACCGGCTTGAGCAGGTAGTTGGTGTGCCTCATTTTTCGTCACCTGGCGGAAGCCACGGCCCCATGATGGCCCCGTTTTTGGCCCCGTTTCGGTCGGCAGCCAAGGCACCTGCCGGGAAGCACGGGGACCCCAGAAACGAAAAACCCCAGTCGAATCAAATATCTGGGGTTCTTCTTGGGACGGCCTGGGAAGGCCTGGAACAGGGTTACATGTGGTCGATCATGACCTGCCCGAACCCGCTGCACGAGACCTGCGTCGCACCTTCCATCAGGCGCGCAAAATCGTAGGTCACCTTCTTGCTCGCGATCGAGCGCTCCATCGACGCGATGATTGCGTCGGCGGCGGCGGCCCAGCCCATGTGGCGCAGCATCATTTCGGCGGAGAGGATTTCCGAGCCCGGATTGACGTAGTCCTTGCCGGCGTATTTGGGCGCGGTGCCGTGGGTCGCTTCGAACATCGCGACGGTATCGTTCATGTTCGCGCCCGGCGCGATGCCGATGCCGCCGACCTGCGCGGCGAGTGCGTCGGAGACATAGTCGCCGTTCAGGTTGAGCGTGGCGATGACCGAGTATTCCGCCGGGCGCAGCAGGATCTGCTGCAAGAAGGCGTCGGCGATCGAATCCTTGACCGTGATTTCGCGGCCGGTCTTGGGGTTCTTGAAACGGCACCACGGGCCGCCGTCGATCAGCTCGGCACCAAATTCGCGCTGCGCGAGCGCGTAGCCCCAGTCGCGGAAGCCGCCCTCGGTGAACTTGATGATGTTGCCCTTGTGCACGAACGTGACCGACTCGCGGCCGTTCGCGATCGCGGACTCGATCGCCTTGCGGACGGGCCGCGCC
>JANPDN010000083.1:0-19731 GCA_031431555.1 Rubrivivax sp.
TCAGCAGCGCACCGACTGCCGGCGCGGCGCGCAGCAGGCCCAAGCCCAGCGGGCCGACATGCAGGATGTCCTTGGCGAAGATCGGCAGCAAAGCGGTCGCGCCACCGAGCAGCACCGCAAACAGGTCGAGCGAGATGGCGCCCAGCACGACCGGGTTGTGGCGCACATAACGCACGCCGGCGAGCAGGGTTTGCAGGCTTGCCGGCTCGCCGCGGGGCGGGCTGGCGTGCCTGATCGTCAGGCTCAAGCCTGCGCCGATTGCAAACAGCGCCGCGCAGACGGCGTAGACCGCCGCGGGCCCGGCCAGGTAGATCAGCCCGCCCAGCGCTGGCCCGCCGATGATCGCCAATTGCAGACCGACCGAACTGAAAGCCAGTGCCCGCGGCAGCAGAACCGCCGGCACGAGCAGCGGGATCAGCGCCTGCTGCGCCGGCATCTGGAAAGCACGCACGGCGCCGAGCACCAGCGACAGCGCCAGCAGCAGCGTGCGCATCTGGTCGGCCGGGGCCGGCCCCCAGGCCAGCAGCAACGCCAGCACCAGCGCGACCACAAACTGCACCGCCAGGCAGGCCGCTGCAATGCGCGCACGGTGGTGGCGGTCGACGACATGCCCGGCGACCAGCACCAGCGCCAGCGCTGGCAGAAATTGAAACAGCCCTACGAGGCCGAGGTCCCAGGCCGAGCCGGTGAGCTCGTACATCTGCCAGCCCAGCGCCACCATCAGCATCTGGCTGGCGCTGACGCCGGCCAGCCGGGTGAACCAGAAGCGCATGAAGTTGCGCTGTTCGAGCAGGGCGGCGGGGATCATCGGCAAGCGATGATTCTGCCCGGCCGAGCCCAGTGCCTGTCCCAGAAAGTGGACAGGGGCCCGAAGGCCCCTGTGGTTGGTTCTGGTCGTCTCGCGACGACCACCGGCGCTGCGCCGTCTACGTCATGCTGACCGCTTCAGGCTGCCGGCTTCAGGCTGACTACTGCCGCTGCTGGATGCCGGCAATGGCCCAGGCGTTGCTGTCGTCGTCGGGTTTGCTCAGGTGCCAGACTTCGTCGAAGGCGGTTGGCGTGGCATCTTTGGCTTCGCGAACGAGGCCGTGGAAACGCACACTGACGATCGCGCGGCCGTTTTCCTGCGCGAAGTCGATGACCTCGGCATCGACTTTTTCGACATCGGTGTGCTGCTTGTCCGCGCCGCGGTCGTGCAGGTCGATTCGCGCTTCGGCAAACATCTCCGGCGTCATGAAACGGCGCAGGTCGTCCAGGTCACCGGCGTCGTTGGCGGCCTGCATGCGGATGAAGATCATCTTGGCGATGCGTTCGAAAGCCGGGATGTCAAAACCTTCGGGCAGGCGCAGCGAACGCGGCTGGTCGGTGGCCGGCATGGCCAGTCCCGAGCCACCGAGCGGACGCAGCGGCTGGCCGGTGACCGAGACTTCGGCACCCGCACCCGCACCCGCGCTCGCACCTGCTTGCGGCAGCGCATTGAAGGCCGCCGGCTCAGTGACCTCGTCGCGCACGACCGGCCGGAAATCGGGCTGAGCGTTGCGCGCGCTGCCGTTCCACGGCGGCGAGGCGCCGGCGCCAGCGGCTGCCCCTGCGGTCGCGAGCTGGCCGCGCTGCTGCTGCAGGCCACCGCCGAAGCGGCGCATCAGGAAGCGCACCAGGAAAATCGCGGCGACGCCGAGCAGCGCGATCATCAGGAAGTTGGCGAACTGCTCGCCCATGCCGAGATGGCTCATCAGCGCGGCCAGGCCGAGGCCGGCGGCCAGGCCAGCGATGGGGCCCATCCAAGAGCGTTTGCCGGCGGCTGCGGCGGCGCCGGTGGCGCCCGCTGCGGCTGGCGCGGCGCCCGCCGGTTGCGGTGCGGCCTGTTGCGGCGGCGGTGACTGCGGCTTCGCCTGGTCAGGCGCCGTGCGCTGCATGCCTTGAGACTTGCCGCCGCCCAGGCGCTTGGCCTCGGATGCGGTGGGGGCGATCAGGGCCGCACTCATCACCAGGAGCGCAGCACCAACGAGCCAGCTTTTGTGTGTCATTCGATCCTCTTGCGTTCAACCGCGTCTTGCCTTGCCGGATCGGCAAGGTCTGCAAAGCCGCAGATGGGGGCGAAGGCCACTACTGTAAGGCCGCACCAAGCCCCTGGTGCAATGCGGGTTGATGCGGGTTTGCCGCCGGCGTGATGAGCGGCGCAGATCGGGTGACGCTGGCGCCAGCCGAACAGGCACAATTGGACACACAACAGTGCAAGTTCAAGGGGCGCGATTGAAACCCTCGGGCATCGTCGGGATCATGTGGGTGCTGGCCGCCGCCGCCTCGGCTGGCGCCTTGGCGCAATCGTCAGCGCCGGTGGCCAACGCTTTTGAGCTCGATCTCTACAAAAGCCGTTTCGAACACGAAGTGCAGTTCCGCGCCGCCGCGATCCACGTCGCCTGGGGTGCCGAAACGCTGTGTGACCACACCGGCGAAATCGAGCCCTTTGTGCTCTGGTCGATGCACTCGATGCGCAAGCGCCCGACCGGCAAACAAGAAGAGCTTTTCAAACGCGCCACCGGCATGGACGACAAATGGCGCCTCGTCTGGGCCGACGAAAGTGTGCCCGACGAAGCCAAGATCGGCGACGTCGTCACGGCGATCAACGGCATGGCGCTGCCGGCGGGGTCGACGAAGTTTGAATTTGGCGCGGTCTTCCGCGGCAACTCGATGGTCACCGGCGACGACCAGGGTTTCTGGGACGTCATCACCAAGGCGCGCGCGCAGGCGAACACCGGCACGCCGATGACCTTGCACTTCGAAGGCGGGCGCAAAGTCGAGGTCTCGACACAGACCGGCTGCACCGGCAGCGTCAGCGCCAGCTCTTTCGACAGCGACCCCGACAAATTCTGGCGCCAGGGCAACCAGCGCGTAAAGATCCCCGCCAGCGCGATGCTCGAAGCCCGTACGCGGGATGAATTTCGCTGGCTGGCGGCCTTTGGCACCTACTTCCAGGCCAGCGCTAACGCGGTGGGCAAAAGCCAGCAGGCCGAGGGCATGAGCACTGCGTTCACGGTCGGCAAGATCCTGATGCTGGCGGTGCCCGGGGCCGGCATGGTCTTGTCAGCCGCCGAGGCGCAGGCCGAACGCTCGATCGCTGTCGACGGCATCGTCGGCGCTGCCGACCTGTTTGCCAACGAGGTCGTCACCTCACTTGGCGGCGACCCCGGCGCGGGTTTGAAACTGGCGCGCCGGATGCGCGAACTCGGCTTGAAAACCGACGTCTTCGAGATGGGCGACTTCCGCGTCTCGTCGATGGAGCAGCACGTGCAAAAACTGCGTGGCATCCAGGCGGCGCAAGAAAAAGCCCAGCGTGATGCCGACGCCGCCGAAGCTGCCGAGCGCCGCGCGGCGCAGCAGAAATTACGGCCGTAGCTGGCGCCGTCACCGCTGGCGCGGATGCTGGCGCTGTGGAGCGTCTCAAACGCTCAGGCGCTCAAGCCCCGGCCAGCCGGCCGATGCATTCGCGCAGCGCGTCGCGCACCCGAACGATGCCCTCGCTGGTCGGCAGCCAGCGCAATGTCGGCGTGTCGACAACCTGCGCCAGGCCCATCGGCGCGGCGGTGAGCGTGATGCCTTCACCGCTGCGGCGCAGTTCGGCCTCGAAGGCGTTGATCGCGCGCTGCATATGCCAGCCGTGGGTCACGACCACGATGCGCTTGATGCCCAACGGCCGCAGCAGGCCCACCGAATAGGCGCCGTTTTCGCGGGTGTCGCGCGACTGCACCTCGACCCATTTCAGCGGCCGGTTGAATTCCTGCGCGGCGATGCGTGCGGCGATTTCGGCCTCCGACGACTCACCGCGCTCGCTGTGACCGACGCCGCCACTGAAACCCAGCGGGATGCCGGTCGTGCGTGACAGCCAGACGCCGTAGCGCAGCCGCTCGACCGAACGTGCGCTGAGGTTGGAGACGCCGTATTCCGGCGCCAGCGCCTCGCGCCCGCCGCCGAGCACGACGATCGCGATCTCGCCTGGCTTGGCGACGTTGGCGGTTTTCAGCGCCGCCAGTTCGGGCTCGGTCAATGCCGGCGGCGGCTTGAGCAGACCCCGGACGATGGCGTCGCCAACCGCAGAGCTGCTGCTCAGCCACATCCCCAGGCAGGCCGGCAGCAAGAGCAGCCAGCCGGCGGCGCGTTGGCCGTGCAGCCAGCGCGCGCCGAGCAGCGCGAGCACGATCCAGGGCGTCGGCGGCAGCAGCAGCGAGGTGATCAGCGGCTTCCAACTGCTGATGCCCAGCGAGAGGAAAAATTCGTTCAAGGCGGTGTCCTCATGTGGGCTCCCTCGCGGCCGCTGGCGTTGTCGTGCGGGCCTGGTTTCCCGGGCATCGCGCTTGGCCGACGCTGCCATTGTGACGGCGCGCAAGGGGTGGCCGGTCGAACGCCAGGGGCGGCCGTGATGAAGAGCCGTCGACACTGCGCGTGCAACTCACGCTGCAAGGTCCGTAGACTTGGGCGCGACAAGAGCACTTTGTGGCAACTCAGGAGACTTTGATGGCAACCCAACTCATCACCCTCGGCGGCGGCTGTTTCTGGTGCACCGAGGCGGTGTACGAGCAGGTCGACGGCGTGCTCGCGGTCGAGTCCGGCTATTGCAATGGCCAGGTCAACAACCCGAGCTACGAGCAGGTCTGCGGCGGCGATACCGGGCATGTCGAAGTCGTGCAACTGCGCTTCGACGACAGCCACATCTCGCTGCGCGAAGTGCTCGAGATCTTCTTCAAGATCCACGATCCGACGACGCTGAACAGGCAGGGCAACGACGCCGGCCCGCAGTACCGATCGGGCATCTATCTGCACGACGAGACACAGCGCGCGGTGGCACAGTCGGTGCTCGCCGAAGCGAATGTGGCGCATGGCGGGCGTGTCGTTACCGAGATCGAGCCGCGCGCCAACTACTGGCGCGCCGAGGACTACCACCAGCACTATTTTGCGAACCACCCCAACGCCGGTTATTGCGCCTTTGTGGTCGCGCCCAAGGTCGAGAAATTTCGCAAGACCTTCAAGGCGCGGTTGAAGGCCAGCGCTTGACATGACCGCGTGCGGGCTGGTCGCATCGCGCCGACGCTGCCCGCCGATGGGGCTTGCCGCCGCTTGCGGTGGCCCGGCGCCGGCCTGAAGCGAGCCCGACCTTGTTCTCGATCCACGGCCTCAGCTACTGCTACCCAGGCGCAGCGCCGTTGTCCTTCCCGGACTTCGCGGCGCCGCCGGGCGCGTGGGTGCGCTTGAGCGGCGCTTCGGGCAGTGGCAAGTCGACGCTGCTGGCATTGCTCGCCGGGCTGCTGGCAGTGCAGTCGGGGCGCGTGATCGCCGGCGGGGTCGAGCTGAACCTGCTCGGCGCGCGCCAGCGTGATGCCTGGCGTGGCGCGACGCTTGGTTTTGTGCCGCAGCGCCTGCACTTGAGCGAGAGTTTGAGCGTTGCCGACAACCTGGCCTTGCCCTATGTGGCTGCTGGTTTGGCGGTCGATCGGCAGCGCATCGGCGTGGTGCTCGGCAGGCTCGGCCTGGCCGACCTGGTGCGGCGCCGGCCGGCGGCCTTGAGCGTCGGCCAGGCGCAGCGTGTGGCGCTGGCGCGGGCACTGCTGCGCGCGCCGAAGTTGATCCTCGCCGACGAGCCGACGGCCAATCTCGATGACGACAGCGCGCAGGCCGCGCTGGCCTTGCTGGGCGATGTCGCCGCGGCCGAGCAGGCGACGCTGGTGATCGCCACCCACGACCGCAGGCTGGCCGAGCTGTGGCCGCAGAGCCTGCATCTGCACCTGCATCCGCATCCGCATCCGCAACTGCAACTGCATCCGCAACTGCAGCCGCAGCATGTTGACAGCGACGCCGCGGCCGCGCGCAGCGCCGAGATGCCGCGATGAATCTGGCGCTGCTGGCCTGGCGCTATCTCTGGTCACGGCCGCTGCTGGCGCTGTTGAACCTGGCGCTGCTGGCGCTGGGCAGCGCCGCAATCGTCGTCGTCACGCTGGTCAGCGAGCAACTCGAGCAGCAGACGCAGCGCAACCTGGCCGGCATCGACCTCGTGGTCGGGGCCAAGGGCAGCCCGCTGCAATTGATCCTGGCGGGGGTTTTCCACATCGACAGCCCGACCGGCAATATCCCTCTGGCCACGCAGGCCCTGCTTGCCGCGAACCCGCTGGTGGCCAGCGTGGTGCCGCTGTCGCTGGGTGACAGTGTGATGGGCTTTCGCATCATCGGCACTCACGCCGACTACCTGGCGCTGTACGGCGCGCAGCCGGCGGCCGGGCGCGTCTGGCAGGCGCCGCTGGAAGCGGTGTTGGGCGCCGACGCTGCAGCGGCACTTGGTGTCGCGATCGGCGGGCAATTTGCCGGCGGGCATGGTCTGGGGCAGTCGGGTGACGCCCATGAAGAGACACCGTACACGGTGGTCGGCACGCTGCAGCGCTGCGACTGCGTGCTGGACCGACTGGTGCTCACCGCCACCGAATCGGTCTGGCGGGTGCATGAACATGCTGACGAAGCGCCGGCGCTCGGCCAACAGGCCGATGACAAGCACGCCGAGCGTGAGCTGACTTTGCTGCTTGTGCGCTACCGCTCACCACTGGCCGCGGCGAGCCTGCCGCGTTGGGTGAATGCGCAGCCGGGGTTGCAGGCCGCGGCGCCGGCACTCGAGAGCGCTCGGCTGTTTCGGTTGCTTGGTGCCGGGCTCGATCTGATGCGTGGCTTCGGTCTGTTGCTGGTGCTGATGGCGACGCTGTCGCTGTGGGTCGCGTTGACCCATGCGGTGCGTGAGCGCGGGTCCGATCTGGCGATGCTGCGCATGCTTGGCGCGCCGCCGCGGCGGGTTGCCGCGCTGCTGATGTTTGAGGCGCTGTGGCTGGCGCTGATCGGCGTCATCGCTGGCCTGGCGCTGGGCCACGGCCTGACCCATTTGCTCGGGCTGGTGCTCCGCGCCGAGCGCTCGTTGGTGGTCACCGGGCTGTGGTGGTCCGGCCACCACGCCACGCTGGTCGCCGGCGCGGTACTCTTGGCCCTTCTCGCGGTGGCCTGGCCGGTGCGGCGGGTGATGCGGTTGGATGTGACGACGCTGCTGCAACAGCAGCCGCGCTGAAGGAGTCAGGATGTTGAAGATCGGTTTGCATGGGTTCTTGATCGTGGTTGCGACGACCCTGGTGGTCGGCATGCCGGCCAGCACGCGCGCCCAGGCTGGGGCGACGCCATCGCCAGCACCGCAGCCGGCAACCGCGCCAGCGCTGGCCGCCTCAGGCGCCGGTTACCACGACCCGCGCAGCGCCTTCAAGCCGCTCGTCGAGCGTGATGGTGTGTTGTCGTGGCAGTTGCTCGCCTCGGTGACGTCGAAAGTCGAGCGCGCCAAGATCGTGCCGACCTTCGCGCCGGCAGTGCAGTCGCTCAACGGCAAGACGGTCAAGGTGCAGGGATTCATGCTGCCGCTGGAGCCAGGCGAAAAGCAGCGCCACTTTTTGCTCTCGGCGGTGCCCACGACCTGCTCGTTCTGCGTGCCCGCCGGGCCCGAAGGGTTGATCGAGATCCGCACCCGCACGCCGGTGCGGTTCACCGTCGACGCGCTCACTCTCGAAGGCAAACTGGCGGTGTTGAGCGACGACCAGTACGGCCTTTTCTACCGCGTCACCGACGCCGCCGCCGCACCCTGATTCAGCGGCGTCGACCCGCGGCTTCAGCGCCCTTCAGGGCGCGAGCCGCTCGATGATCCAGGCGTCAACGTCACGTCGATAACGCAGGCGGTCGTGCAGCCGCGACGGCCGGCCTTGCCAGAACTCGAAGCTGTCCGGTTTGAGCCGGTAGCCGCCCCAGTGTGGTGGGCGCGGTGGCCGCAGCAGATATTGCGCGCCGATCTTGGCGGCATTCGCCACCAGTACTGCGCGCGAGCTGATGACCTGGCTCTGCGGCGAGGCCCAGGCGCCGATCCGCGAGTCGAGTGGCCGGCTGGCGAAGTAGGCATCGGACTCTTCGGCGGACGTCTTTTCGACGATGCCTTCGATGCGCACCACGCGCTCTAACTCGACCCAATGAAACTGCAACGCGGCATGCGGCGTTGCGGCGAGCTGCTGGCCTTTGCGGCTTTGGTAGTTGGTGTACCAGGCCAGGCCGCGTTGATCGATGCCCTTGATGAGCACGATGCGCGTTGACGGCCGGCCATCGCTGCCGACGGTGGCCAGCGTCATCGCATTCGGCTCGGGCAGCTTGGCATCAAGAGCCTGCGCCAACCAGGCCTCGAACTGCTGCAGCGGGTCGGCCAGCGCGCTGCTTTCGTCAAGCGCGGCGCGCTCATAACTCTTGCGCAGCTGGGCCAGTTCCGGTGACAGTTTTGTGTCGTGCGGCGTTGTCATCACCCGAGTATAGGAAGTCACCGGCGGGCAGATTCCCTTACGTGGAAGGCCTTAAGTGAACGCCCGCTGGCCGTGGCCGCGTCTGGCGCGCATTCTTGTGGCCCTGAGGTGCCGGGTTCAAGGGGGGCGTGGCGCCGGATCGAAACAACGAGAGCACATCGTGATCAAAAACCGTCCCGCCGTGGTCGTGCTGGCCGCCGGCAAGGGCAGCCGCTTTGCCGGGGCGCAGCACAAGCTGGTGCAAGCGCTGGGTGCGTCCACAGTGCTCGGCACGACCTTGAAAAACGTGCTCGCGTGCGGCCTGCCGCTGGTCGTTGTCACGACCGAGCGCCTGGCCGACGAAGCCGCACGCATGGTCGCCGCCAGCGACGTCACGATCGTCACCGACGCCGAAGCCGCACGTGGCATGGGCCATTCGATTGCCGCCGGGGTGCGCGCACGCGCCGATGCCGGCGGCTGGTTGGTGCTGCCTGCCGACATGCCGATGGTCAGCCCGGCGACGCTGCTCGCGGTGGCGGCGGCGATCGCGCAGCACCCGGTGGCGTTTGCCGAGCACAAGGGGCGGCGCGGCCATCCGGTGGCGTTTTCGGCCGAGCTGTTCAGCGAGTTGAGTGCGCTCGACGGCGACGAAGGCGCGCGCCGCCTGATCGCGCGCTACCCAGCGGTCGGCGTCGATGTCTGCGATGCCGGCGTGCTGGTCGATGTCGACACCGCCGCCGACCTGGCGGCGGTTCAGCAGCGGCTGCCACCAGTGGGGGCGTCGCCAGGGTCGACGGCAGCGGCGGCATCCGCAAGACCCGGCTGAGCCGCCGCGGCGAGCAGCCCATGGCGCGCTGCCAGGCGCATCAGACGCTCGATCTCGCGGTCGTGCACACCTTGTTCGCGCAGTGCGTGCGCGGTCTCGACCAGATAGTCCAGCGTCGTCCCGTAGCGCCCACTGGCGTGGCGCAGGATGTGCAACATCGGCGCATCGGCGATTGGCGGCAGGCAGGCTTCGCTGTGCCGGCCGAGCGTGAAGGCCAGTGCCTGCACATCGCCGTGTGGCGTCGTCGCGCGCACCAAACGCGGGTCGTAGACGCCGGTCGGCATCTCGCGCGCCCACAGACGTTCGAGCTCGGTCTTGACCTGCGCGCGGGGCAGCCGGTAGACGACGCCGCGGCAGGCGCCGCCGGGCAGCATCGCGAAGACCAGGCCGGGTTGTGCCGGCGTGCCGCGGTTGACCCGCGAGCGCATGCGCAACGCCCGGTGCCAGCCGCGCACCAGCGCCGGGCGGTGTTCGGCCGATTCGAACTCTGGGCGCCAGATCAGCGAGGCGTAGCCAAAGATCCAGAGGTCGCCGCGGCCGCCCCATTCGGCAAAAAACCGCGCCAGCATCGGCGCGGGGTCGCGCAAGGGCGGGGGCAGGGGGTCATCATGTTGCGCGCTCAAGGTGCTGCATTCTGCGATGGTGGTGATGCTTGCTGCCGATGGTCGGGCCGGCTCGGCTGGCCCAGCGATTGACGCTGTAACTTGGTTACGCGATAATCAAAATCATGGTTACATCATCGCATCCGGCCCTGCATGCCACCGTGGTGGCCGTCACCGATCGCATCCGGCAGCGCAGTGCGCCTTTGCGCAGCGCCTATCTCGCGCGCATCGACAAACTGGTGCAGCGCCCGCGCAGCACCGACCGCATGGGCTGTGCCAACGTGGCGCATGCTTTTGCGGGCCTGCCAGCGAGCGACAAGTTCCGCGTCGTCGCCGAGCGCGCGCCGAATATCGGCATCGTCACCGCTTACAACGACATGCTCTCGGCGCACCAGCCCTACGAGACCTACCCGGCGCTGATCCGTGATGTCGCGCGGCGCCTGGGCGCCACCGCGCAAGTGGCCGGCGGGGTGCCGGCGATGTGCGACGGCGTGACCCAGGGCCTGCCGGGCATGGAGCTGAGCCTGTTTTCGCGCGACACGATCGCGATGGCTACCGCGGTCGCTTTGTCGCACGATGTTTTTGACGCCGCGCTGCTGCTCGGTGTGTGCGACAAGATCGCGCCGGGCCTGTTGATCGGCGCCTTGCACTTCGGCCATCTGCCCTGTGTTTTTGTGCCCGCCGGGCCGATGAGCACGGGTTTGTCGAACAACGCCAAGGCCAAGGTCCGCGAGCAGCATGCCCAAGGGTTGGTCGACCGCGCCACCGTGCTCGAAGCCGAAAGCGCGGCCTATCACGGCCCCGGCACCTGCACTTTCTACGGCACCGCCAACAGCAACCAGATGCTGCTCGAAGCGATGGGCCTGCATGTGCCCGGCGCGGCATTCGTGCACCCCCACGCCGCGCTGCGCGAAGCGCTGACGGCCGAGGCGGTGGCCAACGCGCTGGCGATTACCCAACGCAGCGCGCGCTTCACACCGATCGGCCGCCTGGTCGACGAGCGCACGATCGTCAACGCGATGGCGGCGCTGCTGGCCACTGGCGGCTCGACGAACCACCTGATCCATTGGGTCGCGGTCGCGCGTGCCGCCGGCATCCTGATCGACTGGACCGACTTTTCAGACTTGTCGGCGGTGGTGCCGCTGCTGACCCGGGTCTATCCGAACGGCAGCGCTGACGTGAACCAGTTCCAGGCGGCAGGCGGCCCCGGCTTTGTGCTGCGCGAGTTGCTCGACGCCGGCCTGATGCACGCCGACGTGGCCGCGGTCAGCGCGCGCGGGCTGCGCGCCTACACCGAAGTGCCGGCTCTGGTTGGCAATGCCAACAGCGATCCCGATGGAGATCCCGACACAGATCCCAACCCAGATCCCGACAGCGATTCCGACAAAGCGCGACTGGTTTGGCAGCGCCTGCCAGCCGCCAGCGGCGACGAGACCATCGTGCGCACCGTGGCCGCACCGTTTTCTGCCACCGGCGGCATGGCGCTGCTGCGCGGCAACCTTGGCCGCGCAGTGATCAAGGTCTCGTCGGTGCCCGACGACCGGCATATCGTCGAAGCGCCGGCGATCGTCTTCGACGGCCAGGAAGACCTGCTCGCGGCCTTCAACCGCGGCGAGCTCGAGCGCGATTTCATCGCCGTGGTGCGCTTCCAAGGCCCGCAGGCTAACGGCATGCCCGAGCTGCACAAGCTGACGCCGCCGCTGGCGGTGTTGCAAGGCAAGGGCTTCAAGGTCGCGCTCGTCACCGACGGCCGCATGAGCGGCGCATCGGGCAAGGTTCCGGCCGCCATCCACGTCAGCCCCGAGGCGCTGGCCGGCGGGCCGCTGGCACGGGTGCGCAGCGGTGACGTGATCCGGCTCGACGCCGTCGCCGGCACGCTGCAAGCACTCGTGCCCGATGTGATCTGGGACGCACGCGAAGCCGCGCACCCGTCGGCAGAACATACCGACACCCATTCCCACGACCTCGGCCGCGAACTTTTTGCCGGCATGCGCCGCAACGTGCTCGCTGCCGAACAAGGCGCCATCAGCTGGCTATGAACAAGGACGGAAACTTCATGCTGGACACCCTCGAACTCAGCCGCCATGGCCCGGTGATCCCGGTCATCGTCATAGACGATGTCGAAGACGCGGTGCCGCTGGCGCAGGCGCTCGTCGACGGCGGCGTGCGGGTGCTCGAGGTGACGCTGCGCACGCCGGCCGCCCTGCGCTGCATCGAAGCCATCGCACGCGCGGTGCCGGGAGCGATCGTCGGCGCCGGCACGCTGCGTTCGGCCGCTGACGCGCAGGCGGCGTTCGATGCCGGCAGCCGCTTTGCGGTGAGCCCGGGTTACACCGCGGCGCTGGGTGCGGCCTGCCGCGCGATCGGCCTGCCCTTGCTGCCGGGGGTGGCCACCGCGGGCGAGGCCATGGCCGCCGGTGCCGACGGCCTGCGCTTCCTCAAATTTTTCCCGGCCACCGCGGCCGGTGGTATCCCGATGCTCAAGGCGTTGGCCGGGCCTTTCCCGGATGTGGTCTTCTGCCCCACCGGCGGCATCACGCTGCAGACCGCGCCGGACTATCTGGCCTTGCCCAACGTCAGGGTCTGCGGCGGCTCGTGGTTGACACCGGCCGACGCCGTCGCGGCCAAGGACTGGCCGCGCATCACCCGCCTGGCGCGCGAGGCGGCGGCGCTGCTGCCTTTGTAGCCGCGCCTACTTGCGCGGCTTCACGCTGCCGCAGTCGTCGGCCAGCCACTTGCCCGATTGCTGCATCTCGATGCGCTCTGGCTTGCCTTGCAGCAGCGTGTTGGCCACCATGCGGCCGGTATAGGCCCGGTCACTCACGAGGGTGTATTCGCCCTCACCGCTCGAAGGCGGATCGCCGGCGCAGCTGAACCGGAACTTCACCGTGCTGCCGCTGCGCTGCGTGATCTGCTGGCTGCACTGGCCCTCGGCCTGCGGCAGCTCGTCGCGCGCGGCCTGCTCTTTGGTGACGCAGACCTGGACCGTTGTCGCCCTTGAGCCCGCGCCAACCCCTTGGCGCGCCATCATCTGCTCGACCATCTTGCGCTGCTCCGGCGGCAGTTGCGCCATCTGTTGCTGCGCTTGTGCCATCGCCGAGTCCATCTCGCCTGCGGCCGCTTTCAGCGTCACCGAGTTTTCCCAAAGACCCGGCGTCACTTTCTGGGCAGCGACCGTGGCCATCATTGCGCCGAGAAGCGCGGCGGCGATGACGCGCCGCGTAGTGATCGAGCGGGAATTCGTCGGCGTCGACATGCTGAGTCTCCCGGCGGTGAGTGGGTTTCTACGATAGCCGCTCCAGCGTCGGATCGCAACCCGTTCCGGCTCCCTTGAACTGGAGGCCCGGGTTGACGAGGGTCGCGCCGCCATGATGAGGTTCACGGCCACGGCCACGGCCACGGCCACGGCCGGCACGTTACTCGGCGCTGGGCAGCCTTTGGGAATACGCCTCTGCCACGCCCGCGGCCGAGCGGGAAACCGGTGGCGGCGGCCCCTTGGAGGGTCGGTGCCACGCCGTTTTTGCAACGAGGGTGGCGTTGACTTCGGGGCCGCCACGTCGTCGGCCACAGACGGTTCGGACGGAGGCGATTTGGGGTTGCGGGTTCAGGTCGACCGCTGCTTGACCAACCCGGCCATCGCTTGCGCATCGTCGCCGCGTTGCGTCAGCAACAAGGACGCGGTGCCGAGCCGATCGTCGCCACTGCGGTTCTGGCTGACTTTCCACTTGGCCGTCAGTGACGTGATGCGGATCTCGATGCCGACGATGGCCTTGAGCATCTGCGCGATGTAGTCGTCGGGTGCGTCGCTGACCTTCCACGGCACCGCGCTGCTTGATTCGTGCTGATCGGTCAGGCGCGTGACGAGCGCGCGCAGCCAGTCGGCATCTTCGATCACGGTCAGCGGCCCGCGCGCCTGCACGACGGCATAGTTCCAGGTTGGCACGACCTTGCCATGTTCACGTTTGCTGGGGTAGCCATTCGGGCTGATATACGCCTGCGGCCCGGTGAAGACCGCGAGCACTTCATGGCCGGCACCGGCCTCGCGCCAGAGCGGGTTGGCGCGTGCGACATGGCCGCGCAATGTGCCGTGCGATACGCCGTGCGGGCCGCCCGAATCGCCGGCGACGCCAGCGGCCCCGGCAGGCACAAACTCCATCGGCAGCAGGTTCGCCGTCAAGCCCTGGGCGGTCATCGCGACCAATGTCGCCAGCGGCGCCGCAGCGATCAGCGCTTGCACTGCGGCAGCATCCGGCTGCTCGAAGTGTTTTGGCAGGTACATGCGACGACGCGAAGTTGGCCCAGCCGCTCGCTCAGGCGCTGCGCTCGATGAGTTCGATCTTGTAGCCGTCGGGGTCGGTGATGAAAGCGATCATCGTCGTGCCGCCCTTCACCGGGCCGGCCTCGCGCGTCACCGCAGCGCCGAGCGCGGCGGCCTTGTCGCGCACCGCGGCGCAGGTGCCCGCGACATCGGGCACGCCGATGGCGATGTGGCCAAAGGCGTTGCCGAGATCGTATTTGTCGACGCCGTAGTTGTAGGTCAGCTCGATCTCGGCATGTTCTGGGTTGCGCCCGTAACCGACAAAAGCGAGGTCGTATTTCTGGTCTGGCCGCTCGGTGGTGCGCAGCAGCGTCATGCCGAGAATCTGGGTATAAAAATCGATCGACCGTTGCAGGTTGCCGACGCGGAGCATGGTGTGCAGCAGGTTCATGACTTCGATTGTGGCGCAAGCTCGAACACCAGGCAGGTCGTGCTGCCATGGGCGTACAGCGTGCCATCGGGTCCGACCAGGCGTGCGGTGGCGGTGGCGAGTTGGCGGCCGCAATGCTGAACTTCGCCGATCGCGCGCACGCGCTGGACCTTGGGCGTGATCGCGCGCACGAGGTTGATGCCGAGTTCGGCGGTGGTGTAGCCGCGGCCGGCGGGCATCATCGTGTGCACCGCGCAGCCTAAAGCGGAGTCGAGCAAGGTCGCGTACCAGCCGCCGTGCAGGCCGCCCATCGGGTTCATATACGCCGGGCCCGGCCGGCCCTGGAAAACCGCGCGGCCGGCGGCGATTTCGACGAGCAGAAAGTCCATCGTCTTGCCGATCGGCGGCGCGGGAAACTCGCCGCGCAGCATCGCCTGCATCATCGACAGGCCGTCCATCATGCGCGCGGCTTCGAGCGGCACCGCGCCGAAGGCCGCGGCGCCACGGGCACTGCCGGCGGCCATGGCGGCTTCGCGCTGGGCGATCTGGGCGGCTTCGGCGGCCAGCCATTCGTCGATGGCCGATGGTTTGTCTGGAGACTTGTTCATGGCGGTGCGGCGACGCTGCGTAGAGTGGTATAAACTTGCATATGCAACTATATCATCGCTGATCGACATCCACTTCGGCAGCCAATTCGACGCCCACCCCGATGACTGACAGCTCAGCCAGCCCGGCCGGCTGCACCCACTTCAAGCTGCGCCAGCTCAACCGACTGATCACGCGCCACTACGAAGCCGCGATGGCCAGCAGCGGCCTGAAGATCACGCAGTACTCGCTGCTGTCCTTGATCGTCAAGCTCGGGCCGTTGCGCGCCGGTGGTTTGGCTGCAGCGATGCAACTCGACGCCTCGACGTTGAGCCGCAACCTGCTGCCGCTTGTCGAGCGGGGCCTGGTGCAGGTGCGGGCCGGCGACGATGGCCGCAGCCGCATCGTCGAAGCCACTGACGCCGGCCGCGTGCTGCGTACGCAGGCCCAGCGGGCGTGGAAACAGGCCCAACTTGCGCTGAACCAGCAACTCGGCGCCGCGCGTGTCGCCGCGCTGCACGGCTTGATCGACGACTGCATCGGCCAGCTTGCCAAAACGGAGAACGCCCATGTCTGAACCCCAAGCGCACGCCGCAGCACGCGTGCCGGCCTTTGTCTGGGTCATGCTCGCCGGGGCCGGCGTCTTTGCGCTGACGATGGGCGCGCGCCAGTCGATGGGCCTGTTTGTCGGCAGCCTGAACACGAGCACCGGCCTTGGGCTCGCGTCGGTCAGCCTGGCCTTTGCGTTCGGCCAGCTCTGGTGGGGTTTGACGCAGCCGTTTGCCGGCATCGTCGCCGACCGCGTCGGCCCCGGGCGGGTGCTGGTTGTCGGCGTGCTGTTGGTGGCGATCGGCACCGCCTTGATCCCCTACATGACGACTACCGCCGGGCTGATTTTTGCGATCGGCGTGCTCGCCGCCGGTGGCGCCGGCATGGCCGGGCCGTCAGTGCTGATGGCCGCCACCACCCGGCTGGTCGCACCTGACAAACGCGCGCTGGCCACCGGCGTCGTGAATGCCGGCGGCTCGTTCGGGCAGTTCGTTTTTGCGCCCGTCGCGCAAGCGATCAGCGCCGCGGCGGGCTGGGCCGCCGCGGTGCAGTCGCTGGCGCTGTTCACGCTGTTGGCGCTGCCGGCGGCCTGGGTCTTGCGCGGGCGTGCGCCGGCGGCGGGCGCGGTTGCAGGTTCGGGCGCTGCAGTTGCTGGCGGCGCGCCAGCTGCGCCGCGCGAAGGCACGATGGTGGCGATCAAGCGGGCGCTGTCTGACCGCAGTTTCCAGCTCCTGGCGGCCGGCTTTTTTGTCTGCGGATTTCACGTCGCTTTTTTGGCCACGCACCTGCCGGGCGTGGTCGCCGCCTGCGGCCTGCCGCCGGATATCGGCGCCTGGTCAATTGCCATGCTCGGCCTGTTCAATATCGTCGGCAGCGTCGGCATCGGCTTTTTGATGGGCTACCGAGGCGGCCGCTGGCGGATGAAGTCGCTGCTGTCGTTGATCTACGCGATCCGCGGCGTCGCGGTATTGATCTTTGTGCTGGCACCAAAAACCGCAACCGTGATGTTGGTCTTCGCCGCGGTGATGGGCTTGACGTTTTTGTCGACCGTGCCGCCGACCGCCGGCCTGGTGGCGAAATTTTTCGGCCCTGCGAATATGGCGACGTTGTTCGGTCTGGTGATGGTCACGCACCAGATAGGCGGATTTCTCGGCGCCTGGCTCGGCGGCAAGGCCTTCGAGGCCACCGGCAGCTACGACTGGATGTGGTACGCCGATATCGTGCTCGCCGCGGCCGCAGCCTTGATTCACTTGCCGATCCGCGAGGCGCGCGCGCAGGCGCAGGCGCAGCCGACTTGATCAGGTTGTCGGGTCAGGCCTTGATCACTGCTCGTTGCTGGCACCTTGGCGTGCGGCTTCGAGACCCGGCTGCACGGCGTCACCATAGGCGTCTTTCCAGCGCTGCACGATCGGCGCGTACTCGTCGAGCCGGGTTTCCTTGAGCCCGTCGGCGCCATGCCACGATGCGATGCGCGACTCGACGGCGAAGTGTGATGTCGGGGTGATCGCCGCAGGGTCGTCGAGGCTGCCCACCGACAGGTCCATGCGCTGGCTGCCAAGGTACTCGAAGCTCAGCGGCGTGCCGCAATGCGCGCAAAACCCGCGCCGCGCGATCTTTGATGAAGCGTAGTAAGTCGGCTCAGCCGCGGTCCAACGGACCTCGCTCTTGCGCAGGTTGAGATACGCCGCGCGGGTATTGCCAAAAGCCATCTGGCACATGCGGCAATGGCAGTAGTAGCCGTCCCGACTTTCGGGTGTGGCCTCGTAACGAACCGTGCCACACAGGCAACCGCCACTGAGCGCGGGCAGCGCGGTGGTGTCGGTTTCGGTGGCGGATTTCTTGACTTCGGTATTCATGCTGTGACCTCCGGCATCGTGTAGTTCAAGGTCATGCGCCCGCCGTCGACGACGACGATCTCGCCGGTGACATAACTCGCGGCATCACTGAGCAGGAATGCGGTGACATCGGCGATCTCTTCAGGCTCGCCCAACCTGCGCATCGGCGTGCGGCTCATGATGCGCGCCCGCGCCGCGTCGCTGCCGAGCACCGCGTTGCGCGCCAGCTCGGTGGCGATAGTCCCCGGCGCGACCGCATTCACGCGGATGCCGCGGTCGACCAGCGACAGCGCCATCACCCGCGTGAGCTGGTTGATCGCGCCCTTGCTGGCGTTGTAGCTGGCGATCGTCGGGATCGCCATCACGCCGTTCACCGAGCTCATGTTCACGATCGCGCCAAAACCTTGGCCGCCGGCATTGCTGGTCATCACACGCGCCACCGCCTGGCCAACCAAAAAGGCGCCTTTGAGGTTGACCGCGATCACCGCATCCCAATCGGCTTCGGTGATATCGAGAAACTCCGCGGCCTTGAAGATGCCAGCGTTGTTGACGAGCGCATCGACATGGCCGAATGCCGCAATCGTGGCCGCCAGCGCCGCGTCGACCTGGGTTTTGTCGGAAACGTCGCAGTGCAGGTACAGCGCCTTGGCGCCTTCATCGCGCAATTGAGCGGCGAGTTTTTCGCCGGCAGCGTTGGCGCGGTCCCACAAGGACACCGCCGCGCCATCACGCACCAGGCGCCGCGCGCAGGCTTCGCCGATACCTTGCGCGCCGCCGGTGATCACCGCGACGCGGCCTTCGAGATGGAACTGCACTTTTGACATCTTGGTGATCTCCGTGATCCGTCGTGTTCAGTGGCGCTCGGTCGTTTGCCAATTGACTCAGGCGGACGGCTGGCGATCGAGCCACACCGCCATGCCTTGCGCATTGAGTTCGATATCGATCGCCAGCAGTTCGGCAACCTGCGCGCGATCGAATGCGCAGCCGTGTTCTGCGATGCGGCCGGCGTAGATGTCGAGCAGCCCGGCTTTCAATGCTTCATGCCGGCCGGCGGCGTTGCGCAGCTGCAGGCCCAGCGCCACCATCTGGTCGAGCTGGCCTCGCAGCAGGCCGGCCAGCCGTTGCACGTCGGCGATCCGTCCATAGTGCGTCACGTACATGCAGGCCGGGTCTTTGGCGAGCAGGCGTGCGATCGAGGTCTTCAGGGCCTCGGGTTCAAACTGCACCGGTGTTGATGTCGGCACGATCCACGCGCCCTCGGCCGCGGTATCAAACTCGCGGTAACTCAAGCCGAAGGTATCGCCGGTAAACCAGCCGCGGGATGCCGCGTCCCAGATGCAGTGATGGTGTTTGGCGTGGCCGGGGGTGTCGATCAGCAGCAGCGGCCGGCCGGCCAACTGCAACGTCATGCCGTCGCTGGATTCATCGACGCGGGTCGCATCCACCGCCACCAACTCGCCATAAGCCCGCTGCATTTCTTCGGCGCCGTAGACCGCCAGTGCGCCCTGGTACAGCGCCGTCGGGTCGATCATGTGGCGCACGCCGCGCGGGTGCACCAGCATCCGCGCCTGCGGCAGCTGCTGCATCAACAGGCCGGCACCGCCAGCGTGATCAAGGTGCACATGCGTCGGGATCACCCAGTCGACGGCGTCGCGGGCCAGGCCCAGCGCATCGAGTGCGGCAAGCAACCGCGGCACAGCGAAGTTGGTGCCGGTATCGATGAAGGCGGCGCGGCCAGCGTGCACGACGAGGTAGGCGGCGTCGAAGTTGTCGCGCACAAAACCGGTGTCGACGGCGTAGATGTCGTGGCCACAGGGCTGGACAAAGGCGGGTAGGGTCATGCATTGATTTTAGGCAGGCGGCGGCGGCGTTTCGCAGGCGCTCGAATGCAGCGACAATCGATTTGGCGACTCCGCGTCTGGCCACCGAGATCTCTTCACCCAAGCGACCATGCAAATCGTCTGCATCGGCGGCGGCCCCGCCGGCCTGTATTTCGCGCTCCTGATGAAAAAGCTCGACCCGCGGCACCAGATCCGCGTCGTCGAGCGCAACCGCGCCTACGACACCTTTGGCTGGGGCGTGGTTTTTTCCGACGCGACGATGGACAACATGCGCCAGTGGGATACCGAGACCGCCGACGCGATCGAAGTGGCCTTCAACCATTGGGACGATATCGAGCTGCATTTCAAGGGCCACAGAATACGCAGCGGCGGCCACGGTTTTGTCGGCATCGGGCGCAAGAAGCTGCTCAATATCCTGCAAGCGCGCTGCGAAGAGGTCGGTGTCGAGTTGGTCTTCGAAACCGAAGCCGAGTCC
>JANPDN010000084.1:0-5151 GCA_031431555.1 Rubrivivax sp.
CCAGCAGCCCGCGCCACCAGGCGCGGTGCAAAACGATCGGCAGTGGCAGTCCGGTGGCAGACATGGGGATGTCCGGGTAAGTGAATGGGCCAAGAGTAGAGGCCCATCACCTGTAGAGGAAGCGACAAGTTCTGGCCACGGTGTTCAGCTATGCTTACCAGCATGCCGAGCCCGAAGCGACTCCCGCTGCACACGCTGCCGACCTTCCGTGTCGTCGCGCAGCGGGCCAACCTGCGCGCCGCGGCAGAGGAATTGCACCTCACCCACAGCGCGGTCAGCCAGCAGATCAAGCTGCTCGAAGAGCAGATCGGGATATTGCTGTTCGACCGCCGCGGCCGTCGCATCGTGCTCAACGGTGCCGGTGTGGCGCTGCTCGCAGCGGTCGAGCCGGCGCTGGACCGCATCGACGACGGCCTGCGTGCCGCCGCGGCGGCGGCGGGTGAAACCGAGCACCGCATCCGCGTCACGCTGCTGCCTTCTTTTGCGCAGCGCTGGTTGATGCCACGCATGGCGCAGTGGCGCGAGCGCCATCCCGATATCGCGATCGAACTGCTCGCTTCGCAGGCCATCGTCGACCTGCCACGCGAAGGCTTTCACGCCGCGCTGCGCCAGGGCGCCGGCCAATGGCCAGGGCTGCAATCCGAGCGCCTGATCGATTCGCCCTTGATCGCCGTCGGCTCACCCGCTGCGGCGCGGCGATTGCTCGGCCGCGGCACCGGTTCGCTGGCCGATGAACCGCTGCTCGGCGACGCCGACCTGTGGCGGCGCTGGTTTGCACTCGACGGTTGCCGCGTGCCAGTCAACCCGGTGGCGTCGTTCAACGACGCCGGCCTGCTGCTGCAAGCCACCGAACAAGATATCGGCATCGCGCTGGCGCGCGAACTGCTCGCCGCCGACGCGCTGCGTGATGGCCGCCTGGTGCGCCTGTCGCCGCTGGCCCTGCCCGACGACCGCGCCTATGCTTTCTGGCTCGCCTACCCGCCGCAGCTGCAGGACTGGCCGCCGCTGGTGGCGCTGCGTGAATGGCTGCACGACGAGATGCAGCGCTCGCAGCGGCAGCTCAAATCGGCGGCAAAAACAGCGCCTGCAAGTCCGACAAAAAGTCAAAGCCACGCGCGCTCGCCCGCACCCGGGGCGAAGACGGCGCGTCGCGTTCGATGAGGCCCAGCGCCTCGGCGCGGCCAAGCGTGGCCTCGATCGACGACAGCGGCAGCCCGGTGCGCGCGCTGTAGTCGGCGACATCGAACCCTTCGCGCAGGCGCAGTGCGTTGAGCATGAATTCAAACGGCAGGTCGCGGCGAGCGACTTCATGTTCGTTGGACACCGCGCGGCCGATCAGCGCTTGTGTCATGTACGCCTGCGGCTCGCGCCAGCGCACCTGGCGCAAGACGCGGTGGGGGAAACTCAGCTTGCCGTGGGCGCCTGCGCCGATGCCGAGATAGTCACCAAAACCCCAGTAGTTCAGGTTGTGCCGGCAGCGGTGGCCGCTGCGCGCAAAGGCCGAGACTTCGTAGCGCTGCAGGCCGAGCGCCGCGGTGCGATCGACGATCGCGTCGAGCATGTCCGACGCGGCATCGTCGTCGGGCAGCACCGGCGGGTGTTTGGCGAAAAAAGTGTTCGGCTCGAGCGTCAGGTGGTAGATCGACAGATGCGGCGGCGACAGCCCCAACGCGATGTCGAGCTCGGCGTGCAACTCGGCAAGGGTCTGCCCGGGCAGCGCATACATCAGGTCGATATTGAAGGTCTCGAAAGCGTCGCGCGCTTCTTCGACCGCGGCGCGGGCTTGGCGCGCGTCGTGCACCCGCCCGATGCGCTGCAATGCGCTGTCGTCAAAACTTTGCACACCGACCGACAAGCGTGTCACGCCGGCGGCCCTGAAGGCGCGGAAGCGCTCGGCCTCGAAGGTGCCCGGGTTGGCTTCGAGCGTGATCTCGCAGCCCGGCTCCAACGGCAGCAAAGCGCGCACATCGGTGAGCAGGCGTTCGATGCCGGCCGGCGAAAACAGGCTCGGTGTGCCGCCGCCGATGAACACGCTCGACACGCGCCGGCCCCAGACCAGCGGCAGCGCTGCTTCAAGGTCGGCACGCAGTGCGTCGAGGTAGCGTGTTTCAGGTACAGCACCCTTGTTTTCATGCGAGTTGAAGTCGCAATACGGGCACTTCCTGATGCACCAGGGCAGGTGCACATACAGGCTCAAGGGCGGCATCGCGCCCAGGTTCAACGTGCCCGGGCGCAGGTAGTGGGCGACGACGTCGCCGGCCACCATGCTCACTGCCAGCCCCAGACATCACGCAGCAGCAAGCACATTTGCGCGGCAGCCAGGCCGCGGTGGCTGACGGCGTTTTTCTGCGCCGGCGACAACTCTGCGGCGGCGCAGTTCAGCTGCGGGATGAACATCAGCGGGTCGTAGCCGAAGCCGCCTTCACCACGCGGCGCATGCAGGATCTGGCCTTCCCAGCGGCCGAAGGCGATCAGCGGCTCGGGGTCGTCGGCCGAGCGCAGCGCGACGAGCGTGCTTACAAAACGCGCGCGCCGGTCAGCGACGCCTTGCAGGCGCTCGAGCAGGCAACGGTTGTTCGCCGCGTCCTGCGCCGCCCGCGTTGATTCGCGGCTGCCGAGCGCGGCGACGAAACCCGCGAAATGCGCAGAGATCACGCCCGGCGCGCCGCCGAGTGCATCCACGCAGAGGCCGGAGTCGTCGGCGATCGCAGCGCCACCCGCGGCCTGCGCTGCATGCCGGGCTTTGACCAGCGCGTTTTCAACAAAGGTCGAACAGGGCTCTTCGGCCTCGGCAATGCCCAGACTGCCCTGCGCCACGAGCTGCACCGGCAGCGCGCCCAACATGGCCTGCAACTCGCCGAGCTTCTTGGCGTTGTTCGACGCCAGGACCAGGCGCATCGTGCCCGCCGCGCCGCCTGCTGATGCCGCGGTCAAACGATCAGCCAACGGCCAGCGCCTGCCGCTGCGCCAAGACCAGCTCGCGGATGCCCTTGTCGGCCAGCTGCAGCAGCGCATCCATCTCGGTGCGCGTGAAAGCCGCGCCTTCGGCCGTGCCCTGGACCTCGACAAATGCGCCGGCAGCGGTCATCACCACGTTCATGTCGGTATCACAGGCCGAGTCTTCGGTGTATTCCAGGTCGAGCAGCGGCACGCCCTGCACGATGCCGACCGATACCGCCGCGACAAACTCGCGGATCGGCGACGCTGGGATGCGGCCTTGCGCGAGCAGCCAGCTCACCGCGTCGTGGGCGGCCACAAAAGCGCCGGTGATCGCCGCGGTGCGGGTGCCGCCGTCGGCCTGCAAGACATCGCAATCAAGCGCGATCGTTCTTTCGCCGAGCGCGCGCAGGTCGAAAACGCTGCGCATCGAGCGCCCGATGAGGCGCTGGATTTCCTGCGTGCGCCCGCTTTGTTTGCCCCGCGCTGCTTCGCGGTCGCCGCGGGTGTGGGTGGCGCGCGGCAGCATGCCGTATTCGGCGGTGACCCAGCCCTGGCCACTGCCACGTTTGTGCGGCGGCACTTTTTCCTCGACCGAGGCGGTGCACAGCACCTGCGTGTCGCCGAAGCTGACGAGCACCGAACCTTCGGCATGGCGGGTGAAATGGCGCTGGATCGCCACCGGGCGCAGGGCGTCGGCAGCACGGTCGGCGGCGCGCGCAAATACGGTCATCGGTAATCCTTCATGGCTGCGCCAAAGCGCGGGCAACGGGTGAACGTCGCAAGGTCGTCGGGCGGACGTCGGGCGGGCGTCGCGTGGCGCTCAGTTCTTGCGCTTCGAAGAACGCTGGATCGCTTCGTTGATCTCGCGGATCGAGCGCTCTATCTCGGCATCGTCCAGCTCGTCGGGCTGGTTGGGGTCACCGGCCAGGCTGGCCTGGATCGTCGACGCGAACACTTCATCTCCCAGCGCCTGGGTCGAGACGGCGCTGAGCGAATCGCTTTCTTCGGTGCCTTCCCACTCGATGGCCAGCACGGTGACGTTGTCACTGCGGCTGCCGGCCACGCGCAGCGCGCGCTCGACGAGTTCGGGCACCGCGTCAGAGACGGTCTTGGTTGCCAGCTGCTCGACGATCTCGGCATCTGTGACGCTGCCCCAGAGGCCGTCTGAACACAGCAGCACGCGGTCGCCGGCGTGCATGAGCAGCGGGCCGGCGGTATCGATCACCGGCTTGCCCGGGCTGCCCAGGCAGGTGAACAGCACGTTGCGGTTGACGCGGTCGCCGATGGGCACCACCTGCGCCATCGTTTCTTGCAGCTCGGAATAAGAATGGTCGCGCGTGCGGGCCACCAGCTTGTCGCCACGCACGAGGTACAAGCGCGAATCGCCGCAATGCGCCCAGTAGGCGGCATTGCCCTGCAGCACGCAGGCCACCAAGGTGCTGCGCGGGGTATCCATCAGCGACTTCTCGGTCGCATAACGAAGCAGTTGATGATGCCCGGCGACGCAGGCGTCGTGCAAGAACTTCAGCGGGTCGGCGAGCTTGGGCTTGGCTTCGCGCTGAAACATCGCCGACAGGGTCTGCAATGACAACTGCGACGCGACTTCGCCTTGCGGATGCCCGCCCATGCCGTCGGCCAGCGCAAACAGGCCGGCGTCACGGGTGTAGCAATAACCCATGCGGTCTTCGTTCTTTTCGCGCCCACCCTTGCGGCTGACTTGGTAGACCGCAAACTTCATGGGTCGCGACTGTTCTGGCTCATCAGGCAACCTCCGCGCTACGCGCTGCGGTGTATGAGCCCTTCGGGCGGCCGTGCGGGCTCATCAGGCAACCTCCGCGCTAGGCGCTGCGGTATTCGCCTTGAGAACGGCTCGGCAGCTCATCAGGCAACCTCCCGGTATTGGAGACGCAACGAGTCGATGCGATGCAGGGTTGTCCACGGGGCTTGGTTGTGGACAACGCGCCGGCCTTTCATCAGGCCACAGGGCGTGTTGTCCACGACTGCGAAGCACCCGGTGGTCAACCCGTGTCTGGCGCCTGTTGCTTGGATTTGTGCGGCATTGACTCCGCGCAGGAGGACGACCGATGGTGTGAATCGACTTCCGTGCCCCCGTGGTGACTGCCTGGTTGGCTTGCCTTTCGAAGGCCCGCATGAGACTCGCAGCCCACGGGGTGCCGGAAGGCCGTGACGGGCCACAGGATGTAGCGCCAG
>JANPDN010000085.1:0-2744 GCA_031431555.1 Rubrivivax sp.
TAACGCGCCACCTCGGGCGCCACCAGACCATCGATCGGCAGGCCCCGCGATACGCGGCGCCGGATGTCGGTGGCCGAGATGTCCATCATCGGCAGCGGCACCACCCGCTGCGCCGCGCCTTGCACATCGGCATGCACCGGCGCGATCACACCCGGGCGCTGTGCAACGCCAAGCACGACCAGTTGCAACAGTGCTTGCCAGTCGCGCCAGGTATGCAGGCCGGCGTATTGGTCCTGGCCGATGATCAGAAACAGCGTCGCTTGTGGCTGTTCGCTGCGCAGTTCGCGCGCGGTGTCGATGGTGTAGCTCGCGCCTGGGCGGCGCAGCTCGCGGCGGTCGATCACAAAACGCGGTTCAGCGGCGGCTTGCAGCGTCAGCGCAAGCATCGCTTCGCGGTGTTCTGCGGCGGTGATCGAGCGCGGTTTCTGCCAAGGCTGGCCGGCCGGCAGCCAGCGCAGTTCATCCAGCGCCAGGGCCTGCAAGGCGGTGCGCGCAAGAGCGAGATGTGCCACATGCGGCGGGTCGAAGCTGCCACCGAACAGTCCGATGCGCAGGCGGGTGCGCGGTCCGATGCGCGGGCTCGAATCACCTGGACTCAAACCCAGTCCTTCGCGCACAGAAAGTCGCTCGCCAACCGAGCCTCCGGCGAACCCGGCTCTGGTTGCCAGTCGTAGCGCCACTTCACGATCGGCGGCATCGACATCAGGATGCTTTCGGTGCGGCCGCCGCTTTGCAGTCCGAACAGCGTGCCGCGGTCCCAGACCAGGTTGAACTCGACGTAGCGCCCACGCCGCCAGGCCTGGAAGTCGCGTTCACGCTCGCCAAAAGTCGTCGCACGCCGCCGTTGCACGATCGGCAACCAGGCCTCTGTGAAGTGGTCGCCAACCGCGCGGATCAACGCGAAGCCGTGGTCAAAACCGCCGTCGCTGAAATCGTCGAAGAAAATGCCGCCGATGCCACGCGGCTCGTTGCGGTGCTTGAGAAAAAAGTACTCGTCGCACCAACGCTTGAATCGCGGATGCAGCGCCGGGTCGACGGCATTCAAGGCGTCGCGGCAAGTTTGGTGAAAGTGCACCGCGTCTTCTTCGAAGCCGTAATAGGGCGTCAGGTCCATGCCACCGCCGAACCAGAACACCGGGTCGCGCCCGGCCGGAAAGGCGGCAAACAGGCGCACGTTCATGTGCACCGTCGGCACATACGGGTTGCGCGGGTGCATGACCAGCGACACGCCCATCGCCTGCCAGGGTGCGCCCGCCAGTTCGGGCCGGTGCTGGCTTGCCGACGGCGGCAACTGGTCGCCTTGCACATGGCTGAAATTGCAGCCGCCGCGCTCTATGAGGTCGCTGCCCTCAAGGAAGCGCGTGACGCCGTCGCCTTGCAGCTTGTCGCCCGGCGCCTTGACCCAGGCGTCGGTGACAAACGGCTGGCCGTCTTCGGCCTGCACCGCGGCGACGATGCGCTGCTGCAAGCCGAGCAGGTAGTTGCGCACCGCGGCCGTATCGATGAGGGTGGTCATGCGCTGGTCAAGTCCGTTGCTCGTCACGTCATGCGCACTGGCGCGGCCCACTCGGGGTGACAGCCCTTGACGCCGGTGTAGGCGTCGGCGATGGCTCGCATATCCGCGGCCATGTCGCCGCAAAGTCGCAAGCAAACGCCGATGCCGACCCGGCGCCGGCCAAAGTCAAAGTGCGCCAAAGCGACGGGCACGCCGGCACCGATGGCGACCTGATAGAACCCGCTGCGCCAGCCACTGCCCGCTGCACGCGTGCCTTCGGGCGCGAGCGCGAGCCACAAAAAAACGTCGCCCGCGCGCGCAGCACGCATGCGCTGCACCATGTCGGCGACGATGCCTTTGGGCGCGCTGCGGTCCACCGGCACGCCGCCGAGCCAGCGCATCCAGCGCCCGAACAACGGCACCTTGAAGAGCGAGTCCTTGCCCCAGAAGGTGACCGGGATGCCGATCGCCCATTTGGCAAAGATGCCGAGCGGGAAATCCCAGTTCGAGGTGTGCGGGTAGACGATCAAGACGCCCTGCTTGGCCGGCAGGCCGTCAAAGTCAAGTCGCCATCCCGCCAGCCGCAGGATCGCCAGCGCGATGCTGCTGCCACGCAGTTGCACCGGCCGCTCGCTGATCACCTGCGGCGAACTCATCTGGCCGTGATGGCGCGATGGCCGATGTCAGTGCGCCACTGCGCGCCATCGAAGTGCACCGTGCCCAGCAAACCGTAGGCGTGTTGTTGCGCCGTGCGTGTCGAGTCGCCGAGGGTCGTCACACACAGCACCCGCCCGCCACTGGTAAGCACCTGGCCATCGGCGCCGGTCGCCGTGCCGGCATGGAAGATCTGGGCATCGGCTCGGCTCAATTGCACGGCCGATGTCGGCAGGCCGTGGATGACATCACCGCGGCGCGGCGACTGCGGATAACCCGTCGCGGCCATCACGACACCGAGTGCGACATGGCGGTCCCATTGCAGCTCGGCCTGGTCCAATGTGCCGTCGGTGGCGTGCAGCAGCAGCTCGAAGAGGTCACTCTTCAGGCGCATCAGCAGCACCTGCGCTTCGGGGTCGCCGAGGCGGGCGTTGAACTCCACCGTGCGCGGCCGGCCCTGCGTGTCGATCATCAGGCCGGCGTACAAAAAACCGGTGAACGGCATGCCCTCGCGCGCCATGCCCTGGATCGTCGGCAGCACGATCTCGTGCATCACGCGCGCATGCACATTCGGCGTCACCACCGGCGCCGGCGA
>JANPDN010000086.1:0-82870 GCA_031431555.1 Rubrivivax sp.
CGGAGCTCAAGGGCTACTACCTCGCGGGCGACAGCGCCGCTCGCGACGCCCGTACCGGCAACTTCACGATCGGTGGACGCATCGACGACGTGTTGAATGTGTCTGGCCATCGCATGGGCACGATGGAAATCGAATCTGCGCTGGTGGCACACACCGCGCTTGTCGCTGAGGCGGCGGTCGTCGGCCGCCCCGACGAGACCACCGGTGAAGCGATCTGTGCCTTCGTCGTCTTGAAGCGCAGCCGCCCGACCGGCGACGAGGCCAAGAAGATCGCGACCGAATTGCGAAACTGGGTGGCCAAGGAGATCGGCCCCATCGCCAAGCCCAAGGACATCCGCTTCGGCGACAACCTGCCCAAGACACGCAGCGGCAAGATCATGCGGCGCCTGCTGCGCTCGATTGCCAAGGGCGAAGCGATCACGCAGGACATCTCATCGCTGGAGAACCCCGCCGTTCTGGACCAGCTATCAGAAAGGAACTGAGCATGACCATGCATACAGATCTCACCGCGCGCATCCTCGCCGACCCCAACTACCAGGCGCTGAAGAGCAAGCGTTCGCGATTCGGCTGGTGGCTCACGCTGGCGATGATGGTCGTGTACTACGGCTTCATCCTGCTGGTCGCGTTCAACAAGCCCTTTCTGTCGCAGCGCCTGGGTGACGGCGTGATGACGGTGGGCATTCCCATCGGCTTCGGTGTCATCGTCTTCACGGTGGTGATCACGGCCTACTACGTGCAGCGCGCCAACAGCGAGTTCGACACGTTGACAGAAGCCATTGCCAAGGCGGCGCTGAAATGAGCCGCCCCGTTTTGTCCACCAACGCCAGCCGGGCATTGACGCTGGCGGCGCTGTTCGGCGCCTCCGTCGCCGCCTGGTCGGCGGGCGCCGACCTCGGCCAGGCCCAGCAACAGGCCACCAACTGGACCGCGATCGGCATGTTCGGCGCGTTTGTGGTGATGACGCTGTTCATCACCAAGTGGGCCGCGTCCAAGACGAAGTCAGCGGCCGATTTCTACACCGCGGGCGGCGGCATCACCGGCTTCCAGAACGGTCTGGCCATTGCGGGTGACTACATGTCGGCGGCGTCTTTCCTGGGTATCTCTGCAGCGGTGATGGCCAGCGGCTTCGACGGGTTGATCTATTCCATCGGCTTCCTGGTCGGCTGGCCGGTGATCACGTTCCTGATGGCCGAGCGACTGCGCAACCTGGGCAAATTCACCTTCGCCGACGTGGCCGCCTTCCGCTTCGAGCAAAAACCCGTGCGCATCTTCGCCGCGTCGGGCACGCTGGTAGTGGTGGCGTTCTACCTCATCGCGCAGATGGTCGGCGCGGGCCAACTCATCAAGCTGCTGTTTGGGCTGGAATACTGGATCGCGGTGGTCATCGTCGGTGCCTTGATGATGGTCTACGTGCTGTTCGGCGGCATGACGGCGACCACCTGGGTTCAGATCATCAAGGCCTGCCTGCTGCTGGGCGGCGCCACTTTCATGGCCTTCATGGTGCTCTACAACTTCGGTTTCAGCCCGGAGGCGATGTTCGCCAAGGCGGTGGAGATCAAGACCGCGTTGGCTACCGGCAAGACCGCCGAAGAGGCGGCCAAGATCGGGCAGTCGATCATGGGCCCGGGCAACTTCGTCAAGGACCCGATCTCGGCCATCAGCTTCGGCATGGCACTGATGTTCGGCACCGCCGGGCTGCCGCACATCCTGATGCGCTTCTTCACCGTGCCCAGCGCCAAGGAAGCGCGCAAGTCGGTGATGTGGGCCACCGGCTGGATCGGCTACTTCTACCTGTTGACCTTCATCATCGGTTTCGGCGCCATCACCTTCGTGCTGACCAACCCGCAGTTTCTCGACGCCAAGGGCGGCCTGCTCGGCGGCGGCAACATGGCGGCCATCCACCTGGCCAACGCCGTCGGCGGCAACGTGTTCCTCGGCTTCATCTCGGCGGTGGCGTTTGCCACCATCCTGGCGGTGGTGGCCGGCCTCACGCTGTCGGGCGCCTCGGCCGTGTCGCACGACATTTATGCCACCGTCGTCAAGAAGGGCAAGGCCGACAGTGCGGCCGAACTGAAGGTGTCGCGGCTGACCACGGTGGCCCTGGGCGTCGTCGCGGTGGCGCTGGGCATCTTGTTCGAAAAGCAGAACATCGCCTTCATGGTGTCGCTGGCCTTTGCCATCGCTGCGTCGGCCAACTTCCCGGTGCTGTTCATGAGCGTGCTGTGGAAAGACTGCACCACGCGCGGCGCGGTCATCGGTGGCTTCCTCGGCCTCGCTTCGTCGGTGCTGCTGACCATCGTCTCGCCGTCGGTGTGGGAAGCCACACTGGGCAACCCAAAGGGCTCGGCGCTGTTCCCCTACGCGTCACCGGCGCTGTTCTCGATGACGATCGGCTTCGTTGGCATCTGGCTGTTCTCCATACTCGACCGCAGCCCGCGTGCGGCACAAGATCGCGCTGGGTTCCTGGCGCAGCAGGTGCGTTCGGAAACCGGCATCGGCGCCTCGGGCGCGTCGGGGCATTGAGACCTACGCAGCACGGCCCCTGTTCAAAGGATCGGGCGACAGGGCAGAACTCAACGTCGCCTGTTGGCAAGGTGCAGTCTTTCAGCGGGAAGGCGTCAGGACTGTCGGATTCCGTCGGGATGGCGTCGGATCAGCGGGCGCTGTTTGCTGACCCGTACCACCGGCGCGGGTCGACGGTCCCCCGATGCTGGCATTCGATTCGACGCAGACTCCGTCGGATGTCGAAGCGCGCCGTTGTCGAGCCAAAGTGCCAGCGACGTCATCGCAAACCGTGGCTTGGGCCGGACAGCGCCGGCAGCGCCGGCTGCCTAGGCGCCGTATCGTTTGGCTGAATCCTGCAACTGATCTATGCAGATGTTCCAGCCCTGGAAAAATCCCATCTCGTCGTGGCGGTCCCGCGTCGCCTTGTCGGGATGCATCACCCTCGCGATGTAGCGCGTGCCTTGGCCTTCGTCGGCCATCGAGATGACGGCGGTAAAAGCCATCCAGGGTGTCGCCGGCCGCCAGCCAGCGGTCAGCAGTGAAGTGAAGACGATCCGGGCCTGCGGGATGATTTCGACAAACGAGCCGGGGTTGTCGCTGCTGCCACCATCGGGGCCTTGCATGAAGGTGTGGAAGGCGCCGCCAGGGCGCAACTCGAAAGCCCGCACCTCGGTGCTCCAGGGTTTTGGGCACCACCATTCCTTGAGCCGATCGGGGTCGGCCCAAGCTCGCCACACTGCGCCGCGCGGCACATTCAGCAGGCGCGAAATTTCAAGGTCATGTGGGCCAGTGCTGTCGGCCGATGTGTTGTTCACGGGACGGTCCTTCGAACTGGAATTGCAACGATCGCCAAGCGAGCGCGGGCATTGTGCCCGTGGCCGGATGGTGCCCGAATCCGGACCACCGGCGACGTCAAGTGCCCAGGTATTGCCGCCCGCGGTGCTGCTTGGCACTCAGGCACTCAGACGCTCAGCCGACGGCCAGCCGCCAGGCTGCCGACACGACACCGATGCTGCCCAGCAAGAACAGCAGGCGCCAGATCCAGCGGCGCAATGTGGCCTCGTCCAATTGCAGATAGATCCGGCTGCCGATGGCGATGCCGGCCAGCGCAAAAGGCATCGACACGACAACCAGCTTCCAGGCCGCGCCTTCGAGCAAGCCGCTGGCACCGGCCAAGGCCAGCGGATAGACATCGGTGAAGACAAAAAAACCGATCAGCGTCGCGCGGCCGACAGCCGTGCTGTGGGCTGAAAAATAAAAGACTACCGCCGGCGGGCCACCGATGCCTGCCGCGCCGTTGAGCAGACCCGAGCCGCAGCCAACAACAAAAGCGCCTGCCGCGCCCGGGGGCTTGCGCGGCGCCAGGCGCTGCGCCGCGCCGGTAAGCATGAATGCGGCGACCACCAGCAGGCAGGCCGACACCGCCAGGCGCAGCGAGTTGGCGTCGGTGCCGCCGAGAAAGGCCACGCCGAGTGGTGTCGTGAGGGCGCAGCCAGCGATCATCCAGCGCAGCGAGCGCCAGTCGATCTGCCTCCACACACCCGGCAGCAGGTGTGTTGCGGTGAGCAACTAGATGGCCAGGAACGCCGGCACGACTTGCACTGGCGGCAGCACGATGCTCATCGAACCGATGCCGATCATCGACGAGCCGAAGCCGCTGACGCCGCGCACGACAAAGGCAATGAGGCTGGCGGCAGCGACCCAGCCCAGCGTTGCGACGTCGAAGCCCAGGATCATCACGGCCGGGCCATGAACGGCTCAGGCTCTCACGACACCGTCTGGTAGTACAGGTTCTGCGGGTGCTGCGCCTGCGCAAAAAACAACCAGCGCTCGGCGAGCAGGCCGACCGCTTGCACCACCAGCGCCAGCGGCAGCAGCGCCGGCGGCGCGCCGAAATGCAGCACCACCATCATCAACAGCGCTGGCAGCAAAAAACCCAGGCCATGCAGCGCGAGGCGCACATGCCGGACCGCTGCAGCGCTGGCACCATGAAAAAACTCGCGGGTGTTGAACGAGCCGGCGGTCATGCCCATCGACTTCTGCACCAGCTTCGATGACTTGATGCCGGTCGCCGATTGCAGCGTCGACTTTGGTTTCAAGCTCGCGTTGCGGCGCAGCGCAAGCCAGCGTGTCAGCCAAGCCACGAGCGTGATCGTCAGCGCGGCGCGTGTGATCTGGTGGCCCAGGCCCGGCTCGCCGATCAACACCGCCAGCGACGCAGCCAGCACCAGCCCCGAGGCCAGGCCGATCAGCGTGTAGTTGATGACCGTGAGTGCATGCGCCCATTCCTGGATGAAGCGGATGCAGGCATAAATCATCGCGGTGCAGTACCACAGCAGCGCGGCCAGTGCGATCAGCAGCCAGGGCAGCCAGGGCACCGACCAGCCGCTTTGCAGCGCCAGCCACCACAGGGCAACCCCCGCGATGAAGGCCGGCAACACGATCACCTCGCGCGACAACCAGGACGTGCGCCACATCGCCACCGCACGCCAGGCGCGCAGTGGATGGCCCAGGTGCAGGAACGAAGCGCCCAGGCCCACCAGCAGCATCAGCAGCGCGACGAGCAACGCGGCATTCACATAACCCGCCGCCAGCGGCAGACCCCACAGCGTGGCGATGGCGAGCAGGACCACCAGCCCCTGGGCGGCGCCAGCAACGGTGGTGAAGATGATGACCGACCAAGCCGGGTGCATTGACTACTCACCCACCACGTTAGTAATCTTGCGCGGCAGGTACTGGTTGGCGGGCTTGGTGTCCCACTCCGGCATCAACGAATAACCACCCCGCTCGCGGATCGCGATCGAAACTTCGGACTGCGGGTCGTTGACATCGCCGAACAGACGCGCGCCAGTCGGGCAGGCTTTGACACAGGCCGGTTTGCGATCAGCCGACGGCAGCAACTCGTCGTAGATGCGGTCGACGCACAGGGTGCACTTGGTCATCACCTGGCGTTCTTCGTCGAGCTCGCGTGCGCCGTAGGGGCAGGCCCAGGCGCAGTATTTGCAGCCGATGCACTTGTCGTAGTCGACGAGCACGATGCCGTCTTCCTTTCGCTTGTAGCTGGCGCCGGTGGGGCACACCGGCACACAGGGCGGGTCGGCGCAATGCAGGCAGCTCTTGGGGAAGTGCACCGTCTGCGTCAGCGGGAAGGTGTCCGCCTCGTAAGTCTGCACGCGATTGAAGAAGGTGCCGCTCGGGTTGGCGCCGTAAGCGTTCTGGTCGCTCATCGGGCCGGCGGCGCCGCCGGAGTTCCACTCCTTGCACGAGGTCACGCAGGCATGGCAGCCGACACAGACGTTGAGGTCGATGACCAGCGCCAGCTGCTTGGCCAGTGTTTCGGACTTGTGGATTGGAACAGCGGCTTCAACCATGCGCTTGCACCTGCGGGAAAGTGGTGTCGGATTCTTCTGGCGCTGCGGGCCGGATGCGCACTCGCACGTCGTACCAACCGGCCTGCCCGGTGATGGGGTCGCTGTTGCTGATCGTGCCGGATGCGCTGCCGGCTTTGTGGCCAGCTTCTTTGCCAGGAAACGGCAGCTCTTCGCTGATCAAGTGGTTGAGCAAAAAGCCCTTGCGCGATTCGTCGGCGCCGGGTGCCAGCTGCCACGCGCCGTCGGCCTTGCCGATCGCGTTCCAGGTCCACACCGTGCCGGGCTCGACGGCTTCACTCGTGCGCAGCATGCAGCGCACGCGGCCCCATTGACTTTCGACCCAGCACCAGCCGCCATCGGCAATGCCCGCGGCCTGCGCGGTGAGCGGGTTCACCTGCAAATAGTTGTGGCTGTGGATCTGGCGCAGCCATGCGTTCTGCGAGTCCCAGCTGTGGTACATCGCCATCGGCCGCTGCGTGATCGCATTCAACGGGTAAGCCTGCAGGTCGGTGCAGTCATCTTCAAGCGGCGGATACCAAAACGGCAACGGGTCGAAATATTTGGCGATGCGTTCGCGCAGATGTTCGGGCGGCCGGCGGCCGGCGCTCTTGCCCTGCGCGGCGAGGCGAAAACTCTGCAAGGTGTCGGAGTAGATCGCCAACTGCACCGGGTCGTTTTTCTGGCGCCAGCCTTTGTCCTTGGCAAAGTCCAGATAGGCACGGTTCCAGTTGCGCATGTAGTGCATGCCCTCGGGCATGTGGTACTGGAAGACGCAGTCGTTTTTGGCGTACATCTCCCACTGCTTTGGATTGGGCGCGCCACGCAGATGTTCGGTGCCGTCCTTGCCGCGCCAGCCCATCAAAAAACCGATGCCCGGTGCGGGTTCGAAATTGATCACGAACTCCGGGTAGTCCTTGAATTTGCGTGCGCCCTCGGCCGTGGTGAAGGCCGGGAATTTGAGACGCGATGCGAGTTCGATCAGCACTTCCTGGAACGGCTTGCACTGGCCGGTAATCGGCAACACCGGCACGCGCACCGAATCGACCGGGCCGTCGAATTCGCTGATCGGCCGGTCGAGCATGCTCATCACATCGTGGCGCTCGAGGTAGGTCGTGTCGGGCAACACCAGGTCGGCAAAAGCGACTGTCTCGCTCTGGAAAGCATCACAGACGACGAGGAACGGAATCTGGTATTCGCCGTCGGCATGTTTTTGGTTCAGCATCTTGCGCACCGCCATCGTATTCATGCTGCTGTTCCAGGCCATATTGGCCATGAAGATCAGCAGCGTGTCGATGCGGTAGGGGTCGCCCTTGCTGGCATTGCCGATGACGTTGTGCATCAGGCCGTGGGCCGACAGCGGATGCTCCCAGGAGAAAGCGTGGTCGATGCGGATCGGCGAACCGTCGGGGTACACCGCCAGCTCTTCGGGGCTCGCCGGGAAGCCCAGCGGCGCGGTATTCAGCGGCGTATTCGGCTTGATCTGCCCGGGGTCGTTGAAGGCCCGGTAGTTGGGCACGATGTGGCGCGGGTAGGGCGCCTTGTGGCGGAAGCCGCCCGGCGCATCGATGGTACCGAGCAGGCTCATCAGCACCGCCAGCGCGCGCACCGTCTGGAAGCCGTTGCTGTGTGCCGCCAGGCCGCGCATCGCGTGGAATGCCACCGGTCGCGCCTGCGTCGTCGGATGTTGTTTGCCCCAGGCATCGGTCCACGGAATCGGCAGCTCGAAAGCTTTGTGCAGCGCTGTCTCGCCGAGTTCGCGGGCGAGCTTCTTGATGCGCTCGGCGGAGATGCCGGTGATCGCCGCCGCCCACTCGGGTGTGCAGTTAGCCACCCGCTCGCGCAGCAGTTGAAACGACGGTGCAACCCCCGTGCCATCGGCCAGCGTGTAGTGGCCTTCAAGCGCCGGGTCGCAGCCTTCGGCAATGCCTTCGGGGTAGGCCGCCTTGACGCTGCCTGAGGGCAGATCCCAGACCAGTTTGTTGTGCGGGTTGCGGCCATCACCCGGCGGGCCGCGTTGGGCCATGACCGCAGGGTCGGGGTCGAAAGCAAACAGGCCCTCACGCGCGCCGTCGTCGAGCACCACGAGTTGCGGCGCATTGGTGAAGCGTTTCAGGAACGGCCGGTCGATCAGGTCGTGTTTGATCAGTTCGTGCAGCAGTGCCATGAACAGCGCGCCGTCGGTACCGGGTTTGATCGGGATCCATTCGTCGGCGATCGCTGAGTAGCCGGTGCGCACCGGGTTGATCGAAATGAAACGCCCACCAGCGCGCTTGAACTTGGCGATCGCAATCTTCATCGGATTGCTGTGATGGTCTTCGGCGGTGCCGATCATCACGAAAAGCTTGGCGCGATCGAGGTCGGGGCCGCCAAATTCCCAGAACGAACCGCCGATCGTGTAGATCATGCCGGCGGCCATGTTGACGGAACAAAAGCCGCCATGCGCGGCGTAGTTGGGGGTGCCGAACTGGCGCGCGAAGAGGCCCGTCAGCGCCTGCATCTGGTCGCGCCCGGTGAACAGCGCAAATTGTTTCGGGTCGGTCGAGCGGATCTTTTGCAGGCGGCTGGTGAGGATGTCGAAAGCACGCTCCCACGAGATCGGCTCGAAGTCGCCGGCGCCGCGTTCGCTACCAGCCCGGCGCAACAGCGGCTGCATCAGGCGCGCAGGCGAGACCTGTTTCATGATCCCCGCCGCACCCTTGGCGCAGATCACGCCTTGATTGAGAGGGTGGTTCGGGTTGCCGTCAATATAGCGCAGTTCGCCGTCGCGCAAGTGCACGCGGATGCCGCAGCGGCAGGCGCACATGTAGCAGGTAGTGGTCTTGACTTCGGTGACGGCGCCGGGTTTGGGCGATGCGATCGGGTTGTGGATCGGCTTGCCGAAAGACCAGTTCAACATGACGTGGAAATCCTTTGTGCCCAGTGGCGCGCAATTGTCCACGATGCTGACGCGGCCTCGGCCGAGTTGATCGGCGCTGTCGCCGCGCTTCTTTGGCCCAGCCGGACAGAATCACAGACGATACGCGAACGCGGCGGCTCCGCGTTTCTACCAACACGGCGGTCGCCGTCGCGTATGCTTTTCGCTTGGCTCAGGTGCAGGGTCGGCCGCAAGCCGATGTCCCGCGCTCGAAGATCCGATCAAGGAAGATCCACCACGATGAAGCGTTCAGAATTTCGATTTTTCGACGCCCTGCGCGTGCGCTGGGCAGAAGTCGACATGCAGAAGATCGTGTTCAACGGGCACTATCTGATGTATGTCGACACCGCAGTGGCCGGCTACTGGCGGGCCATGGCGATGCCCTACGCCGAGACCATGGCCGCCCTCGGCGGCGACCTCTACGTGCGCAAGGCAACGCTCGAATACCTGGGCTCGGCGCAGTACGACGACAGGCTGGAGGTCGGCATTCGATGTGCGCGCATCGGCAACTCGTCGATGAATTTTGTGGCTGCGGTTTTCCGCGGTGACGTGGCCCTGGTAAGCGCCGAACTGGTCTACGTGTATGCCGACCCAGCCACGCAGACGTCCAGGCCGGTGCCCGCGCCGCTGCGCGAGGCGCTGTTGGGTTTTGAAGCCGGCGAGTTGATGTTCGAGGTGACGGTCGGCAGTTGGGCCGACCTCGGCGAAGCCGCGCATCCGGTGCGCAGAGAAGTCTTCATCGACGAACAAAAGATCCCGGCCGAACTCGAATGGGACAGCGCTGACAACGCCGCGCTGCATGCGGTGGCGCGCAACCGCTTCGGCATGACGCTTGGGGCGGGGCGGATGGTCGCGCTGCAAGCCGGCGTGGCCAAGATCGGCCGCATGGCGGTGCTGCGCAGTTCGCGCGGCAGTGGCATCGGCCGCGCGCTGCTCGAAGCGCTGGCCAGCAACGCGCGCGAAAGCGGTTGCCACGAACTTGTATTGCACGCCCAGCGCAGCGCCGAGTCCTTTTATGCCAGCGCTGGATTTGCGCCGCGCGGCGCCGGCTTCGAAGAAGCCGGCATTGCGCACATCGAGATGGTCCGCGCGCCTTGAGCGCAGGCTGCGCGGCCCCCCGGCGCGCCGCGCCAGTCAACCCTTTCGTGCCGCAACCTCGTCCTGGAAGCGCTGCGTCGCCGTCTCCACCGCCTTGCTGTGGATTGCCGCCAACTCCGGCCGCGCGGCGCGCGCACGCGCGGAGGCGGCCAAGGTCGACATCTGGCCCTGCCATTGCGGGAAGACATGGCGCGAGATCAGGTCGTAGCTCTTGCGCGTGGCGTCGAAATCGGCCCAGTTGTGGGCCAGCATCAGGTAAGCACCGAAGCCGCCCTTGGACTGCTTCCACAAGCGGTCGATCTGCGCATTGACCATGTCCGGCGTGCCGATCGCGCCGAAGCCTGATTCGTTGACAAAGGCGATCATCTCCTTGACATTGTTGCCCGGCACGGCCATCTGCGGGAACGCGGCCACGGCCTGGAAATAGTCGAACCATTGTTCGATGCCGTGTTCGACATCGCGATACGCCTGGTCCATCGTTTCTGCGCAGTGCACCAGGCCGACGAGCCGCCACTTGCTGCGCTCGACCTGGGTCTTGTAATGCGCCGCCTGCTGCTCCATCACGTCCCAATGCAGCGCCAGCGCGTCGAAGCCAGCGGCTGAGGTCGCGCCGATCGACAACAACCCCGCGCCATGCATGCCGGCAAGTTTGGGGCCGGTGGGTGAGGCCACCGCGGCCACCGCCAGGTCGAACAGCGGGTTTGAGTACGGCCGCAGGTGCAGTCGCGCATCACGCAAGTCCCAGCGGTCGTTCTTGAAGGTCACCGGCTCGTCGCCACGCAGCAGCTTGACGATGATCCCGAGGCCGTCTTCGAGCAGGCTGCGGGTCTGCGACTGTGACAGGCCGATCATCGTGCCGTCGCTCGGCAGCGAGCCCGGCCCGACACCGAGCATCACCCGACCACGGGTCAGGTGGTCGAGCTGCACGATGCGCTCGGCGACCCACAGCGGGTTGTGGTACGACACGCTGACGACACCGGTACCCAAGCGGATGTGCTTCGTGCGTTGCGAGGCCACCGCGATGAAGATCTCCGGCGACGCGCTGATCTCGGTGCCGGCCGAATGGTGCTCGCCGCACCAGGCCTCGTCGTAACCACAGCGGTCGAGCCACTGGATGAGTTCGAGGTCCTGCTCCAGCGCCAGCGTCGGGTTGATGCCCGGCTTGTGGAAGGGCGCGAGGAAAATGCCAAATCGCAAACGGCCATTCATGGTCGAAGTCTCCTTCAGGGTGGACGGACGAAGAACCGGCGGAGTTCTACTTGGGGCCTGCCGGCTTGTCCAGCACAGGGTCATGGCGCAGGCCCAAACCGCGGGCCAAGAACGTGGGCCTGCAACCCCGGGCTCAGCCGGTTGGCTCGAAGATCTCGGTGTGCCGATCGCCAACCACAAAGGCCTTCATCGCGGCCGCTGCGCGGGCCTCGATCTGCGCCGCGCGCGGTTCGTCGATGCCGGTGTTGTCGGCGGTGTAGGCCTCCATCAACGTCAGCAGGCCGGCGGCGTCAACGCGGGGCCGGCGCAGGACTTCGCAGCGCAGCGCGGGTTGCTCGGTGCGCAGCGCCGCATGCAGGGTCTTTACAGCGGCGACAGCGGTGTCGAGGTCTGCCGCCGCAATGCGGTAGTAGACAAAGAGGCGACGCACTGCGGGCAGCTTCTCAACCCTCGGCGGGGACCGGATAGGGCAGGCTGCGCAGGCTCAACAGCGGGCCATCGGCGCGGTGCAGATGCAGCGTCGACGACGTTGCTGCGATCTTGGCTTCGACGAGCAAGCTGCAACGACCGCCGTCACCCGGCAAGGGCGCGGCCAACGCCACCATGCCCGCCGGTTGCTCCGCATCGTCGGCAGAAAATACCTCGTCGCCGGCACTTGCCGCGGTGTCGGCTTCAAAGTTGAAGAGCCGGCGTTTGAGCGTGCCGCGGTACTGGCTGCGGGCAACGATTTCCTGCCCCGGGAAACAGCCCTTCTGAAAGTTCACGCCGCCGACGAGTTCAAGATTGACCATCTGCGGCACGAATTTTTCCGAGGTCGCGGCGACGATGCGAATCACACCGCTCTGCACCTCGAGCCATCGCCAGGCGGCTGGCGTCATCACCGGCAAATCGCCTGCCGGTGGAGCGGCGGCGTCCGACGTGTTGGATGCATCGGCCGTCGCGGCGGCATCCGTCGTGGCGTTGGGCTGCGCGAGCAGGTAGCGCTGCACGCCGGCCGCATCGGGCAGCCTGATCACCTGCCCGGCGCCACGCGGCGCGACGCCCCCGATCGTGGCAGGCGCTGCGGCACCGAGCCAGTTTGTTGCGGCGTCGCCGGCCAAGCCGTGCAGGGCCAGCGAGCCGCTGATGTCGCTGAGCTTGCATTTGCTGCGCATCACAAACATCGACAAGCGCTTGAGCGTTGTCGCCAACAGATCGGCGCTGCACGCCAGCAAGACGTCTTCGGCGCCGTCGGCCCAGAGCACGAAGGTCGCCAGCAACCGGCCCTTGGGCGAACAGTAACCGGCCAGCCGCGCCTGCCCAGCGGCCAGGTTTTCGACATCCTGCGTCAACTGGCCATGCAGGAATTTACGCGCCTCGGGCCCGCGGGCGGCGATCAGGGCCCAGTCGGCCAAGGGCAGGGCGCCTTGCAGGGCGCTGGTGTCGACATCGGTCGGGGCGTGGGTCGCGGCGAGGGTCTGGTCATCGATCGGGTTCATCGCTTCATTATCATCGGCCGCCATGTCCAGCACCGGCCCGAGGCCCCGCTCATCCTTGCTGCGATCGATGGCTTTGTGGCTCGTTGCAGCGGCCTTGCTCGCCGCCGGCGCAGCCGCTGCGGCCTGGTGGTGGTTGCAGCAACCGCTGCCGCTGGCCGCGGCCAGCGTCGAAGTGTCGATCGAACCCGGCAGCACGCCACGCGACGTTGCAAAAGCCTGGGTCGACGCCGGCGTGCAGGTCTCACCTGCGTTGCTCTACGAATGGTTCCGCTGGTCGGGCCGGGCACGCCGGATTCGTGCCGGCAGCTACGCCATCACCGCCGGCACCACGCCGCCGCAGTTGCTCGACAAGATGGTGCAGGGCGCCGAGACCTACGAGTCGGTACGCTTGATCGAAGGCTGGACGCTGCGCCAGTTTCGCGCCGCGCTGGCCCGCGCGCCGAATCTCAAACAAGCCAGCGCTGCCATGGATGAAGGCCAGCTGATGGCCGCGATCGGCGCGCCCGGCGTCGGCGCCGAGGGCCGGTTTTTCCCTGACACCTATGTCTATGGCCGCGGCGTCAGCGACCTCACCGTGCTCAGGCGTGCCCACGCCAGCATGCAGTCGCGGCTCGACGCTGCATGGGCGGCGCGTGCCGACGGTCTGCCGCTGCGCAATGCCGACGAAGCGTTGATCCTGGCATCGATCGTCGAAAAAGAAACCGGCACACCGAGTGACCGCGCGCTGATCGCCGGCGTCTTCATCAACCGCCTGCGCATCAAGATGCCGCTGCAGACCGACCCGACGGTGATCTATGGCGTGGGTGAGGCCTTCGACGGCAACCTGCGCAAACGCGACCTGCTCGCCGATACGCCGTTCAACACCTACACCCGCAACGGCCTGCCGCCGACACCGATCGCGATGCCCGGTGCCGCGGCATTGCGCGCAGCGCTCAACCCGGCGGCCACCAAGGCGCTGTACTTCGTTGCCCGTGGTGATGGCAGCAGTGTCTTCAGCGCCACGCTCGACGAACATAATCGTGCCGTGAATACCTACCAACGCGGGCGCTAAAAAATGGGCAACGGCCGCTTCATCACGCTCGAAGGTATCGACGGGGCCGGCAAGTCGTCGCATATCGACTCGCTCGCAGAATGGTTCGGTGCGCGCGGTGCAAAGGTGCTGGTAACGCGCGAACCGGGCGGCACCGAGTTGGCTGAAAGCGTGCGTGAACTCGTGCTGCAGCGGCCGATGGATGCGCTGACCGAAACCTTGCTGATGTTCGCCGCGCGCCGCGACCACTTGCGCCAGCGCATCGAGCCGGCGCTGGCCGCGGGCGAGGTCGTGTTGTGCGATCGATTCACCGACGCCACCTTTGCTTATCAAGGAGGTGGCCGCGGCTTTGATCTGGGCATCCTGGCAGAGCTTGAGAGCTGGGTGCAGCAGGGCCGCCAACCTGACCTGACGTTCTGGTTCGACCTTGCGCCCGAAGTCGCCGCAGCGCGCCGCGCGCGAGTGCGTCCGCCGGACCGCTTCGAGTCCGAAGACCTGGCCTTTTTCACCCAGGTCCGCAACGGTTACGCGGCGCGCGCTGCGGCGGCGGCAGAGCGCTTCGTGTGCATCGACGCCGGTCTGGCGCCGGCCAGGGTGTGGGCGCAAATCGAACAAACGTTGGAGCAGCGTTGTTCGTAGGCGCCGACGGCGAACTGCCCCTGCCCTGGCTGCGCGGCGCGCTCGACGCGGCGCTGGCGCAGCAGCGCGGCCACGCCTTGCTCGTGCATGCTGCGCCGGGCATTGGGGCGCTGGAGTTTGGGTTGGTGCTGGCGCAGGCCTGGCTGTGTGAAGCTGACGCGGGCTCCGGCGCCTTGAGCGACGCTGCTGCTTTGCGGCCCTGCGGCCGCTGCGCAAGTTGCCAACTCTTGCACTCGCGCGCCCACCCGGATCTGAACTTGCGCGTGCCCGAAGAGACCGCGGTCGCGATCGGCTGGCCGGTGGCGCTGGATGAGAAGCGCAAACCCAGCCGGCAGATCCGCATCAGCGAGATCCGCGATGCGGTCGACTGGATCGTCACGACATCGGGCCGCGGCCGCGCCAAGGTGTTGGTGCTGCATCCTGCCGAGGCGATGAACGCCGAATCGGCGAGTGCGTTGCTCAAGACACTCGAAGAACCACCGCGCGGTGCGCGGTTGATCCTGACGGCGTCCGATCCGGCGCGCTTGTTGCCCACCGTGTTGAGCCGCTGCCAGGTGCTGCGGTTGCCTGCGCCAACACTGGAGCAGGCCACCGCCTGGCTGGCCGGGCAGGGTGTTGCCGGGCCGGCGGTGTTGCTCGCTGCTGCTGGTGGGCGCCCGCTGGATGCATTGCAGTGGAACCGGGAAGGTGTCACCGCCGCGGTCTGGCCGACCTTGCCGGCGAGCGTGTTGGCAGAGCGGGCCGAGGCTTTTGCAAACTGGCCGATTGCGCGGCTTGTCGATGTCCTGGAGAAGCTCTGTCACGACGCTGCTACGCGTGCATTGGGCGGAGCGACACGTTTTTTCCCGAGCGATGCGGTCCCCGCGGACGCTTCGCTGCCGGCGCTCGAGGCCTGGCAGCGGTCGCTGCAGCGCGTGATGCGGCACGCCGACCACCCTTGGACAGCGGCACTTCTTGTGGAATCCTTGGTGGCCGAAGGCCGCGCAGCGCTGACGCCATTGGATACACTCAAACGATGAGTTCACCCGCGCCGACCTCGCCCAACCCCGCCGCATCGGCGGGCCGGCCGGCGGTGATCCAGCTGGTCTTTCGCGAGAAGGGCGCGCTTTATGCGGCGTACATGCCGGTGCTAGCCGATGGTGGGCTCTTCGTGCCGACGGCGCGTGACTACCGGCTCGGTGACGATATCTATCTGCTGCTGTCGCTGCCCGAAGACCCGCAGCGCTATCCGGTCGCCGGCAAGGTGGCCTGGATCACACCGGCCAACGCATCGGCCGGGCGCACCCAGGGTGTCGGCGTCAAATTCCCCAACGACGAAAAGACGCGCGTCGTCAAACTCAAGATCGAAGAGATGCTCGGCACCTCGATCGTTGGCGCCAAGCCGACGCAGACGATTTAGCTTCTTCGCGTCGATCCGCCCGAGTTGTCGCCGGCCGGCAGGGGCCAGGCAAGGTCAACCGGCGTCGAGCGACAATGTCGGCGATGTTTGTCGACTCGCATTGCCACCTCACCTTCCCCGGTCTGCTCGAAAATGTCGCGGACATTCGCGCCGCGATGGCCGCTGCAAAAGTCGACCGCGCGCTGTGCATCTGCACGACGCTTGAAGAGTTTCCGGCCGTGCTGGGCCTGGCCGAGACCTATCCCAATTTTTGGGCCAGCGCAGGTGTCCACCCGGACAACGAAGGTGTCAGCGAACCCGATGTCGAGACGCTTGTTGGTCTGTCGGCCCGATCGAGCAAGGTCGTGGCGATCGGCGAAACCGGCCTCGACTACTACCGGCTGAACGGGCGCAGCGTGGCCGATATGGCCTGGCAGCGCGAGCGCTTCCGGGTCCACATCCGCGCCGCGCTGCAGACCGGGTTGCCGCTGGTGGTGCACACCAGAAATGCCAGCGACGACACCGTTTCGATCCTGCGTGAAGAGGGTGCCCTCCGCGCCCGTGGTGTTTTCCACTGCTTCACGGAAACGATGGCGGTTGCCGAGGCAGCGCTGGACTTGGGTTTTTACATTTCCTTCTCCGGCATCCTGACGTTTCGCAACGCCAGCGAGCTGCGCGAAGTCGCCAAGATGGTGCCGCTCGACCGTTGCCTCATCGAAACTGACAGCCCTTATCTCGCGCCGATGCCGTACCGCGGCAAGACCAACTCGCCGGCTTATGTGCCCTGGGTCGCGGCCGAGTTGGCGCGGATCAAAGGCCTGCACGTCGACGAAGTTGCAACCGCGACCAGTGCCAATTTCGAGCGCCTGTTTTCGCGCGTCGGCCCCCAGGCCAGGGAGCAATCTTAGATGAGAAAGTACTTCAGCAATGCTGTCTATCTTGTTGTCGCCGTATGGAGTTCTTTGGCCATTGCCGGCACCTACGAAGATTTTTTCAAAGCCATCGAGCTCGACGATCATGGTGCCGTAACACGGCTGTTGGCGCGGGGCTTCGATCCGAATACACCCGACCCAGCCGGGCAGGTGGGGCTGTTTCTGGCGCTGCGCGCAGGCGCGCACAAAGCCAGCCGCGTGCTGGCCGAACATGCCGACACGAAGGTCGATACCGCCAACGCGACCGGCGAAACACCGCTGATGATGGCCGCACTGCGCGGCTCGCTGGAGTGGACCCAAGCCCTGGCGGAGCGGGGCGCTCAGATCAACCGCAATGGCTGGACGCCGCTGCATTACGCAGCCAGCGGCCCGGAGCCGAAGGTCGTGGCCTATTTGCTCGACCGCGGTGCAGCCATCAGCGCCGCAGCGCCAAATGGATCGACGCCCCTGATGATGGCGGCGCGCTACGGCAACGAGGATTCGGTGACGCTGCTGCTGGCCGGGGGTGCCGATGTTCGCCTGCGCAACCAGCGCAACATGAGCGCGGCCGATTTTGCCCGCGGTGCTGACCGCGAGGCACTCGCAATCCGGCTTGAAGCATTGGCGCGCTGACGCAGCATGGCGAGTCGTGCCAAAGTGCCGTGATGAATTTGAACTGCTGGGCTTTTGTGACCTTCCTCCGGTAGATCGATCGTGGGACGCGGCCTACATTGGGTCTGAACCGACCCCTCCATGGAGCCCCGCATGACACCGTCCGAAGTCCGCAACCCCTTTGCGCTGTTGATGAACCCCGAGGTCGTGATCAAGGCCATGGAAGCCTCCGAACGTCTGAACCACCTGCGCAGCCGAATCTGCCGCCCGCTGGACCGCCAACAGGGCGGTGCGCCTGAGCACGAAGCAGCCGAGCAAGACGCCGATCGGCAAGAGGCGGACGCGGCCAACGACGCCACAAGTTCCGGCGACTGAACCCTGGCCTCTGAGACGGCGCTGGCGCGCCGCCAGCCCCAAGCCCGCCCGGGCCAGCGCGCCAACGGGATAATGGCGGGATGACTTCTCCAGCATCCCTAAGCGCTGCGCAGTTGCTGCGCCCGATCGCCGCGATGACGCTGGTGATCGTTTTTTCCAACTGGCTGGTCCAGTACCCGATCAACGACTGGCTGACCTGGGGTGCCTTCAGCTACCCGCTGGTCTATCTGGTCTGTGACCTGACCAACCGCGCCGTTGGCGTACAGGCGGCGCGCAAGGTTGCGTGGATCGGTTTTGCGGTGGCGGTCGTGGTGTCGATGGCAGTGGCCCCCTGGCGGATCGCCGTCGCCTCCGGCACTGCTTTCATCGTCTCGCAGATCCTCGACATCGCGGTCTTCAACCGCTGGCGCGAGAGTTCGTGGTGGAAAGCGCCGTTCATCGGTTCTGCGGTGGCGTCGGTCGTCGATACGCTGATTTTTTTCTATCTCGCTTTTGCGGGCACGCCAGTCGACTGGCGCCTGCTCGCGGCGGGCGATATGGTGGTCAAAGTGTTGATGGCGGCCGTGCTGTTGGCGCCGTACCGGGCGATGCTGCCGCGGCTTCAGCTTTGGGTGCCAGTGGCGTCGAGATAACGAGCTCTGTATGCGTGACGATGTATATTATGTCAAATCATAGATGCGTTGCGAGCTCGACTCCTTGAGCCGCTTCTAACGCCGCGCCAACGGCACCAGCCGGTCAGCCGCCCCCACCGCTTCGTCACCGTCGAGTTCGATGGCAACCTGCGTACAGACCGCCCGGCACAACGTGGCAACACGTTCGCTCTGCAACCGGTAGTACATCTGCGTGCCGTCGCGTCGCTTGGCAAGGACGCCACTGCGGTACAGCGTGCTCAGGTGCTGCGACATATTCGGCTGCGTCGTATCGATCTCCGCCAGCAGCTCGGAAACAGTCTTCTCGCCATTGCAGACCGCGCTGATGATCTTCAGCCGGATCGGCGTCGACAACACCGCGAACAGCTCCGCCACCGAATCGAAGACGCGGTCCTCGCTGCTCTTGCTCATCTCGGCGGTCATCCTGTCCGGCCAGAAACCCGGCTACGGCTTGATGTACGCAAAGCCTTGTCCCTGAGGCTTGGTCAAACGCACCACGCCCGACGGTGTGAAGCAGGCTTCCGGGATGAACTGCTCCCGCTTGAGATTGCGGTTGGCGAGCGTGATTTCGCAGACCTCGAACTTCACGCCGCGACGCACCAGCTCCTGCACCGCGATGTCGTACTGGTTGCCGTTGCGGTCCTTCGCGTCCTGCATCAGGAAGTCAACACCCGTCGCGTGAGTGACCACGGTGATGCGTGCACTCGGGTCGACGTCGAGATGGTTCTTCAGGTTGCGCAGCGTACCCAACGCCTGCGTCGCGGCGTCGTTGATGTGGTACGCGACCTTGTCTTGCGCCCAACTAACGCCGCAAGCCATCGACAGCGTCAACAGCACAACAGCTTTCTTGGCATTCATCATCGGCTCCGATAAGGGCGGCGCGGCTCACACCATGCCCGGGTTGTTGTGCACACCGATTAGCCGCGGTGTATTGATCTTGCGTGGTTTGACGCGCCCGCCTTGTGACCACAGCCAGGTCTGCACGACGTCCCAGACCGGCTTGACACCCGGTGCCGATTTGGCCTCTTCGGCGACCGGCGCCCAGCCGGCAACCTTGTAGAGCTTGTCGGCTTCCACCGGCCGGCCAGCCAGGCGCATGTCGCTGATGCGGTTGCCCATCGCTGCGCCCGGCGTGCAGGTGTAGTCCAGGCCGCCAACACGCACCATGTCACCGCCCTGCTGGTAATACGGGTCGGGGTTGAACAGGTTGTCGGCAACGTCCTCGAGCACGGTCTTGATCGTCTGCCCGCTCATCGACGTGACCGTGGCGTAGGGGTAGGTCACGGCGAGCTGGTCCATCATCAGCTCGCGGGTGATCGTGTCGCCGGGCAGCAGTGTCGTGCCCCAGCGGAAGCCGGGTGAAAACGCGATCTCGGCGCCCTGCACTTCAATCAAGGCGTCGCAAATCAACTGGTCCCAACTTCCGTTGAAATTGCCACGGCGGTAGAGCAGCCCGTCGGTGACGGCAAGCTTTTCGGCCAGGCGCGACTCGAAGGGTGCCCGTGCGCGCTGGATGAGTGCCGACATCTCGGCGTCGGGCTTCAACTGGTTGGCAAATACCGGCAACAGCCGGTAGCGGTAATCGTCGACACGGCCGCCGCGCACGCTGAAGTCCATCACACCGAGGAACTTGCCGTTGCTGCCGGCGTTGGTCACCAGCGTCTTGCCGCCCGCCGTGCTTCCCCCGTTCGCCACCGGCACGGCGACCGGCACACCGTCGTGTGTATGGCCGCCAAAAATGGCGTCGATACCACGCACGCGGCTGGCCATTTTCAAGTCGACGTCCATGCCGTTGTGTGACAGCAGCACCACGATCTGCGCGCCCTGCCCGCGCGCCTCGTCGACCATCTTCTGCATGTTCTCTTCCTGGATGCCGAAGCTCCAGTCGGCGACCAGGTAGCGCGGGTTGGCGATCGGCGTGTACGGGAAAGCCTGGCCGATGATCGCGCAGCGCACACCGTTGATTGTGCGCATCACCCAGGGCTTGAAGACGGGGTCGCCAAAGTCGCTGGTCTTGATGTTCTGGGCCAGAAACTCGATCTGCCCGTTGAAGTCCTTGTCGACGATTTCCTTGACCCGCTGCATGCCGTATGTGAATTCCCAATGGCCGGTCATCAGGTCGACACCGAGCAGCTTGGCCGCATCAACCATGTCCTGCGCGTTGGTCCACAGCGTCGTCGCCGACCCCTGCCAGGTATCGCCGCCGTCGAGCAGCAGCGCGCCGGGCCGGCTCGCCTTGAGTTGTTTGACCAGCGTGGCCAAATGGGCAAAGCCGCCGACCTTGCCGTAGCGGCGCGCCGCGCGTTCGAAGTCGATATAGGTGAAGGCGTGGGCGGCAGCGCTGCCCGCTGGCACGCCAGCGGCTTTGAGCAAGGCGGCGCCGACCAGATGCGGCAGTTGGCCTTGCATCGCGCCGACGCCGAGGTTCACGCTCGGCTCGCGAAAATGCATCGGCGTCAACTGCGCGTGGCAGTCGGTCATGTGCAGGATCGAGACGCTGCCAAACGGCGGCAGGTCGTAGAGGCCGCGCTGCGCAGTGGTCGCGTCTGCATCGGCATGGCGCGCCAGGCCCATGCCAGCGGCCGACGCCGCGGCGAGGACCTGAAAGAACTCGCGCTTCGACAGACTCATGCTTCGGCCATCACGGGATGCGGCACTTGGGCGATGCGGTCAAAGGGCGCGCCGCGTCCGTCACTGCGGGGGGCTAACGATTCACCGGCGATGCAGGGTCCAGCAGCAGCGCCATCAAGTGGCGGATCTGGTCGGCGTCGAGCAAGTTGGCATGGCCGAAGCGTGGCATGTTGGAGCAGGCCGCGTAGGCCTTGCTGTTCCACAACTTGACCCAGGTGTATTGCACGATCGGCGCGGCGGTGGCCGCGGTCACGTCCTGGATGCCGCGCAGCTTGCCGTAGTTCCAAAGGCTCGGCCCGATGGTGCCGAAGGAGATTTCCCGCTGGTCGATCTGATGACAGTTGTAGCAATTGCCGCCGTTGGCCTTGGTGGCTGCCGACTCGTCCGTCCAGGTCATGCCGCGGCCGCTCTGCGCGAGCTTTTCGCCTTCGCGCCAATCGCCGAGATACTGGCCATTCGCTGGCCATTGCACCGAAGCCAGCGCTTCGGCCTGGATGCGCTGCCCGGCTTCGTCGGGTGCCGGTTTGTCAGACGAGCAGGCGCTCTGCCCCAGGTCCTGGCGGATGCGGTCGGCCTTGGCGATGCCTTCGTCGCGGAACGACGCTTTCATCGCCGCTTGCGCCATCTGATCGATTTCGGCCGATGACGGCAAGGTGGCGCAGCCGATCAGCGTGGCAGCCGCAATCACCGCTGCGGCACCTCGCAGATAGTTCGTCAATGACATCTCATCTCCCAGGCCATCGGGCCGCCATCATCGTTTGATCGACGGTGCAATCGACGCCGCACCCTTGGCATTGACGCCCATGAAGGTCGCCGCGGCGATCGTGGGTTCGGAGCCGAAGCCGGGGTACGGGAATCGCATCTGCCGGTAGCAGTCGTTCAGCCGCAACTGCATGCCCCACATCTGGCCGTTGCTGACACGATAGGCCGGCCAGGCTGCAAAGCCGACACCGTCACCAGGGTTCTTGGTCAGATTCGGCAGGTCCTGCATCCGGATGCGCTTGCCGTCTTCGCCATGGCAAGAGGCGCAAGAAAAGTCGTGCGTGCCGCCGCGGTAGTAGAAGACCCGCTTGCCGACTTCGTAGCTCAGGCGTTCCTGCGCATGGCCTTGCGGCAGATTGAAACGCAGGCCGCGCGACTCGGCGGCGACCCAGGTCGCGAGTGCGGTGACGTTGTTCTGCTCGCCGCGGCCGAACGGCGTCTTGGCGATCTCGGCGCCGTCGAAACCCTGCAGATCCTGCATGCAGCTGACGAGGCGCGATTCGAGATCCTGGACCTTGTTCGTATCAGCAAAGTAGCGCGGCAACTCGACGAACGCACCCTTGACCTTGCCCGGGCCCTTGCCCAGGTCGCAAGCTTCGAGCGTGGCCATCTTCGGCCCGCGCTTTTGTTTCCACAATGCTTCGCCCTTGGCCTCGAATAAATCGGCCGGGTTGCCGTCTTCGAGCATCTTGCGGTACTCGGCGATCGCATCGGCAGACGATTTGGTCTGGCTCGACGCCGTCACCGCCAACAGCATCAGGCCGGCGGCCACCAACGTAGTTTTTGTGGTCATGCGCGCATCCATTCGCTTATGCATCCGATTCAGGTCACCGTCGCTTCGTCGGTGCGCTTGTCGCCCTTGTTGTCGACCCAACTGACGGTGATCTTGTCCCCGGCCTTGGCGGATCTGACGTTGAACTGCAGGAATGGGTTTTTCGCCACTGACGGGCCCCATTGCGCCGTAAGCACCGTCTTGCCGTTGTGCTGGGCCACGACTTCCTGGATGAACCAGGCGGGGATGGTCTTGCCCGCCGCGTCCTTGCGCTGGCCGGTTTCCATTTCGTGGCTCATGAGCACGCGCACAGTGGCCTTGTCGCCGCTGGATTGGGCGCGAATGCGCATCGGGTCAGCCATGTTCTTGCTCCTTCAATGATGTCGATGAGGTGAAGTGCTAGCTATCTCTTGGTGTGCGTCGGCTCAGCCGCCACAACCACCGAGCGTGACCTTGACTTCTTTCTGCGCGTACAGAACCTTGCCGTCGCCCATGATCGCCACCGCGATGACATTCGACGACTGACCCATCTTGACGCGCGCCAGCACATTCGCGTCAACCGCGTCGGTGACGTCGAAGATCGCCGACAGCATCGACGGGTTTTTCTCCACCAGCAGCAGCAGCCGTTTCACACCGGGCAAGGTGGTCGACGCGCCGATCGGCACCACCGCGCCGTTTTCGGCGATATCCGGGCCGGTGACGATGACGTCCTTGCTCGCCACCGGCGCCGCGGCGCCAAGCGCTTTCATCACATCGGCCATCGACTTGGCGTCAAACGCCGCCGTATTGAAGCCGGCCGCCTGGGCCTGCGCTGTATGCGGCAACAAGCCGAGACTCGCGAGCATCGCTGCGACTTGTGTCGAGCGCAGCAAAACCTGTCGGCGGGATTTCATCGGGTTCTCCTTCATCTGCTTCAAAAACAAAACCTCAGCGCCGCGCACCATCGGCAAGCCATCTTGCGATCGATTGTGCCTCGGCCGCCGGCAGGCTCTGCGCCGGCATGGCCACTGCACCCCAGACACCGACGCTGCCGGCCGCAATGCGGCCCGCCAGATACGAGGCGGCGTCGCTGCGGCCAGCGTAGCGTGTGGCGATCTCCTTGAAGCCCGGGCCGACGAGTCGGGTGTCGCTGGCGTGGCAGAGCGTGCAGGCATATTTGCGGGCGATCGCGAGTCCGGCGGCGGTCTGTGCCGTCGGCACGGTAGGCGTCGCGGCCAAGGCCCCGCCGGCCGCGCCCGGCCGGCTCGTATCGGCACCACGTTGGGCGCCGACGCTGCGGTTCTGCTCGGCAAGATTGCCATGCGCGTTGCGGGCGTGGTCAGGCAGGAACGACGCCACGGTGGGCTCGGTGGTGCAGTCCTTCATGCAGGCAGCGGCGGCGACATCGGGTCGGCGCTGACTGGCCCGTGGCCCCGGCCACAGCGCATGCGCCGTCGTCGTGCCATTGCGGTTGGGCAACCAGCCCTGCACTTCGGCGACATTGCGGTTCGACAGCACAAAGCCATCAGGCACGACGCCGCCGAGGTTGAGGATGTAGGCCGTCACGGCGTAGACCTCGTCAGGCTTCAGCGTCTTCGGCGCCGTCCACGGCATCGCGCGATGGATGTAGTCCCATAGCGTCGACAGCGAGCTCAGTTTCATCAGCGTCGTGCGGCCGGGATAACTCGCATCGGTCAGGCGCGCGACGCGCCCGCTGCTGACATCGGCCTTGCTGGTGCCACCGACGATCGGCGCAAAGACCTCGTTGCTCTCGCCAAAAACACCGTGGCAAGAAGCGCATTGCGCTTCCCACAGTTTCATGCCGTCGGCGACGCTGCCAGCCCCGGCAGGCAAGCCCTTGAAATCGGGCCGCACGTCGATGTCCCAGGCGCTGACTTCGGCCGGCGTCGCGGCGCGGCCAATGCCCGGATACGCCGCCGCAACGCCCTGCGCGGCGGCTACAAAGGCCATCGACGCCAGCAGGATCGCAACGACGATGTCACGACAACTGGACATTGCGCACCTCGCCGCTGGCCTGCACCAACCAGGTCTGGATGGCGTTGTTGTGATAGATCGACCGCGAGCCACGCACCGCACGCAGTTGCCTATAACTCGGCTGCACGTAACCGGTGTCGTCGGTGGCGCGGCTTTGCACCAGCGCCGGCTGGCCGTCCCAGGCCCAGTCGAGGCTGAAGCGGGTCAGGCACTTGTCCAGGACGGGTGTTTGCAGGCGTGCAGCGCGCCAGTTGCGGCCGCCATCGACCGATACATCGACCCGGCGCACCTTGCCACGGCCAGACCAGGCCAGGCCGCTCAGGCAGTAGTAGCCCTTGTCGAGCAGCACCTGCCCGCCCGACGGCGTCGTGACCACGCTCTTGCATTCCAGCGTGCTCGTGTACTGCCGGTGCAGGCCACCGGGCATCAGGTCGAGGTAGTGCAGCACCTCGTCCTTGCTGCCATACGGCTGGTCGCCAACTTCGATGCGGCGCAGGTATTTGACCCAACTCACGCCCTGCACACCCGGCACCACCAGTCGCAGCGGGTAGCCGTTCTCAGGCCGCAGCATTTCGCCGTTCTGGCCGTAGGCGACAAAGACGTCGCCGCTTTCGATCAGCTCCATCGGCACGGTGCGTGTCATCGACGAGCCGTCGGCGCCTTCTGCCAGCACATAGCGGCCGCGCCGGTAGTCGACGCCGGCCATGTCGAGCAAGGTCTTCAATCGCACGCCAGTAAATTCGCTGCAGCTCAGCATGCCGTGGGTGTACTGGCAGGTCGGCACCGCGACATTGCCCCACTCCATGCCGGTGTTGGCGCCACATTCGATGAAGTGAAAGCGGCTCACCGACGGCAGGCGCATCAGTTCGTCGACCGTGAAGACCATCGGCTTTTTCACCAGCTTGGTGTCGCTGCCGTTGATCATCAGCCGGTGTTTGGACGGATCGATATCCCACCAGCCTTGGTGGTGGCGCTCGAAGTGCAGGCCCGACGGCGTGACGATGCCAAACAGCGACTGCAGCGGCGCAAACGATACAGACGCTTGCGTTGTCTGTGTCAGCCCCGGGCTCTGCCGGCGCTGCACATTGGCCTCGAAGCGCGATGGCCTGCCGTAGCCATCAGTGACTACCGGCTGACCGAGGCCGCGGCTGTGTTCGGGCAATTCGAGGATGTTGTTATCGCCCTCACCCACGCGTGACGGCGCCGCGGCCGCTGCGGATGCCACACCTGCACCCGCAACGGTCGATGAGCCCGCGGCGACAAAAGCCGCGCGCAAGAAGTCGCGCCGGCCCTGCTTGCATTCGGCGAGGACCCGCTGCACGCCGCTTGAACCGGCGATGAAATTTTCTGGCGCCTTGATCAAACGCCCGGTCCGCGTGGCGTCAGCCTGCATCGATGAACTTGTGAAATGAAGTCATATATCAGCAAATCTGAATATTAGACTTGAGTGAAGTTCAGCGCTTTCGGGAATACCCCATAAAACTCTACGCGTCGCCCTCAAATCACATTCAGCGGAATCTTCAGGTAGTGCTTGCCATTGCTCTCAGCCGGCGGCAAGTGGCCGGCGCGGATATTGACCTGGATCGCCGGCAGCAACAGCGCCGGCACGCCCAGGGTTTTGTCGCGTGCGCTGCGCATGGCGACAAATTCATCTTCGCCGATGCCCTCATGGGCATGCACGTTGGCGGCGCGTTGCTCGGCGACCGTCGTCTGCCACATCGGCGGCCGCCCGTTGGGTGAATAGTCGTGGCACAGGTGCATGCGCGTCGCGCCTGGCAGCGCGAGCAGCCTGCGGATCGACTGGTACAGCGCACGCGGGTCGCCGCCCGGAAAGTCGCAGCGGGCGCTGCCGTAGTCCGGCATGAACAGGGTGTCGCCGATGAAGACGTCGTCGCCGACCAGGTAGCTGATGCAGGCCGGTGTATGCCCGGGCGTTTGCAGTGCCCTGGCCTGCAGGCTGCCGATCGCAAAGACTTCGTCGGCCCCAAAGAGACGATCGAACTGCGATCCGTCGGTGGCCAGGTCGGTGGTGTTGAAGATGCCCTTGAAGACCGCCTGTGTCGCGCAAATCTGGCTGCCGATCGCGATCTTGCCGCCGAGCCGCTGTTGCAGGTACGGTGCGGCAGACAGGTGGTCGGCGTGAGCATGCGTTTCCAGATGCCATGCCACCGTCAAACCGCGTTCACCGACATGGGCCAACACCTTGTCAGCCGACGCCGTTGACGTGCGTCCGGACTTCGCCTCGAAGTCCAGCACGCTGTCGATGATCGCCGCGATGCCGGTGTCCGGGCAGGCGACGACATGGGTTGCGGTGCAGGTGGCCGAGTCGAAAAAGGTCTGGATGCTGGCGGTGGTCATCGATCGGTCTCCGGGATGCTTGCGCTGGGCGTACCGGGCGCGTGCGCGTGCGGAGGGCATGCGCCAGGCTCGACTATTACATAATCAACCACTTATAAAGGATCGACCGATGACCATCGACTGGAATGCATTCACCCCCGCGGCGTCGCTGGTCGGCGGCCTGCTCATCGGCCTGGCCTCGGCGATCTACATCCTGGGCAACGGCCGCGTCGCCGGCATCGCGGGCATCGTCGCGAGCCCGCTGCGCGCGATTTTGTCAGGCTCCAGCCTGGTGCCCGAGCGCAGCCGGCTGCTGTTCATCGCCGGGCTGCTGCTGGCGCCCTGGTTGTGGCAGATGGTGGCGCCGCTGCCTGCGATGCGGCTGGATGTCGGCTGGGCTGGCCTGGTCGCCGCCGGGCTGCTGGTGGGCATTGGCGTGCGCATGGGCAATGGCTGCACCAGCGGCCATGGCGTCTGTGGCTTAAGCCGGTTTTCGCTGCGTTCGCTGGTCAATGTGATGACCTTCATCGGCGCCGGCGCGGCGACGGTCTTTGTGCTGCGGCACCTGTTCTGAAAGCCGACCATGAACTCGATCTTTGCACTCGCCAGCGGGCTCATCTTCGGCCTCGGACTGATTGCCGGCGGTATGACCGACCCAGCCAAGGTCAAGGGTTTCCTGGACTTCTTCGGCGCCTGGGACCCCAGCCTCGGGTTGGTCATGGGCGGCGCCATCGCCGTTGGCGTGTTCGCTTTTGCCCGGGCGCAGCGGCAGCCACGGTCGTGGACCGGCGCGCCGATCGAACTGCCCGGTGACACCGTCATCGACCGGCGCCTGGTGCTCGGTGGTGCGCTCTTCGGCATCGGCTGGGGCATCGCGGGTTTTTGCCCGGGGCCAGTGATCGTGGCCGCCGCGTCGGGGTCGGTCGAAGCGCTGGGTTTTATCGTCGCGATGCTGGTCGGCATGGCCTTTCACGACCGCTTTCTGGCGCCGCGTTAAGTCCCAGCGGACACTGCGGCCGGGCCGCTGCGCGGCATGCATACTGCTGCATCGCTGACCTGACGAGACCCAAGCGCATGGCCTTCATCTACTACGTCACCCAGATCCACCTCGACTTCGGCACCGTGAGCCTGCTGCCTGCCGAGTGCATCCGTGTCGGCATGAAAAAGCCGCTCGTCGTCACCGACGCCGGGGTGCGCGCGGCGGGTGTGCTGGCGCTGGCCACGACCGCCCTCGGCGACCTTGACCATGCGGTGTTTGACGGCACGCCATCGAACCCGACCGAAGCCGCAGTGCGCGCGGCCGCCGCGGCCTATCGTGCGAATGGCTGCGACGGCCTGATCGCGGTGGGAGGCGGCTCGAGCATCGACCTGGCCAAAGGCGTCGCGATCATGGCCACCCACGAAGGCGCACTGAAGACCTACGCGACCATCGAAGGGGGCAGTCCGAAGATCAGCGAACGTGTCGCGCCGCTGATCGCCGTGCCGACCACCGCCGGCACCGGCAGCGAAGTCGCACGCGGCGCGATCCTGATCGTCGACGATGGCCGCAAGCTCGGTTTTCATTCCTGGCACCTGGTGCCCAAGACCGCGATCCTCGACCCGGCACTCACGCTTGGCCTGCCGCCGATGCTTACCGCGGCGACCGGCATGGACGCGATCGCGCACTGCATGGAAACCTTCATGGCACCCGCCGTCAACCCGCCCGCCGATGGCATCGCGCTCGACGGCCTGGCACGTGGCTGGTCGCACATCGAACGTGCCACCCGCAATGGCGACGACCGCGATGCGCGCTGGAACATGATGAGCGCGAGCATGCAAGGCGCGATGGCGTTCCAGAAGGGCCTGGGCTGCGTGCATTCGCTCAGCCACAGCCTTGGCGGCGTCAACCCGCGGCTGCACCATGGCACGCTCAACGCGATGTTCCTGCCGGCAGTCGTGAAGTTCAACGCGCAGGCCGAGTCGATCCAGCGCGAACAACGCTTGCAGCGCATGGCGCAGGCGATGGGCATCGGCCCTTGCGACAGCCGCGGCAGCGAGTTGGCCGAAGGCTTGCGCGAGATCAACGCGCGCCTCGGTCTGCCCAGTGGGCTGGCTGCGATCGGGGTCACGCCGGATATCTTTGAGCGTGTCATCGACGGTGCGATGGCCGACCATTGCCACAAGACGAACCCGCGCATCGCCACGCGCGACGAGTACCTCGAGATGCTGTTGGCGTCGATGTAGCCTCGCCAGGCGCCGCTGCTGGACGTTCCGGCCCGCGCCACACAACGGCCCGCCACGGCCCGCACGCGACACCCACAGGAGAACTGCAAAGTGCCTCAATCTGCTTTCGCTCTCGCCCGTGCCTTGGCGCCCATCGCCATCGCAACCCTGCTCGCTGCCTGCGCGGCGACTTCGTCGACGCCGCCGGCCGATACGGTGCTGCCGCCGAACGCCAATCTGTTGGCACAAGGCATCCCGCCGATCCCGAGCTCGCTGGTCGAGCGGGTGGCGCGCTACACCGACTTCCGCGGCCATAGCTTTGTCGATTGGCACCCCACGCGCAGCGAGATGCTGGTGGCGCACCGCAAGGCCGGCGACAGCGTGTCGCAGATCTACCGCCTCGACAGACCGATGGGCGAGCTGATGCAACTGACCGACGGCGGCGAACGCGTGGCCCGCGCCAGCTACGAGCCGCGCGATGGCCGCTACATCGTCTTTGAGCGCGCCAAGGGCGGCGACGAAGCCAACCAGATCTACCGCCTTGACGTGGCTACGCGCCAGACCACGCTGCTGACCAACCCGGACGAAGCCCATTCGATGGCCGGCTGGCTGCGGCGCTCGTCACAGCTGTTGCTCACCTCGGTGCCGCTGGACCGTACCGCACAGGGAGGCACCCGCGCAACGATCAACACGGCGCTATGGCTGGTCGACCCGGCCCAACCGCAAAACAAGCGGCAGTTGGCCGAACTGCCCGGGCCGGGCTGGTTTGCCGGCGACATTTCAGACGACGAGCGTTGGGTCGCGTTCATCCGCTACCTGTCGGCCAACGAGTCGCAGGTTTGGCTCATCGACATGAACAACGGCGCGCGGCGCCAAGTCTTGCCGGCGCCGGGAGAAAACGTCAAGGCCACGCACTTTGCCGGCGGTTTCTCGAAAGACGGCAAGCGCCTGTTCGTCGTCAGCGATCGTGCCGGCGAGTTCCGCGAAGGCATGTCGCTGGACCTAGCCAGCGGTGCGCTGACGCGCATGACAAGCCACATTCCCTGGGACGTGAGCGGCGCCGCGGCGTCGGACGACGGGCGCTGGCTTGCCGCGCAGATCAACCACGACGGCCGCGACGAGTTGCGTCTGTTCGATGCGCAATCACTGAAGGAGTTGAACGCGCCGGCGCTGCCAGCCGGCGGCATCGACAACAACCTGGCTTTTCACCGCAGCTCACATGGGCTGGCCTATTCTTTGAACAGCACAAAAGGCCCGAGCCAGATCTTTGTGCTCGATCCGGCCAGCGGCCGTAACGTGCAATGGACACGCGCCTACGCGCCGCCTGGCGTCGAACCGTCGGGCTTCGCTGATCAAAGCATCGTGCGCTGGGAGAGCTTCGACGGTCTGACGGTGTCGGGTTTGATGACCCGGCCTCCCGCCCGCTTTGCCGGCAAGCGGCCGGTGATCGTCAGCATCCACGGCGGCCCCGAGGCCCAGGCCACGATGGGTTTCATGGGCCGCTGGAACTACTTCGTGCAGGAGATGGGGATCACGATCATCGAGCCCAACGTGCGCGGCTCGTCGGGCTACGGCAAGACCTTTCTGACCCTGGACAACGGCGTCAAGCGAGAAGATTCGGTGAAGGATGTCGGTGCCCTCTTCGACTGGATCGCCACCCAGCCCCACCTCGATGCTTCGCGTGTGCTGGTTGCCGGCGGCAGCTACGGCGGCTACATGACGTTGGCGGCGGCGGTGCACTACAGCGACCGCATCGTCGGCGGCATTTCGGTTGTCGGGCCGTCCAACTTTGTCAGCTTCCTGACCAATACCGAAAGCTACCGGCGGGACTTGCGCCGCGCGGAGTACGGCGATGAACGCGACCCCCAGATGCGCGCTTTCCTGGAGCGTATTGCGCCACTGAACAACGCCGAGCGAATCAAGAAACCCTTGTTCGTGGTGCAGGGCAGGAACGATCCGCGGGTGCCGTTCACCGAGAGCGAGCAGATCGTCGCCAAGGTGCGCGCCAACGGCCTGCCGGTGTGGTACTTGCGCGGCGAGAACGAAGGCCATGGCTTCGTCCGCAAGGAGAATGCCGATTTCCAGTTCTATGCGACGGTGAAGTTCATCGAGCAGACGCTGATGAAATGAGTTCAAGCGCAGCGGCCTGCTGCGCGGAACCTGCGGCGCCGCAGCCTGTCGCCGATCGCTGCAGCCTGTCGCAACCCCGGTGCGAGGCAGAAACGCCGCTGTTATGGTGTGCTACATCAGCAACACACCTGGCGGACGCGAGCCACCAAGACAATGCAAACCTGGGATCAGACATCGCCGATCTACCGGCAACTGGCCGACCTGCTGACGCAGGATCTGCTCGACGGCGACCCGCCCGAAGGCGACGCGATGCCGTCGGTGCGGGCGCTGGCCGGCCGCTACATGCTCAACCCGCTGACGGTGAACCGCGCGCTGCAATCGCTCGGTGACGATGGCTTGCTCGAGGCCCGCCGCGGCATCGGCCTTTACGTCACGGTCGGCGCGCGTGATCGTCTGCTCGCCGCCGAGCGGCGCCGTTTTGTCGAAGAAGAATGGCCGCGCCTGCGCGCCCGATTGCGTCGCCTGGGGATCAGCCCGGACCAACTGAACTGGGAGTTGCAGTGATGAGCGAGACGACGGAATTTCTGGTGCAGGCCAAGGGCTTGAGCTTTCAATACGGGCGCAAGTCCGCCCTCGACGATGTCAGCTTCAACATCCCCAAGGGGCGCGTCGTCGGCCTGCTCGGGCACAACGGCGCCGGCAAGACGACGCTGATGAAAGCCATGGTCGGCCTGCTGCAAGGCAGCGGAGACTTGAGCGTGCTCGGCCTGAACCCGCGCCGTGACCGTGTCGCGCTGCTGCAATCAGCCTGCTACATCCCCGACGTCGCGACGCTGCCGCGCTGGGCGCGCGTCAGCGAACTGATCACGCTGATGATGGCGCTGCATCCCCGCTTCTCGGCCGACCGCGCCAGGACGCTGCTGCGCCGCACCAGCGTGGGTTTGCGCGACAAGGTGAAGACCTTGTCCAAGGGCATGGTCGTGCAGGCTCATCTGGCTTTGATCGCGTCGATCGACGCGCGGCTGATGATCCTCGACGAACCCACGCTCGGCCTGGACGTGCTGTCGCGCAAGGCCTTTTACGAGATGCTCATCGACGAGTGGTGCGACGGCGAGCGCAGCGTCGTGATCTCCACCCACCAGGTCGAAGAGATCGAAACCTTGCTCTCCGACGTGCTGATGCTCAACGACGGCAAGCTGGTGCTGTCGATGAGCCTGGAAGACCTGGATCGCCGCTTCGTCGCGGTCAGCCACGACCCCGCTGCCAACGACCGCGTGATGGCCGCGCACCCGCTGCTGCGCTACCGCGTGCAAGGTGGCCAGGCGGCACTCTTCGACGGTGAACCGCCGGCGGACATCCAGGCCCTCGGCCCGCGGCTGCGGCCGAGCCTGGTGGACCTGTTTGTTGCACTCACGCGACGGCCGGAAATCAACCGCACCCAGTTCTGAAGCCTTGCCGGAGCAACCCCTCATGAATACTTTCAAGGCGCTGGTTCAGCGCGAATGGCTGCAGCATCGATTCGGCTGGGCAATGGTCTCGATTGCGCCGCTGGTGGTGGCGATGCTCATCGTCACGCTTGGCCAGAACGACTTCAAAGGCGAGCTCGAAGCCGAGATGGGCACCGCGATGCCGACCGTGGTGACGATGATCTGTTTGGCGATCGCGACCGCCGTGACCACCGCCGTTCTCGGCGCGACATCGCTGATCCTGACCGCCGGCCTGGCCCGGCGTGACCATGGCGACCGCTCCAACGAATTCTGGCTGTCGATGCCGGTCGGCCATGGCGCGAGCCTGGGCGTGCCGCTGCTGGTGCACCTGATTGCCGTGCCGGTGGTTGCGATCGGCATCGGTTTGTTCAGCGGCATCGTGGCTTCGTTGGTGCTGGTGTCGCGGGCCTACGGCGTCGGCGAGTGGCTTGCGCTGCCTTGGGGTGTCATCGCCCCGGCGGCCGCCGCCACCGCGCTGCGGGCCGCCGCCGGGATCCCGCTGGCTATTTTGTGGCTCTCACCGCTGATTTTGCTGCTGATGCTCGCTACCGCTTATTTCAGAAGTTGGGGCTTGGTGGTGCTGCCTGTCGGGCTGGCGTTGGCCGACTTCGGTGTGCAGCGCATCGCGGGATTCACACCGATCACGGAATTTCTGGATCGCCTATTTCACAACGCCGGGGGTGCGATGTTTTCGCCCAACCCGGCCCATCCGGATGTGGAGAATCCTGCGGACTTGATGGTCGCCCTCGGCAACGCGCCGGCCTGGGCGCTGAGCGACTTCCTGCGCGCCCTGCAGGCGACGATCTCGCCGACGCTTTTGATCGCGCTGGTGATTTCGGCGGCCAGCTTCGCGCTGCTCGTGCACTGGCGGTCGCGCAGCGTCTGACCCCTGACCGCCGGTTTGCGGGGGTCGATGCGCCTGCAACGCCACAAGCGCGCGGCGCGGCAGTAGAGTCCGCCCCGATGCCCCTGCCAACCGCCGCACCGCGGGCGCCCGACCCGGCGCCCGAGCCGACCACCACGCTGGACGCCGGGTGGCGTCAATGGGTGGCCGAGCAGCGTCTGCGCAACTGCACGCCGGAGTCGATGCTGCTGACGATGACCGGTGCTGGCCTGCACCCGGCTGTCAGCCGCCGGGCGATCCTGGACATCGAAAGCGACCCGGCTTTTCTCGCCGCGCGGCGGATGCAGCAGCTGCATCGAAAGCTCGAGTCGGTGGTCGGCAATTTGCAGAAAGTCTGGGAGCTCAGGCCCGGCGACGCGGCGGTCGAGCGCATCCCCGAGCCGCCGCTGGACGAGTTCATCGAGCGCTTCGTCGTCGGCTGCCGCCCGGTGGTGCTGACCGACGTCACCCGCGACTGGCCGGCGATGAAACGCTGGTCGCCGGCCGATCTGCGCCAGCGGTTTGGGCACCTTGATGTCGAGGTCCAGGCGGAACGTTCGGCCGACCCGCGTTACGAAGAAAACAAACTGGCTCACCGGCACCAGCTGTTGCTGCGTGACTTTGTTGATCTGGTTGTCCAAGGCGGCCCGAGCAACGACCACTACCTCACGGCTAACAACGAGCTGCTGCGGCAGCCCGGTTTTGCGCCGCTGCTGGCCGATATTGGCAGCCTGCCGCGGGTCTGCGACCGGGCCCGGTTGCCTGGGGCGTCGTCGTTCTGGTTCGGCCCGGCCGGCACCGTGACGCCGCTGCACCACGATACGCTGATGCTGTTCCACACCCAGGTCGTCGGCCGCAAACGCTGGCGCTTCATCTCGCCGCTGCAGACCCCGCGGCTGTACAACCACCACAACGTCTTCAGCGCCGTGAACTTGGATCAACCCGACTTTCATCGGCACCCTGATCTTGCAGGTGTGCAGGTGCTCGAAGTGATTGCACAGCCCGGCGATACGGTATTCCTGCCGCTGGCCTGGTGGCACCAGGTCAGCGCGCTCGACACGAGCCTGTCGTTTTCGTTTTCGAACCTGGCGCTGCCCAACACCTACGTCTACGACAACCCGGACATCAGGGATTGGTGATCGGGATCGGCCACAGCGGCACTGACCGGGGCCAATCGCAGTCCCGGGCGTTGCTGCCCGGGACTGCGCCGCAGTGAGATCAATGGTTCGTGCCGTCGAAAAATTGCTCGTCTTCGGTGGAGCCCTTGAGTGCCGATGTCGAGGCCAGTTTTTCGATCGTCGTCGTCACCGCATCGAAGTAACCTGTGCCGACCTCGCGCTGGTGCTTGACGGCGGTGAAGCCCCGCTCCGCGGCCGCAAATTCCTTCTGCTGCAGTTCGACAAAAGCGGTCATGTTGTTGCGCGCATAACCGTAGGCCAGGTCGAACATGCCGTAGTTCAGGCTGTGGAAACCGGCCAGCGTGATGAACTGGAATTTGTAGCCCATCGCGCCGAGCTCACGCTGGAACTTGGCGATCGTGGCGTCGTCGAGATTTTTCTTCCAGTTGAAGCTGGGGCTGCAGTTGTAGGCCAGCAGCTTGCCCGGGAACTTGGCGTGGATCGCATCGGCAAAGGCCTTGGCAAACCCGAGGTCGGGCTTGCCTGTTTCGCACCAGATCAGGTCGGCGTAGGGCGCGTAGGCCAGGCCGCGGCTGATGGATTGGTCCAGGCCGTTGCGGGTCTTGAAAAATCCTTCGACGGTGCGCTCGCCGGTCGTGAAAGGCTTGTCGTTGTCATCGACATCGCTGGTCACCAGATCGGCGGCTTCGGCATCGGTGCGCGCGAGCAGGATCGTCGGCGTGCCCATCACGTCGGCAGCCAGGCGCGCGGCGACGAGCTTGGCCACTGCTTCGCGGGTCGGCACGAGCACCTTGCCGCCCATGTGCCCGCATTTTTTGACCGAGGCCAGTTGGTCTTCAAAGTGCACCCCGGCAGCGCCGGCGTCAATCATCGATTTCATCAGCTCGAAGGCGTTGAGCACGCCGCCGAAGCCTGCTTCAGCGTCGGCGACGATGGGTGCAAAGAAGTCGATCTCGTCCTTGCCTTCGCTCCACTGGATCTGGTCAGCACGCGCAAAAGCGTTGTTGATGCGGCGCACGACCTTGGGCACCGAGTCGACCGAGTACAGCGACTGGTCGGGGTACATCTCGCCGTTGTCGTTGGCGTCGGCCGCCACCTGCCAGCCCGACAGGTAGATCGCCTTCAGGCCGGCCTTTACCTGCTGCATGGCCTGGTTGCCGGTCAACGCGCCCAGGGTGTTGACGAAGGGCTCGGTGTTGATCAGGCGCCAGAGTTTTTCTGCACCGCGCTGCGCCAGCGTGTGTTCGATCGGCAGCGACCCACGCAGGCGCACCACATCGGCAGCGCTGTAGCCGCGCTGGATGCCGGCCCAGCGCGGGTTTTCCGCCCAGTCTTTCTCAAGGGCGGTGGCTTGTTGTTCGCGGCTGGGGCGGTTCGGCTGGCTCATGCGGGGCTCCTGGGAAGCAAAGGGTTGAGAACAAAATGCGATGGCCGAAGCGTAGCGCCAAAACCCGTCAAACACTAACTTATGTCTTATAGAAGAGTTATTTTCTACTCTATGTAAATCAACAACTTGGCTTCGGCTTGCCGCAATGCGGAATGCGATTGCCTTTTGTGAAGCCTGCCGCCGGGTTGCGACGATCTGCGATTTCATCGGCTGGACATCGGATTTCGCGATGCGATATGGCAGCCAATCGCGGCAGGCCCCAAAACCGTCCTCCGTATCATCCGCGACCCCTTGACCTCCGACTCACCCCGGCCCGCCGCGATGTCTTCATTTGCCTTCATGTCGAACAGCCATTTCCTGAAGGCGCCCGCTGCAACGCCGGGCCTGCCCTATGCCGTGGCCGGCATCGCGTGGGACGGATCCACGACCAACCGCAGCGGCGCGCGTTTCGGCCCGCGCGAAATCCGCCAGGCCAGCCACATGCTGTGCGACGCGACGCACCCGCATTTCAACGTCTCGCCACTGGCCCAGCTCGGCGATGCCGGTGATCTCGCGCTGCCCAATACCAGCTTGCAGTCGATGCGCGCGGCGATGGCGCCGCTCGTCGCACCGCTGCTGCGCCAACACCACATGGCCTGGCTTGGCGGCGACCACTCGATCACCTTGCCGCTGCTGCGTGCCTATGTTGAGTGGCTCGGCCGCCCGCTGGCGGTGATCCACTTCGACGCCCACTGCGATACCTGGGCCGACCACTTCGGCGAGCCCAGTGGGCACGGCACCTGGGTCTACGAGGCGATCGAACAAGGGCTGGTGATCCGCGAATGTTTTACGCAGATCGGCATCCGCTCGGCCGGCACGCGCGAAGCCCGCGAATACGTTGCCGACCAAGGCGGGCAGATCTTCACGGCGCGCGCTTTGCGCGGCCTGGACGGCCAGTTGCAGCTTGGCCGCGTGCTGGCTGCGATCCAAAATAGACTCGGCGCGCACGGCAACCCACCCGTCTACCTGAGCCTGGATATCGACTGCCTCGATCCGGCGTTTGCGCCCGGCACCGGCACCCCAGAACCTGGCGGCCTGAGCACCAGCCAGGTGTTGACGATGCTTGAAGAACTCGGCGACCTGCCGTTTATCGGCATGGACTGCGTCGAGGTCGCGCCCCCCTACGACCACGCTGAACTGACGTCCTACGCGGCGGCGCACTTTGTCTGGACCTATCTCTGCGGCCGCGTCGCCGCGCGTACCCGCAGCGAGACACCGAAGTTGCCTTAAACCGGCAGCGCCGTCGTCTTCTTCACGGTGCGCAGCACGAGCATCGAGTTCGATCGCTCGACGCCGGGCAGACGCATCAGCACTTCGGTGTGAAAGCGTTCCAGGTCTTCGGCATCGCGGTAGGCAAAGCGGATCAGGTAGTCGTTGGAGCCGGCGACGTAGTAACAGTCCAGGATCTGCGGCTCTTGTTTGACCGCCTGCTCGAAAGACTCGAGCAGGTTGTTGTTCATCGATGCCAGGTTGATGATCGTGAAGCTGGTGCCATGCGCGCCCACCGCCTTGGCATTGAGCAACGCGACGTACTGCGCGATGACACCCGCATCTTCGAGCTGCTTGACGCGCCGCAAGCATGCCGATGGCGACAGGTGCACGCGTTGCGCGAGATCCTGGTTCGACAACCGACCGTCGCTTTGCAGTTCGGACAGGATCGCCCGGTCGATCGCATCCAGTTGCACTGATTTGCCGTCGATTCGCATTTTGTTTTGGCAGTACTGGTTACGGCCGCATTTTATTGCGATACCAAGGGTCTGCCCGCCACCACCTCGCAAGCCGATTGCGGGCCAGGGTGGCTAGACTCCGAAGCAGCCCTTGGCGACACTGCTTGTCGGCGCGCCAGGCAACCGGACGGCGCGCTTTCAACGGCCACAGACTGCCCACGCGATTGGAGTCAACGATGTACAAACCCGACGATCTCGACGCTTTCTGGATGCCCTTCACGGCGAACCGGCAGTTCAAGCGCGCGCCGCGCATGCTCAGCCGATCGTCGGGCATGTTTTATTGGGACGACAAGGGTCGGCAGATCCTCGACGGCGTGGCCGGCTTGTGGTGTGTCAACGCGGGCCACGGCCGGCAGAAGATCGTGCAGGCGATCCAGGACCAGGCTGCAGAACTCGACTTCGCGCCGCCCTTCCAGATGGCGCACCCGAAGGCCTTTGAACTCGCCGACCGGGTGGCCAAGCTTGCGCCCGAAGGCATGAACAAGGTCTTCTTCACCAACTCGGGCTCGGAAGCGGTCGAGACGGCGCTGAAGATGGCCATCGCCTACCACCGCGTTCGCGGCGAAGGCGCGCGCACCCGGCTGATCGGCCGCGAGCGTGGTTATCACGGTGTCAATTTCGGCGGCATCTCGGTCGGCGGCATCGTCGCCAACCGCAAGATGTTCGGCACCCTGCTCGCCGGCGTCGACCACATCCGCCACACCCACGACCCCGCGCGCAATGCCTTCAGCGTTGGCCAGCCGGCGCATGGCGCTGAGTTTGCCGACGACCTGGAGCGCATCGTCGCGCTGCACGATGCATCGACGATCGCGGCCGTGATCGTCGAACCGGTGGCCGGCTCGACTGGCGTGCTGATCCCGCCACAAGGCTACTTGCAGCGCCTGCGCGAGATCTGCGACAAACACGGCATCTTGCTGATCTTTGACGAGGTCATCACCGGCTTCGGGCGCACCGGCAACCCGTTCGGATCGCAGACCTTCGGTGTCACGCCCGACCTGATGAGCGTCGCCAAAGGCCTGACCAACGGCGCGGTGCCGATGGGCGCGGTGATCTGCAAACAAAAGATCCACGACGCCTTCATGGACGGGCCTGATCATTTGATCGAGTTTTTCCACGGCTACACCTACTCGGCGCACCCGCTGGCCTGTGCCGCCGGTCTGGCGACGCTGGAGACCTACGCCGACGAAGGCCTGCTCACCCGCGCTGCGAGCCTGGAAAAACACCTGGCCGAAGCGCTGCATTCGTTGCGCGGCGAGCCCAACGTGATCGACATCCGCAATATCGGCTTGGTCGGCGGCGTCGAGTTGAGCGGCATCGCCGGCCAACCCGCCAAACGCGCGACGAATATCTTCCTCGACTGCTACGACAAAGGCCTGCTGTTGCGCACCACCGGCGACACGGTGGCGATCTCGCCGCCGCTGGTCATCGAGGCCGCGCAAATCGACCAGATCGTCGACACCTTGCGTGGCGCGATCCGCCGCGCTGCCTGAGAGACCGCTTTCTCCGACACGCTTATCGGCCGACAGCTAGCGAACACGCACACGCACGAGGGCCTTGCCTAGCGCTTCAACCCATGTCCCTGCTCAGCACCGATAGCGAACTGACGCGCCACTCGTATTACGCCGCCACCGTGCAGCGAGATCGCAGCCATCCGGCATTGGTGGGGTCAGTCTCTTGCGATGTGGCCGTGGTCGGCGCCGGGCTGGCGGGTTTGTCGGCGGCGCTGGAACTGGCGCAAAAGGGCTTCAGCGTCACCGTGCTCGAAGCGCGCGAAGTCGGCTCCGGCGCCAGTGGGCGCAACGGTGGCCAGGCCATCCACGGCCTGGCCTGTGACCAGGCGACGATCGAAGCCCAACTTGGGCCCGACGATGCCCGGCGCGTCTGGGCGATGACGATCGAAGCGCTCGACCTGATCCGCGGCCGCTGCGCGATTCATCAGATCGACTGCGATTGGCGCGACGGTTATCTCGGCGTCGCGGTCGGCGCGCGCAAAGGCCGCGATCTGGCCCGCTGGGCCGAACATATCGAGCGGCAGTACGGCTATCGGCAACAGCACGTCAGCAGCACCGAGATCGGCCGCTGGGTCGCCAGCCCGCGCTACCACAGCGGCGTGCACGACCCGCGCTCAGGTCACATGCACCCGCTGAAATACACGCTGGGCATCGCCCGCGCGGCGCAGCAGGCCGGCGCCGTGATCCACGAAAACAGCGCAGTGACGTCGATCGAACCCGGTGCCGCACCGGTTCTGCGCACCGCCGGCGGCGAATTGCGGGCACGCCATGTGCTTCTGGCTGGCAATGTTTATCTGCAAGGTTTGGCGCCGCAGATCGAGCGCCGCATCATGCCGGTGGGCACCTATATCGCTTGCAGCGCGCCGATCGCCAAAGAGCGCGCCGACTTGCTGATCCCGTCGCGTTCGGCGGTCTGCGACACCAACTTCGTGCTCGACTATTTCCGCACCACCAACGACCACCGCATGCTCTACGGTGGCCGCGTCAGCTACACCACGGCCACACCGATGAACCTGGCGACGAGCATGCGCGCGCGCATGGTCGGCACCTTCCCGCAGTTGGCCGATATCGATGTCGAGTTTGCGTGGGGCGGGTTTGTCGATATCTCGATGAGCCGCGCGCCGGACTTCGGCCGCCTTCCGGCCCCTGGCGGCACCGGCGCGGCCAACATTTATTACCTGCAGGGGTTCTCGGGCCACGGGCTGGCGCTGACTGGCCTGGCGGGCAAACTGGTGGCCGAAGCGATTGCCGGCGACGCCTCCCGGCTCGATGTATTTGCGCGGCTGCAGAACCGGCCCTTCCCCGGCGGCAAGCTGCTGCGCACGCCGGCATTGGTGCTCGGCACCGCGTGGTACCGCCTGCGCGACCTGCTGGGCTGAGAGCCTGAGAGTTTGAGCGCCGAAAAAAATATGTCGACCTCCAATCGCCCCTCGCCTCGAGCCAAGCCCATCGTGCTGGTGCCGGCCTGCAACCGCGTGCTTGGCGAGCATCCGTTCCAGGTCGCCGGCCAGAAGTACCTGGACGCGGTGCGGCTCGCCGGCTGCCAGCCGCTGGTGGTGCCCAACGCCGAGGAGGGCGATATCAACGCGCTGCTCGATATTGCGCATGGTGTGCTGCTCACCGGCTCGCCGTCGAACGTGCACCCGAGCCACTTTGGCGAAGCGGTCCTCGACCCGAGCCTGCCGCTCGACCCGCAACGTGACGCCTGGACCTTGGCCCTGGTGCCCAAGGTACTGGCGCGTGGCATGCCGCTGTTTGCGATCTGCCGCGGCACGCAGGAAACCAACGTCGCGCTTGGCGGCTCGCTGTACCAGGCAGTGCAGGACGCGGGAACGTTTGGCGACCACCGTGCCGACAGCCAACAACCCGCCGCGGTGCAATACGCCGACCGCCACGACGTCATCGTCGAACCTGGCGGGGTGCTCAGCAGCATCGTCGACGCCCAACGCTTCGCAGTGAACTCGCTGCACGGCCAGGGCGTGCGCCAGCTTGCATCGGGCTTGCGCGTCGAGGCGCATTCGCCCGACGGCTTCATTGAGGCCTTCTCAGTCGAAAACGCCAGCGGCTTCAACCTTTGCGTGCAATGGCACCCGGAATGGCAGGCTGCGTCCAACCCGGTGTCGATGCAGATGCTGCGTGCCTTCGGCGCCGCCTGCAGCAACTACCGCGAGCGCCCGCGAGGCCCGATGCCCTGAGCGCCGCCAACGGCGCAAGCCGCAGCAGCAGACTCAACCGCACCCGCAACCGCAACCGCAACTGAAGCATTCACCCAAGGTGTTCCATGGTTCCCAGAAAAGACTACACATTCAGCGATCTCGAACAGTGGCTCGACAAACATCGTGTCACCGAGATCGAATGCCTCGTGCCCGACCTCACGGGCGTGGCCCGCGGCAAGATCTTGCCGCGCGAAAAATTTACCGAAGACCGCGGCATGCGCTTGCCCGAAGCGGTGGTCGCGATGGGCGTGACGGGCGAGTTCCCCGAAGAAGGCCCCTACTACGACGTCATCAGCCCGACCGACCGCGATATGCACCTGCGCCCCGACCCGAGCACGGTGCGCATCGTGCCCTGGGCTACCGACCCCACCGCGCAGGTCATCCACGACTGCTTTTATGCCGACGGCAAGATCGTGCCCTTTGCGCCGCGCTCGGTTTTGCGGCGCGTCTGCGAGCTCTACGACGCCGAAGGCTGGGACCCTGTGGTCGCACCCGAGCTCGAGTTTTATCTGGTCTCGCGCAACACCGATCCGGACATCCCGCTCAAACCGCCGATCGGCCGCAGCGGCCGTGCCGAGACCTCGCGCCAGGCCTATTCGATCGACGCGGTCAACGAGTTCGACCCGCTCTTCGAAGACGTCTACGACTACTGCGAAAAGATGGAGCTAAATGTCGATACGCTGATCCACGAGGTCGGCGCCGGGCAGATGGAAATCAACTTCTTCCACGCCCACCCGCTGCACCTGGCAGATGAAGTGTTTTTCTTCAAGCGAACGGTGCGTGAAGCGGCGCTGCGGCACGACATGTTTGCGACATTCATGGCCAAGCCGATCGCCGGCGAGCCGGGCAGCGCGATGCACATCCACCAGAGCGTGGTCAGCAAGGCCACCGGCCAGAATATCTTCAGTAACGACGACGGCACGCCGACCCAAGAGTTTTTCTGGTACATCGGCGGCCTGCAGAAATATGTGCCGGCGGCGATGGCGCTGTTCGCGCCGTATGTCAACTCTTACCGCCGCCTGGTGCGCTCGAACGCAGCGCCGATCAACATCCAGTGGGGCACCGACAACCGCACCGTCGGCATCCGCTCGCCGGTGTCGACGCCGGCTGCGCGGCGGGTTGAAAACCGCGTCATCGGCGCCGACGCCAACCCTTATGCGGCACTCGCCGCAACGCTGGCCTGCGGTTACCTCGGCATCAAGAACCGGATCGAGCCTTCACCCGAATGCAAGGGCGACGCTTACCTCGGCGACTTCCAATTGCCGCGAAGCCTGGGTGAAGCGCTGGAGTTGTTGCGGGCTGAAAAGGACCTCGCCGAGATCTTGGGCGCATCGTTCATCACCGTCTACACCGAGGTCAAAGAGATCGAATACGCCGAGTTCATGAAAGTCATTTCGCCGTGGGAGCGCGAGCACCTGCTGCTCCACGTTTGAGGACCACCACCATGCGCAGCACCCAAGAATGGCAGGCCGCCGATGCGGCCCATTTCCTGCACCCTTTCACCGATTTTCAGGCGCTGGCCAAAAAAGGCGCGCGCATCATCACCAGCGCCGACAACATCTATCTCAAGGACAGTGACGGCAACCACATCCTCGATGCGATGAGCGGCCTGTGGTGTGTGAATGTCGGCTACGGCCAGCAGGCGCTGGTCGATGCGGCAACGCGGCAGATGAAAGAGCTGCCGTTCTACAACGCGTTTTTCCAGACCGCCACGCCGCCGGCCATCGAGCTTGCCGAACTGCTGGCGCAAGTGACGCCGCCGCAGTTCAACCATGTTTTCTATTCGGTGTCGGGCTCCGAAGGCAACGATACTGTCGTGCGCATGGTGCGCCGCTACTGGGATCTGCTCGGCCAGCCCCAACGCCAGGTGCTCATCAGCCGCCACAACGCCTATCACGGCTCGACGATGGCCGGCGCATCACTCGGTGGCATGAGTGGCATGCACGCCCAGGGCGGGTTGCCGATCCCCGGCATCGTGCATGTCGAGCAGCCGTATTGGTGGCAGCATGGCCGGCCCGAGGGCTTGAGCCGCGATGAATTTGGCATCGTCGCCGCGGGCTGGCTCGAGACCAAAATCCTCGAAGTCGGCGCTGACAAGGTTGCCGCCTTTATCGGCGAGCCGATCCAGGGCGCCGGCGGCGTGATCATTCCGCCGGCCACCTACTGGCCCGAGATCCAGCGCATCTGCGACAAATATGGCGTGCTGCTGGTCAGCGACGAAGTCATCTGCGGTTTCGGCCGCACCGGGCGCTGGTTCGGCTGCGAAACCTTCGGCTTCAAGCCCGACCTGATGACCTTCGCCAAGGGCGTCACCAGTGGCTACGTGCCCCTAGGCGGCGTGATGGTCGGTGACCGCGTCGCCAAGGTGCTGATCGAAAAGGGCGGCGAGTTCAACCACGGCTACACCTACTCCGGCCACCCGGTGGCCTGTGCGGTGGCGCTGGCGAACATCCGGCTGATTCAGCAGCTCAAACTCGTCGAACATGTGCACGACGATGTCGGGCCGTACCTCGCCGAAGGTTTTGCTGCGTTGCGCGACCACCCGCTGGTCGGCGACGCCGAGACTTGCGGCCTGATGGGCGCGATCCTGCTCGTCAAGGACAAGTCGAGCGGCGCCGCGTTCCCCGAAGCGCTGTCGATCGGCATGGTCTGCCGCGGCCACTGCTTCGCCAACGGCTTGATCATGCGTGCCGTCGGCGACCGCATGATCATCGCGCCGCCGCTGGTCATCACCCGCGCCCAGGTCGACGAGATGATGGCTTTGATCCGCCGCTGCCTGGACCTGACCCTCGCTGATGCCCAGCGCAACGGCTGGCTGGCCTGAATCGTGCTCTACAAGTCGGGCACTCAAGCGCTTCCCCTGATGGCTGCAACAAGTCGAGTCCCTAGACTCGGACGACCGCGCCCTTGAGCCTGCCCCAACCAACGTCCCCCACCCTGTCTGCCCCCGGAGGTTTTACGATGATTGCGAGATACGCCCGCACCGCCGCCCGCACAGCCGCCAGCCTCGTCGCTGCGAGTCTGGCCCTCGCCTGCCCGAGCCTGTTCGCGCAAGAAGAGGAGAAGGTTCTCAACATCTACAACTGGTCTGACTACATCGGCGAAGAAACCCTCGCCAAGTTCGAAAAAGAAACCGGCATCAAGGTGCGCTACGACAATTTCGACAACAACGAAATCGTGCACGCCAAGCTGGTCGCTGGCAAAACCGGCTACGACATCGTGGTGCCCTCGTCCAACTGGGCCAAATTGCAGATCGACGGCGGCCTGCTGCGCAAGCTCGACAAGGCGCAGATCCCGAACCTGAAAAATCTCGACCCCGCGATCCAGTCGCAACTCGGGCGCATGGACCCCGGCAACGACTACATGGTGAACTGGCTCTGGGGCTTCACCACGGTGGGCATCAATGTCGACAAGGTCAAGGCCGCCTTGGGCAGCACACCGATGCCCGACAACGTCTGGGACCTGGTCTTCAAACCCGAGTACATCAGCAAGCTCAAGGGCTGCGGTGTATCGTTTCTCGATTCGGCCACCGAGGTCATCCCGGCCACGCTGCACTACCTGGGCAAACCTTCGTTCAGCAAAAACCCGTCGGACTACACCGCGGCGGCGAATACGCTCAAGGCGATCCGCCCCTTCGTGACGCTGTTCAGTTCGTCGGGTTATATCAACGATATGGCCAACGGCTCGATCTGCCTGTCGCTGGGCTGGTCGGGTGACCACAATATCGCGCGCCAGCGTGCGATCGACGGCAAGACGGGTCAGAACATCCAGGCCTTGATACCCAAGAGCGGTGGTTTGCTGTTCTTCGACGTGATGGTCATCCCCGCCGACGCCGCGCGCCCTGGCAATGCGCAGAAGTTCATCAACTTCATGCTGCGCCCGGAAAACGCAGCAACCCTGACGAACAAGGTTTTTTACCCCAACGCGGTGCCCGAGTCGAAGAAGCATATTCGCGCCGAAGTGGCAAACAACCCGACCGTCTTTTTGCCACCCGCCGACCTGGCCAAGATGGTTGCGCCGGATTCACTGAACAACGACCTGCGCCGCCTGATGACACGCACCTACACGTCGTTCAAGACCGGCCTGTGATGCAGAGCGCGCAAGCGTCGCAGACGTCGCCAGCGTTCCTTCGGATCGAAGGGCTGACGAAAGAGTTCAACGGCTACAAGGCCGTGAACAACGTCAGCCTGGACATCCACAAAGGCGAGATCTTCGCGCTGCTCGGGTCCTCGGGCTGCGGCAAGAGCACGCTGCTGCGCATGCTCGCAGGCTTCGAAGTGCCAACCTCCGGTCGCATCGTGCTTGACGGCAAGGATCTCGCCGGCATGCCGCCTTACGAGTCGCCGATGAACATGATGTTCCAGAGCTACGCGCTGTTCCCGCACATGACGGTGTGGGACAACGTGGCCTTCGGCCCCCGTCGCGCCGGCATGTCATCAGCGCAAGTGGCCGAGCGTGTCGAAGAAATGCTCAAGCTGGTGCAGCTGAGCAAATACGCCAAGCGCAAGCCGCACCAGTTGTCCGGCGGCCAGCAGCAGCGGGTGGCGCTGGCGCGCAGCCTGGCCAAGAAACCGCAGCTGCTGCTGCTCGACGAACCTCTCGGCGCCTTGGACAAGAAGCTGCGCGAAGAGACGCAGATCGAGCTGGTAAATATTCTCGAGCAGGTCGGCGTGACCTGCGTCATGGTCACCCACGACCAAGAAGAAGCGATGACGATGGCCTCGCGCATCGCGGTGATGAGCGAAGGCCGCTTCATGCAGGTCGGCGCGCCTGCGGACATCTACGAAACACCGGCGAGCCGCTTCGTTGCCGACTTCATCGGCAACGTCAACCTGATGGACGGCACGCTCGATATCGACGCCGCTGACCACTGCGTGATCGGCTGCGCCGACATGAAACACTACGTCGGGCATGGCATCACCGGCACCGAGGGCATGCCGGTGTCGGTCGCATTGCGGCCAGAGAAGATTGCGCTGACGCGTGAGGCGCCCGCAGACGCAGGCTTCAACGCGGTGCAGGGCACCGTCAAGGAGCTTTCGTACTTCGGCAGTTTTACCGTCTACCACCTCGCGCTGGCGAGTGGCGCCAAACTCAAGATCTCCCAAGCCAATACCGCGCGACACAGCGACGACGCACTGACCTGGGGCGACCGCGCCTGGGCGCATTGGTCGCCGTCAGCGCATGTGGTGCTCACCGCGTGACGGGCGCAAGGCGCGTGATGAACCTGCTCCAACGCCTGCGCTCGCGGCTCACCGGCCGCTCGGCCGTGATCGGCCTGCCGTATGTGTGGCTGCTGATCTTTTTCATGGCGCCGTTTTTCATCCTCTTGCGCATCAGCGTGGCGGAGATCGAAACCGTCCACATCAAAGACCTGGTCAACTTCAAGGACGGGCTGCTCACGCTCACCGTCAAGCTCAGCAACTATGTCTTCATCACCGAAGACCGGCTCTACTACTCGGCCTACCTGGCGAGTGTGAAATACGCCTTCTGGACGACAGTGCTGTGCCTGTTCATTGGCTACCCGTTTGCTTACTTCATGGCCCGCGCGAAGCCATCAGCCCAGCCGGCTTTGATGATGCTCGTGATGCTGCCGTTCTGGACATCCTTCCTGCTGCGTGTCTACGCCTGGAAGGGCCTGCTCAGCAGCGGCGGCTGGGTCTCTGACGTGATCATCGGCCTGGGTCTCGATCAGCTGCTGTTCTCAGCCGGCCTCATCACTGCGCCGGGCAAGCTGATGAATACGCCGTTTTCGCTGGTGCTGGGCATGACCTACACCTACCTGCCCTTCATGATCCTGCCGCTCTACGGCAACCTGGCCAAGATGGACCTGCGCCTGCTCGAAGCCGCGCAGGATCTCGGCGCCACGCCTTGGGTCGCGTTCTGGAAGATCACCGTGCCGCTGTCCAAGGCCGGCATCATCGCGGGCTCGATGCTGGTCTTCATCCCCTGCATCGGCGAGTACGTAATCCCGGAACTGCTCGGTGGCCCCGAGACGCTGATGATCGGCCGCGTGATGTGGGACGAATTTTTCTCCAACAACGACTGGCCGATGGCGTCGAGCGTGGCCGTCGTGATGATCCTGCTCATCCTTATTCCGCTGGCAGTCTTCAACCGCTACCAGGCGCAGGCGCAGGAGGCCAGGCGATGAGCGCCGGCGCGCGTGGGCCGGGGATCGGGCGTTGGTTCGGTCGCGGCTGGCTGGGTGCGGGTTACCTGTTCTTGTACCTGCCGATCGTGGCCTTGGTGCTGTATTCGTTCAACGATTCGGCGCTGCCCAATGTCTGGCGCGGTTTCACCTTGAAGTGGTACACCGCGCTAGCGACTGACCGCGAAATGATCGCGGGTTTCTGGCTCAGCCTGAAGATTGCCTTCATGACCGCCTGCGGCTCGGTGGTGCTCGGCACCTTCGCCGCTTTTGCGCTCGTCAAATACCGGCGCTTCAAGGGCCGCACGCTGTTTGCCGGCATGGTCAATGCGCCGCTGGTGATGCCCGAGGTCGTGGTCGGGTTATCGCTGTTGTTGATGCTGGTCAGCGTGCAGCGTGCGATCGGTTTCCCCGAGCGCGGCATGGCCACCATCTGGCTCGGCCATTTGCTGCTCGGCATGGCCTATGCCGCGGTGGTCATGCAGGCGCGGCTGCAAGACCTCAACCCGCAGCTAGAAGAAGCGGCGATGGACCTCGGCGCGCGGCCACACCAGGTCTTCTGGCTGGTCACGCTGCCGATGATCGGCCAGTCGCTTGTTTCTGCCTGGCTGCTGACCTTCACGCTGTCGCTCGACGACGTCGTGCTGTCGGCATTTTTGTCCGGCCCCGGCGCGACCACCATGCCGCTGGTGATCTTCTCGCGCGCCAAGCTCGGCCTGAACCCGAGCGTGAACGCGGTGGCCACGATCATCGTCGTCGTCGTTTCGATCGGCGTCATCGCAGCAAGTTATTTCATCGCCCGGGCCGAGCGCCGCCGCCAGCAAGAGCTGGCGCAGGCGGCCCGTGCCTGATCGCCCCAACCCTGCCTACAACATCAACCTTAACAGGAGCCTTTGCCCATGAAGTCGCTGCACATCACCACCCTCGCGTTGGCGCTGCTGGCCGCTTTCCCGGCTGCCGCGCAGTCCAATGCCGACATCCTGCGCGAGCTGCAAGCGCTGAAAGACAAAGTCGCCGACCTCGAGAACAAGCTCAAGGCGCAAGAGGCAAAAGCGCCGCAGTGGGGCATGACCCCCGACCAGGCGCGCGAGCTGAGCCGCGTCACGGTCAAGGCCGAAGCGATCGAAGACGCGCGTGATGCCGGCGGGCTGAAGCTGCTCAAGATCAGCGGCTTCATGGATCCGACCTTCATCTACAACCGCAACCAGAACCGCGCCGGGTTCCAGTTCCTGAATACCGTCGCAAGCGACGGCTACAACTACGACAACTCGTACTTCGGCTCGGCAACCATCGACTTCCAGAAAGAAACCGACTCGGGTACCAAGTGGCGCCTGACCTTGACACCCAACCGCGGCACCGATTCGGTCATCGGCAACGGCGGCATCGTTCACGAAGCGTCGGTGTCGATCCCCTTGAGCGACCTGCAGACCCGTTTCATCGCCGGGCACATCCCCGACTGGTCGGGTTATGAATACCTGCCGTCGACGCAGAACAAGCTGATCACGCACAACCTGCTGTTCGACTTCACGCTGCCGACCAGCTACACCGGCGCCGGCCTGGAGCTGACCCGTGGCAAGTGGATCATGAAGGCGGTGCTGGCGAATATGAACTCGTCCAAAAATGCCGCCGGCGAAAAGGCCCCCGTGGTCGCCTACCGCGTCGACTACTCACGCGGTGAGTACCAGGGCTTTGGTTTTGCCGGCTTGCATGGCAAGGCGTTCAACTTCACCGAGAACGTCTTCGACACCGATGGCAATGTCGTCGCGCAACCGAACTCGCAGGTCAACCTGTTCGAGATCGACGGCTATTTCATCCGCGGCGACTGGACCGTGCAGGGCCAGCTGAGTTACGGCCGCCAGAGCAAGGCCAGCATCACGCCGGCAATCATCTCCACACCCGACGACCGTGGCCGCGAACGCCCGCAGCTGATCGGCGCCGACGGCTCGACGATCGAGCTGCGCGACTCGTCGTGGCTCGGCGCATCGGGCCTGGTGGCGTACAAATTCAGCCCGCGCCTTGAAGGCATTCTGCGCGTGGACTGGCTGAAAAACAGCAAAAACGGCGGCGGCCTGCTCGGCTACACCTTCGCCGACGACCGCAACGGCATCGGCCCCGACGCCAGCGGCAACCCCGACGTCGGCGCCACCCGCACCGCGATGTCCTTTGGCCTGTCCTACCTCTTCGACCCCAGCACCACGCTGAAGGCCGAATACCGCATCGACCGCGCCAACCTGCCGATCTTTGCGTTCATCAAGGACGGCAGCTTCCGCAAGAGCAACACCGTGCTCGGTGCCTCGGTGGTCGTCGCCTTCTGACCCGCTGAGCGCACGAACCCGCAGGCGCCAAGGAGCCACGATGACCACAGCGACCATCGACTGGGCCCAGCGTGCCAGTCAACTCCCGATCGACGGCCGCATCGTCATCGAAGGCGAACGGCGCGACGCCACCGCTGGCGAGACCTTCATCAAGTCTTCGCCGATCGACGGCCGTTCGCTCGGCGCGGTTGCGCGCGGTCGCGAGGCCGATATCGACGCCGCGGTCAAGAGCGCGCGTGCGGCGTTCGACGACTGCCGCTGGGCCGGCAAACCGCCGGCAGTGCGCAAGAAGATCCTGCAGCGTTTTGCCGACAAGATCCTCGCCGCGAAAGACGAACTCGGCCTGCTCGAAACCCTCGACATGGGCAAGCCGATCCAGTACGCGCTGGCGGTCGACGTGCCGAGCGCGGCGCGCACCATCGCCTGGTATGCCGAGGCGATCGACAAGGTCTATGACGAGATCGCACCGACCGGCGCCAATGCGCTGGCGCTGATCACCCGCGAGCCGATGGGCGTGATCGGTGTCATCGTGCCCTGGAACTATCCGATGATCATGGCCGCGTGGAAGCTCGGTCCCGCGCTGGCCACGGGCAACTCGGTGGTCTTGAAGCCGAGCGAAAAAAGCCCGTTCACCGCGCTGCGGCTGGCCGAGCTGGCAGTCGAGGCCGGCATCCCGCCCGGGGTCTTCAACGTCGTGCCGGGTTTTGGCCAAGAGGCCGGCGAGGCACTGGCGCTGCACATGGACGTCGACGCCATCGGCTTCACCGGCAGCACCCGCACCGGCCGGCGCATGCTCGACTACAGCGGCCGCAGCAATTTGAAGCGGGTCTACAACGAGCTTGGTGGCAAATCGGCGTTTGTGGTCTTCGACGATTTCGCAAATGTCAAACGCGCCGCCCAGACGGTGGCCGGCGCGATGTTTTTCAATCAAGGCGAAAGCTGCAACGCGCCGTCGCGGGTTCTCGTTCACGAAAGCATCGCTGATGAGTTTGTCGCCGTTGTCGCCGCCGAGGCGCCGAAGTACGCACCCGGCGACCCGTTGAATCTGGCCACCGTGATGGGTGCCCTCGTCGACGATGTGCAACTGCGCACCGTGATGGGCTATATCGACGCTGGCGTCAGTGAAGGCGCACGCTGTGTGGCCGGCGGCCGCCAGTCCCGCCAAGGCAGTGGCGGCTTTTTTGTCGAGCCTACCGTTTTCGATCGCGTCGACAACGGCATGAAGATCGCGCGCGAAGAAATCTTCGGCCCGGTGATGAGCATCATCCGATTCAAGACTGAAGCCGAGGCAGTGGCCCTGGCCAACAACTCCAGCTACGGCCTGCAGGCCAGTGTCTGGAGCGACAACATCAACCGCGCCCACCGCGTGGCGCGCGCGCTTCGCGCTGGCACCGTGCATGTCAACCAGTACGACGAAGACGACATCACGGTGCCTTTTGGCGGCTACAAACAAAGTGGCAACGGGCGCGACAAGTCACTGCACGCGTTGGACAAATACACCGAACTCAAGACCACCTGGCTGCGCATCGACCCGGCCTGAAGGAGCTGAAATGAACCACTCAAAAAACGAACAACTGATGGCCCGCAAGGCAGCGGCCACGCCGCGCGGCATTGGCGTGATGGCGCCGTTTTTTGCCGACCGCGCAGTGGGCTCGGAGCTGTGGGACGTCGAAGGCCGGCGTTTCATCGACTTTGCTGGTGGCATCGCTGTGATGAATGTCGGCCATGGCCACCCGAAGGTGGTCGCCGCGATCGAAGATCAGCTCGCGCGTTTCACCCACACCTGCTACCAGGTCGTGCCCTACGAGAGTTATGTCGCGCTGGCCGAGAAGATCAACGCGATGACGCCCGGGTCGCATGCCAAGAAGACAGCGTTTTTCTCGACGGGCGCCGAGGGCATCGAAAACGCGGTGAAGATCGCGCGGGCCTACACCAAGCGCTCAGGCGTGATCGCCTTTGGTGGCGCCTTCCACGGCCGCAGCCTCTTTGCGGTTTCACTGACCGGCAAGGTGCAGCCCTACAAGGCCGGCTTCGGGCCGTTTGCACCCGAGGTCTATCACGCGCCCTTCCCCTGCCATTGCGCCAGCCTCGACGAAGTCAAGCGCGCGGTGCAGCATATCTTCAAGGCCGATATCGAACCCAGCCGCGTCGCCGCGATCATCTTCGAGCCAGTGCAGGGCGAAGGTGGTTTCAACGTCATCCAGCCGGCAGCGATGCACTGGCTGCGCGCACTCTGTGACGAACATGGCATCGTGCTCATCGCCGACGAGGTGCAGACCGGCTTCGGCCGCACCGGCAAGATGTTTGCGATGGAGCATTACGGCGTCGTGCCCGATCTGATGGTCATCGCCAAGTCGCTCGCCGCCGGCACGCCGCTGTCGGCTGTCTGCGGCCGCGCCGAGATCATGGATGCGCCCGCGCCAGGCGGCCTGGGCGGCACCTACGCCGGCAACGCGCTGGCCATCGCCGCGGCGCATGCCGTCATCGATGTGATGGCCGAAGAAAAGTTGCCCGAACGGGGTGTGATGTTGGGCGACCAACTGAAAGTCATGCTCAATGGTTTGCGTGGCAGCGTGCCGCAGATCGCCGATGTGCGCGGTTTGGGCGCGATGGTTGCGGTCGAGTTCAACCGCGTGGGCAGCGTCGAGCCTGACGCCGACTTCACCAAGATGGTCCAGGCCGCGGCACTGAAACGCGGGCTGATCCTGCTCAGCTGCGGTGTCAACGGCAATGTGCTGCGTTTCCTGTTCCCGCTGACGATCCCGCAGGCGCTGTTCGACGAGGCGCTCGGCATCCTGCGCGACGCACTCACGACGCCCTGATCAAAGCCGCGATGAGTCCCCTGCAGCAACGCCTGCATGACGCCGGCGTGCATACGCTGCTCGTGCAGTTCACCGACATCCACGGCAGCGCCAAGGGCAAGCTCGTGCCGCTGGCGCATCTCGACGAGGTGCTCAAAACTGGCGCCGGTTTTGCCGGCCCGTCGATCTGGGGCACCGGCTTGCCACGCACCGGCCCGCGCGCCGAGTACTACGCCCGCGGCGACGCCAGCACCGCGATGCCGATGCCCTGGCTGCCCGGCGTGGCACGCATCGTCGGTGACGGCCATGTCGACCGTCAGCCTTTTGACGCCTGCCCGCGCCAGGTGTTGCGGCGGGCGGTAGCACGACTCGCACAGCGCGGCTGGACACTCAAGACCGGCATCGAGCCGGAGTTTTTTCTGCTCAAGAAGGATGGCGATCACTGGCTGCCCGCAGATGATCACGATCGGCTGGACAAACCGTCGTATGACCTCAAATCGCTGCCGCGCCAGATCGGCTATCTGCACGCGTTGAACAGCGCGCTGGCGGCTTGCGGCCTCGATGTGCTTCAGGCCGACCACGAAGATGCCCATGGCCAGTACGAGGTCAATTTTGCTTTCGACGATGCGCTGGTCAGTGCCGACAACGTGATGCTCTTCAAGCTGGCCGCGCATATGCTGGCCGAAGAACGCGGCATGGTCTTTTCGATGATGCCCAAGCCATTCGCCAAGCAACCCGGCAGCGGCCTGCACTTTCATATCTCGATGTGGCAGGGCCAGCAAAGTCTGCTCGATGTGCACGACAAGAGCTCGGCGATTGGCCGCCACTTCATCGCCGGTGTGCTGGCACATTCGCGTGCGCTGTGTGCGATCGCCGCGCCAACCGTCAACTCCTACAAGCGGCTCACCGTCGGCGAATCGTTGTCGGGCACGACCTGGGCACCCGCCTACATCGCGCATGGCCCGAACAACCGGACGGCACTCGTTCGCACCCTGCCGGGCCGCTTCGAGTGGCGCCTGCCCGATGCCAGCGCCAACCCCTATCTCGCCACCGCGGCGCTCATTGCTGCCGGGTTGGACGGCATCGAGCAAAAACTCGACCCCGGCCCGGGCTGCATCGACGACCTGTATGCGATGAGCCTGGCGCAGATCCGCGAGCGGGGCATCGGTTTGCTGCCGCAGTCGCTGAACGAAGCCATCGACGCGCTCGAAGCCGACGAGGTCGTGCGCGGCGCACTTGGCGACACGCTTGCAGCAGAGTTCATCCGCCTCAAACGCGACGAGTGGACAGCCTACGCACGCCATGTCAGCGCCTGGGAGCTTGATCGTTACGCTGCAGCGTTCTGAATGAGTAACCCCGCGCAGGCGCCGATCCTGGCCTACCTGTGCCTGGCCACGAGCATGGCGCTGGTGGGCAGTTATGTCGGCCTTTCCAAGCTGCTGGTCGTCGTCTTCCCGGTATTCCTGCTGGCCTGGCTGCGCTTCGGCATCGCGGCGGTGGCAATGCTGCATTGGGTTCGCCGCGAAAGTGGGGCCGCGCCGCTGTCGGCCCACGACCGCAAGCTGCTGTTCTGGGAGAGTTTTCTCGGCAACTTTCTATTTTCGATTTGCATGCTGTTTGGTGTTGCTGCTACCTCGGCACTGGCCGCCGGTGTGGTCATGGCGACGATCCCCGCCGCAGTGGCACTGCTTTCGCGGGTCTTTTTGCACGAGCCGATCCGCCCGCGCATCGTTGCCGCAATCGCCTGCGCGGCGCTCGGTATCGTGCTGCTGGCCTTGGCGCGCGGCGGTGCTGGTGTGGCTGCTGCAGCACCTTGGTGGGGTTACGCGCTGCTGCTCGCGGCGGTGTTTTGCGAAGCCAGTTATGTCGTCATCGGCAAGCGGCTGGCGGCACAGGTTTCACCGCGCCGCATCAGCGCCTTGATCAATCTCTGGGGGCTGGCGCTGGTCACGCCCTTCGGTCTGTGGCAGGCCTTGCAGTTCGATTTCACCGTGGTCTCGATGCCGACCTGGACCCTGCTGCTCTTCTATTCAGTTGCCGCGAGCATGGTCACGGTGTGGCTCTGGATGCAAGGCCTGCGCCAGGTGCCGGCGTCGCAGGCGGGGGTCTTCACGGTGATGCTGCCCGTGACCGCCGCCCTCGTCGGCGTGGGCTTTCTTGGGGAAGCTTTTGGGCCTGCGCATGTCGCAGCATTTGGCTTGGGCCTGGTCGGTCTGCTGCTCGCGACCTGGCCCGACAAAGGCACACGAATCGGCGCGCAATGACCGTGTGGTGTTCGCGCGATGCTGGCACCGTGACCGCGTTTTGGTGGTGTACGCACCGATAGGCGGGCGCGGCAGCGGCCCGCAGAATCAGCCAGCGCCGTAACTCAACCCCTGTCCGCGACTGACCTCGCACCCGCCCCCCATGGAGCCCTTGATGACCGCACCCATCGTTGCCCCCGGCGTGAAGCGCCGCACCGTTTTCCAAGCCATCGCCGCCGGTACGGCGACGCTCGGCCTGCCGACCCTGGCGCTCGCCCAGGCTGGCCCCGTGCGGGTGGGCTACACGATGGCGCGCACGGGGCCGTGGACGACTGGCGCGCAGGTCAGCCAGGAGCCCAACTACCTGATGTGGGCCGAGCAGCAAAACGCCGCCGGCGGCATCAACGTCAAAGGCGTCAAGCGCCAGATCGAGCTGATCAGCTCGGACGACCGCAGCGATATCGAGACCTGCGTGCGCACCTACGAAAAACTGATGGGCAGCGACAAGGTCGACCTCGTGCTGCCGCCCTGGGGCAGCAATGCCAACTTCGCGGTCGCGCCGCTGGCGAATCGTTTCGGCTATCCCTTCCTGGCACCGACCGCGTTGAGCCGGCGCCTGATCGAGATGAAGCTGCCCTACTTCTTCTTGCTCTTGCAGCAACCGAAATCGATGATGGATGCGCTCGTCGACATGCTCAAGGCCAATGGCGCCAAAAGCATGGCGGTGATCTACGTCGACGACCTCTTCGGCCTGGAAAACTACGCCGCGCTCAAAGTGGCGGTGCAAGGCAGCGGGATCAGCATCGTCGAAGACCGCAGCTATCCGCTCGGCGTCAAAGACCTGTCGCCGGTGCTGCGCTCGATGAAGGACAAGGCGCCCGACGCATTTGTGGGCCTGACCTACCCGCCGGACACGATCCTGGCCAGCCGGCAGAGCAAGGAGATCGGCTTCAACCCGAAATTCTTCTACGCATCCGTGGGCACCGCCTTCCAGCTCTACCGCAACGTGATGCAGGCCGGCGCCGAAGGTGTGCTCGGCATGGGCTCGTGGAACGCCAAGACCAGCGCCGGAGCAAAAGCGTACTTCGACGCGCACGTCAAGAAGTTCGGCGCCGCGAAGGAACCCGACCGCTGGGCGAGTGGCGCCACTTGGGCCGGGCTCGAAATCCTCACCGCTGCGGTCGGCAAAGTGGGGCTGGATCGCAAGGCGATCCGCGACTTTGTCGCCGGCACCGAGCACAACACGATCCTGGGCAAGATCAAATTTGCCGGCAGTGAAAACGTCGGTACGCCGGGTGCCGTCTCGCAGTGGCAGAAGGGCGAGTTCGAAGTCGTCTGGCCGAAGTCCGCCGCGACCGCGCCGCTGCTGCCGATCAAGCCGAACTGGGTCTGATGACCAGGTTCGTGGGCAGCGATTCGTGAGCCCGGGTTCATGAGCCCGGGTTCGTGAGCATCGTTTCGTGAGTTCTGGTTCGTGAGCTTCGGCTCCTGGGCCGAACTGGTCGCCTCCGGCTTGATCACCGGCGGCGTCTACGCGCTCGTCGCGCTCGGCTTGAATTTGCAATACGGCCTGATGCGCATCCTGAATATCGCGCATGGCGAATTCCTGATGCTTGGCGCCTTCGTCACCTGGGCCGCGTACACCACGCTCGGCGTCTCGCCGCTGCTGATGTTGCCGATCTCGTTCTTGCTGCTCTTTGCAATCGGCATCGTCATTCACTGGATGTTTTTCAGGCGCCTGACACGCACATCGCCCAACCTGGATATCTTCGAAGCGCGTGGCCTGATGGTCAGCTTCGGACTGATGTTCCTGGTGCAGAACTTCGCCTCGCTGGTCTGGGGTGGTGACCTGCGTGGCTACGACTTCATGGCCGACCCGGTGCAGTTTGGTGGCGCGCAGTTTGCCGCCAACAAGCTGCTGTTGCTCGGCCTGGCATTGGCGATCAGCGCTGCGTTGATCGTCGCGCTGCGCCTGACGCTGTACGGCAAAGGCGTGCGCGCGTTGATGCAGTCGCCGGTCGGCGCGCAGCTCGTTGGCATCGACACCGAACGCCTGCATCCGCTGATGTTTGGCGTTGGCCTCGGGCTGTCAGGCGTGGCCGGCTGCCTGCTGTCGATGACCTACACGATCACGCCGTCGATGGGCGAGCCCTACACGGTCACGGCGCTGATCGTGATCACGCTCGGCGGCTTCGGCAGCATGGGCGGCGCGCTCGCCGGCGGCCTGCTGCTGGGCGTCATCGAAGCCATCGGCATGCATTTCACGAGCCCGTCGCTGAAGTCGCTGCTGTCGTATGCGGTGTTCATCGCGGTGCTGCTGCTGCGCCCGAAGGGGCTGTTCAGCCGGTCGCGGCGCAAGGACGCGAATGAATAGCGTTCGTTGCGATGCGGCTCGTCCCCATTCGCCGAGTCCGTCGACGAAGCGGAATTTCCATCGCGCGCGGGCCAAGCACGACGGGCAGTCGGCTCCGTTCATGTCCTCCGTCGGGGCTGCGCCCCTCCTCCCCCTTTACTTCACGGAGCCGACTACCCGTCGTGCTTGGCTGGGGACGACAGAGGACGAGTTGGCTAGTGCCCCACGCCACCGTGCTGCCCAGAGCGAAGGTGGCTGTGGTGTTGTGCGCAGCGAAGTAAAGGAGGAGAGGCGAGCGAAGCTCGACTCGGAGGACATGAGCGGAGCACAACGCCGCAGCCGCCTTCGATCCCGCGCGGGCTTTTGCTCCCGCTCCCGCTCCAGGTCCAGTCCCAAGTCCAGCAAGCGCCAAACCCCATGACCGACCGCCAACTCCAGATCCGCGACTGGCTTGTGCTCACCGCCCTTGCCGGCTGGGCGCTGGCCTTGCCGGCCTATGGCAGCGAATTCATGGTCTCGATGGCCTTGACGTGCCTGATGTATATCGCGCTGTCGTCGAGCTGGGGTCTGTTCTGCGGCACGACACGTTATCTGTCGCTGGCCACTGCAGCGTTTTTTGGCATCGGCGCTTATACCGGCGCGATCGCGCTGGAGCAGATGCCTTGGGTGCAGGCGGTGGCGCTCGGCGCTGTCATCGCCGGCATCGTCGCGGTCTTTATCGGCGCGGCAGTGCTTCACCTTCGCGGCACCTACTTCGCGGTACTGACCTTCGGCATGACCGAGCTCATCCGGCACGCCGTGACCTACTGGGAGAAGCAGGTCACCGGCACCGTCGGGCGGGTGCTCACGGTGGTACCCGACCGCGACACGATCTACCTCACGATGTTGGCCATCGCGGTGTTGACGGTGGCGACCTCGATCATCGTGCGGCGCACCCGCTTTGGCCTGGCGCTGGCGGGCATCGGCGCCGACGAACAACGCGCGCAGACCTTGGGCGTGAATACACGCCTCGTCAAGATCGCCGGCTTTGCGCTGACCGCGGCCTTTGCCGGCGCCACCGGCGCGGCGATGTGCGTGCGCTGGACCTATATCGACCCGAGCACCGTCTTCAACCCCTTCATCGGTTTCCAGACCGTGCTCATCGCCTTGATCGGCGGCGCGGCCACGCTCTGGGGCCCGCTGCTGGCGGCGATATTTTTCAGCCTGTTGGCCGAGATGCTGCGCTTGAAGTTGCCGCAGCTGTACATGATGTCGCTCGGCCTGCTGCTGATCCTGTCGGTGCTCTTTCTGCCGGGTGGGCTGGCTTCGCTGCGCCAGGAAACCTGGCGCGGCTGGGGCCGCGATCTGCGTGCCTGGGGCCGCGATCTGCCACGCCGCCTGCGCGGCGACGACGACAACCAGGACGAGCGCGATCGTTGGGAAAAAGAACGCCGCTCCGGGGTGCGGTTGTGACGACAGTGCTGACGCCAGCGCTGCTCGAAGCCCGCGGCATCAGCGTGCGCTTTGGCGGGCTGGTTGCGGTCGATGCGGTCGACCTGCGCTTCGACGCCGGCGAGCTGGTCGGCATCATCGGCCCCAATGGCGCCGGCAAGACGACGCTGTTCAATGTGCTCTCCGGCGTGATGACGCCCAGCGCTGGCCGGCTCATCGTGCAAGGGCACGACGTGACGGGTGCAGCGGCACATCGATTCGCGTATCACGGCATCGCCCGCACCTTCCAGACGCCGCGTGTGTTTGGCGACCTACCGGTGTTGGCGAATATCCAATTTGGCCTGCGTTTTGCGGGTGCACGGCGGCGCGCACGCGAAGACAGCGGCCTGCGCCGCTGGCTGCGCCAACGCGGCCAGGAGCATCTGCTGTGGAAGCGACGCGCGACCACTGGCGCCTGGGCCCTGCGCGATGCGGCGAATATTCTGAACCTGATCGACCTCGCGGCGCAGACCGCGCTGCCGGCTGCGGCGCTGACCCCCGCGCAGCAGCGCCGGCTCGAGATCGGCATGGCGCTGGCCACCCAGCCGCGGCTGTTGTTGCTCGACGAAGTTGCCGCTGGCTTGACGACCACCGAAGTCGAATCGATGGCCACGCTGGTGCGCCGCATCCGCGATGAACTCGACATCACGGTGGTCTGGATCGAACATGCGGTGACGACCCTGCTGCGCCATGTCGAGCGGGTCATCGTGCTGCACCAGGGCCGCAAAATCGCCGATGCGGCGCCCGCCGCGGTAGTGCAAAACCGGGAGGTCATCGACGCCTATCTGGGTGACGAAATGGGTGAGGTTGCGGCGTGACATCGAGCCCGATGCCAACGCGCGCGGCGCATCTCAAGGTCCGCGGCCTGAGCGCCGGTTATGGCGGCTTCCTTGTGCTGCGTGAACTGTCACTCGAAGCCAAGCCCGGCCTGACCGTGATCCTCGGCCCCAACGGCGCCGGCAAGTCGACGCTGCTCAAGGCACTGGCTGGGCTGATCCCGCGCCGCGGCGACCTGTTGCTCAACGGCGAATGGTTGCCCGCGGGCAAGGCCAAGGAGATCGTCGAACAAGGCATCGCGCTGGTGCCCGAAGGCCGGCAGTTGTTTGCACAGATGACGGTCGCCGAAAACCTCGAGCTCGGCGCATGGATGTTGCCTGCCGGCCAGCGGCCGGGGCGCCTGCAGGGCGTGCTAGCCGACTTCCCGCAACTGGCATCGCGTTTACAACAGCACGCTGGCACGATGAGCGGCGGCGAGCAGCAGATGGTCGCGGTGGCGCGCGCGATGATGGGCACACCGCGGCTGTTGATGCTCGACGAGCCGTCGCTGGGCCTGGCGCCGCGCATGGTCGACGAGCTGCTCCACATCGCGCGGCGCATCGCAGATGCCGGCACCACCGTCTTGATGGTCGAGCAAAACGTGCGCAAGGCGCTGGCCGTGGCCGACCGCGGTTATGTGCTCGAAAACGGGCAACTCGTGGCCAGCGGCGCGGCGACGCTGCTCGCGCGTGCCAAGGTCGTGCGCCATGCTTACCTGGGCACGCAGGCCAAGTCCAGCAGTTCCAAATCAGCCAAGGAAACGACCATGTCCGACCTGTCGATGTTGATCAACGGCCTGGAGGTCAGCGCCGAAGGCGGGCGCACTTTCGAGCGCCGCAACCCGCTCGACGGCAGCGTCGCCACCCGCGCGCCCGCGGCCAGCGTGGCCGACGCCGTGGCCGCGGTCGACGCCGCCGCCGAGGCCTTCAAGACCTGGGGCCAGACCGGGCCGGGCTTGCGCCGTGCGCTGCTGCTCAAGGCCGCCGACGCGCTGGAGGCCAAGACGCCGAAGTTCATCGAATCGGTGCCGGCGGAAACCGGCGCCACCGGCCAATGGGCAGGTTTCAACGTCTTCCTCGCCGCAGGCATGATCCGCGAGGCGGCAGCGCTAACGACGCAGATCAGCGGCGAGGTGATTCCGTCTGACGTGCCCGGGTCGCTGGCGATGGGCATCCGCCAGCCGGCCGGCGTGGTGCTCGCCATCGCGCCTTGGAACGCACCCATTATCTTGGGCGTGCGCGCCATCGCGACGCCGCTGGCCTGCGGCAATACGGTCGTCTTCAAGGGCAGCGAAAACTGCCCGCGCACGCACCAGCTGATCGTCGAAGCCTTTCAGGACGCGGGCTTCCCGCCCGGCGTGTTGAACTACATCACCAACGCGCCAGCCGACGCGGCGGCGGTGGTCGACGCGATGATCGCGCAGCCAGCAGTGCGGCGGGTCAACTTCACCGGCTCGACCCGCGTCGGAAAACTCATCGCCTTGACCTGCGCCAAGTACCTGAAGCCGGCGGTGCTCGAGCTCGGTGGCAAAGCGCCGCTGATCGTGCTCGACGATGCCGACCTCGACGACGCCGTCAACGCCGCCGCGTTTGGGGCCTTCGCCAACAGCGGCCAGATCTGCATGTCCACCGAACGCATCATCGTGGACTCAAAAATAGCCGACGACTTTGTGGCGCAGTTCGCCAAGAAGGCACGCGGCTTGCCACTCGGCGACCCACGCAAACCCGAGCCGGTGGTGCTCGGCTCGGTGATCGGCATGGGCACCGTCGAACATTGCAATGCGCTGATCGACGATGCACTCGCACTCGGCGCCAAGCTCGTCTGCGGCGGCAAGGCCGACAGCACGCTGATGCCGGCGACCGTGCTCGACCGCGTCACGGCCAAGATGCGCATCTACCACGAAGAGACCTTCGGCCCGGTGAAATGCATCGTGCGTGTCGACGATGTCGACGCCGCGGTGGACTGCGCCAACGACAATGAATACGGTCTCTCGGCAGCGGTCTTCGGCCGCGATATCGCACGCGCGATGAATGTCGCGCGGCGCATCGAATCCGGCATCTGCCATGTCAACGGCCCCACCGTTCACGATGAAGCGCAGATGCCCTTCGGCGGCGTCAAGGGCAGCGGCATGGGCCGCTTCGGCGGCCTCGCAGGCGTGCGCGAATTTACCGAGTTGCGCTGGATCACGGTGCAGACGACGCCGCGCAGTTATCCGTTTTGACCAGCAGGCCGAGGCCGCAACTCGATTGCGGGCCTGTCTGCGATTTCAGACCGGGGCCACAGCGTTCATTGACGGCGCGCGGCGCTGGGGCCTCAACTGAACAGCCGCCGCGCCGCCACCGAGCCTGCTGCCAGGTCGCGCGACTCCAGCAGCTGGTACATCGACGCCAGCTCCTTGCCGATGGCGTTGAAGGCATGCAGCGACACCGCGGCGCCTTCGCTGTCGACCGCGGTCGCGTCCAGGTCTTCGGCGAGCAGGGTCGCGGCGCGGTGCCAGGCCGGGAAGGGCTCGGCGGCTTCGGCGGTCTGTGGCACGTCCAGGCTCAGATCGACCTCGCGCAGCGCGGCGTTTTGCGGGTCGTCGGAGAGCGCGGTCTGGGCATCGAAGCCGAGCACCAGTACCGGCGGTGCACCTTCTTCAGCTGCCGGCAGCACCAGCCGGCCGGGCAGCGCGCCGGGCACAAAGCCGTGCCGCGCGGCAGCCTGCTGCACATAGGCGACCGACCAGGCCACCGAATTGGCGCGCAGGTTCAGGGTGAGTTGGGCGTCGAGCGGGCTCGCAAAACCGTCGAGTTCACGCGCACGTGCGACGACTTCGAGCATGTCGGGAAAGTCGGGCAACGCACCCACGCCATCGGCAAAATCCTGCACCTTCTGCACAAATTCCGAGTACTCGATTTCGTTGAGCGCACCACTGCGGTTGGCGAGTTGCACACCGGCCTGGAACTCGCCGTAAGCGGCGCCGGGCGTGGGGGTTTCCCACTCTGCCGTGTCCACCGTCAGGCCTTCGATGAGCATCGGCTTGGCGCCGGCACGCCGGCTTGCCGGCAGGTGCGCGGCGGCGATATCGCCGGAGACTGGCGAGTCCATCGTCAAGGGCACGATGACGTCGATGAGTGCATCGAGCTTGGCACTGCGCCGCCGCGGCTGCAGTGGCGGTGCGCCTTCGGCGAGCGCTGGCGCCGGGCCGGCATGCATCGGCGGATCGGTGCGGTCCGGCGTCTCGGCGTCGAGCCGTTTGACACGCTCGCGGCGCACCGACCACAGCGCGTGCAGGGCCAGGCCCAGCAGCACCACGCCGGCAGCGATGGCAAGCGCAGTGCCGAGTGTCATCACGCCGGCGTCACGCCGCCTCGGCCAGGGTCACCGCGGCGTCCATGTCGACAGCAACGATGCGCGAGACACCTTGTTCCTGCATCGTCACGCCGATCAATTGTTCGGCCATCTCCATCGCAATCTTGTTGTGGCTGATAAAGAGGAACTGGGTGCCGCGGCTCATCTCGCTGACGAGCTTGCAGTAGCGCTCGGTATTGGCGTCGTCCAGCGGCGCATCAACTTCGTCGAGCAGGCAGAACGGTGCCGGGTTGAGCTGGAAGATCGCAAACACCAGGGCGATCGCAGTCAGCGCTTTTTCGCCGCCCGAAAGCAAATGGATGGTCGAATTTTTCTTGCCCGGCGGCTGCGCCAGCACCTGCACGCCGGCGTCAAGAATTTCGTCGCCAGTCATCACCAGGCTCGCCGAGCCGCCGCCAAAAAGGCTCGGAAACGTGCGGCCAAAGTGTTCGTTGACCTGCGCAAAAGTCTGGCCGAGCAGGTCGCGTGTTTCGTGGTCGATTTTGCGGATCGCATCTTCGAGCGTGGTCATCGCTTCGACGAGGTCGGCATTCTGCGCATCGAGAAAAGTCTTGCGCTCGCGCGACTGCGTCAGCTCATCGAGCGCGGCCAGGTTGACCGCACCGAGGGCGGCCACCTCACGCTGCAGGCGGTCGATCTCGCCCTGCAAACCGGCCAGCTTGACACGCCCTTCTTCGATCGATTTGGCGAGCAGCTCGCGGTCGGCCTGCGCGGCGTCGAGCTGCTCTGAATATTGCGCGCCGCCAAGCAGCGCAGCCTGTTCTTCGAGCTGCAGCTTGGTGATCTTCTCGCGCAGCGGGTCCAGGCTGTGTTCGAAGCCGTGGCGCTGTTCGTCGCCGGCACGCAGCTTGGCGGTGAGGTCGTCGTGCTCGCTGCGCAGCGCGGCCTGCGCCTGCTCGCGCTGCAAACGCAAGGCGAGCGCGGTCTGCAAGCCGGCTTGTGAGGCGGCATCGTCGAGCGAGCCGAGTTCCAACTCCATCTGCGTGCCGGCCTGGCTGTTTTTCTGCTGCTGCTCGAGCGCGGTGGCGATCGCACGTTCGAGCTCAGCGCGGCGGCTGGCCAGCGCGCGCGCCTGGAACTGCGCTTCTTGCGCCTGGCGCTCCAGGCCGCGTTGCTGCTCGCGGGCATCCGTCAGCGAGCGCTCGGCGTTGATCACCAAGTCGTCGAGCTCGGCATGGCGCTCCTGTGTCGTCGCGAGTTGAATATCGAGTTCTTCGAAGCGGGCTTCGCCGGTCGCGCGCCGCTCGGCCAGGTCTTCAAGCTGGGCATCGATCTCGGACAGCTCGCCGTCGAGCTGCACCTGGCGCGACTGCACCGCATCGGCCTGCTGCGTCAGGCGCAGCAGTTCGACATGCAGCGCATGCCCGCGCGTCTGCGTGTCGGCGGCTTCACGCCGCGCGCTGACCAGGCGCAGCGAGGTCTCGGTGAAAGCCGCGTCGAGCCGCACCAGCGCGGTCCGGCTCTCATCAACGACGAGCGCCTGCGCGCGCAACTGGCGATCGAGGTTTTCGATTTCCTGCGCGCGTGCCAGCATGCCGGCCTGCTCGGAGTCGGGCGCATAAAAAGTCACCGCAAACTGCGACACCGCATGGCCGTCGCGGGTCATGATGACCTCGCCGTGGGTCAGCTTGGCACGCGCGGCCAGCGCCTCGTCGATCGTCGCTGCGGTGTAGACCCCTTCGAGCCAGTCGATGAGCAAGGCTTTCAGGCCGGCATCGTTTAGGCGCAGCAGATCAGACAGCCGCGGCAGCGTCTGGTGCGGGTCGTTGATCGCCGCCGCAGGCGGCGAATAAAACGCCAACCGCGCTGGTGGTGCATCGGCGGCAAAGGCGCGCACCGTATCGAGCCGGCTGACCTCGAGCGCGTGCAGGCGTTCGCGCAAAGCGGCTTCGAGTGCGGTCTCCCAGCCGGCGTCGATATGTAGCTTGGTCCACAGGCCTTGCAGGCCGTCAAGCCCATGACGCGCCAGCCAGGGTTTGAGCTTGCCTTCGGTCTGCACCTTTTCTTGCAGTGCACGCAGCGCATCGAGGCGGGCGCTGAGTTCGGCCTGCTTGGCGCCGTCACGATTGGCCGCCTCCTGCTGCGCGCGGCGCTGCTCGTCCAGCGCTGGCACCTGCGTTTGCAGAACGTGCAGCCGGGCTTCGGCTTCGGCCTGCGCTTCGTCGGCGGCGGTGGTCTGCAGCTTCAGCGCGTCGAGCCGGCCCAGGTCGGGCGTGACCAGGGTGCCGCGCTCGCCGCCCAGACGATCGCGGCGCGATTGCGACTGGCGGCTCTGTTCTTCGACGCTGCGGCTCTCCGCCGCCAGCACCTGGATCTGCTGCTGCACCTGGTTGACCAGCGCGCGCTGCGCATTGCTTGCTGTCTGAGCGGTGCGCACAGCGTCTTCGATCGCCGGCAAGCGATCGGCCTGCTCGTGGGCCTGCGCCAGCAGCAGCTCGTTTTGTTCGTTAGCCGTATCGATCTGGCCGGCGATCGCAGCCTGCTCGGCGCGGGCCTCGTCCTGGCGCTGCGCCCATTGCGCGTTCTGTGCACGCAAGTCGGCCATCCGCTGCTCGATGCGCTGGCGGCCTTCGACGACATAGCGGATGCGTTCTTCGAGCCGGCTCACATCGAGCGCCGCGTCGGCCAGCGCGCCCTGCGAAAGCTGCAAGCGGTCGCCGCTGGCGTAATGCGCCTGGCGCACCGCGTCGAGCTGGGCTTCGAGGTGGCGCAATTCGGCCAGCCGCGATTCAAGCGCGGTGCTCGCTTCGGACACCGCCCGCTGGGCGCGCTCTTGTTCGCCGGCGGCGTCGCGCGCTTTCAGAAACCAGAGCTGGTGCAGTTTGAGCGTGCCCTGCTCTTGCAGCGCGCGGTAGGTCTTTGCGACCTCGGCTTGTTTTTCCAGCTTCTCGAGATTGTTGTTCAGCTCGCGCAGGATGTCGTCGACACGGGTGAGGTTTTCGCGTGTGTCGCGCAGCCGGTTTTCGGTCTCGCGGCGGCGCTCCTTGTATTTGGAAACCCCAGCGGCCTCTTCGAGAAACAGGCGCAACTCTTCCGGGCGCGACTCGATGATCCGGCTGATCGTGCCCTGGCCGATGATCGCGTAGGCCCGCGGCCCCAAGCCCGTGCCGAGAAAGACGTCTTGCACGTCGCGCCGGCGCACCGGCTGGTTGTTGATGTAGTAGCTGCTCGTGCCGTCGCGCGTGAGCACACGCTTGACGGCGATCTCGGCAAAGGTATTCCACTGCCCGCCAGCACGCGCGTCGGCGTTGTCGAAGACGAGCTCGACACTGGCCCGGTTGGCCGGCTTGCGCAAGCCTGAGCCGTTGAAGATGACGTCCTGCATCGACTCGCCGCGCAACTCGCTGGCCTTGCTCTCGCCGAGCACCCAGCGCACCGCGTCCATGATGTTGCTCTTGCCGCAGCCGTTGGGGCCGACGACACCGACCCGCTGGCCCGGCAATTGAAAGGTGGTCGGCTCGGCGAAGGATTTGAAGCCGGCAAGCTTGATCTGGTTCAGGCGCATCGAAAAGGGTCGCCGCGTGGCATCAGGCCGCGCATCCAAGTTCTTGATTTGATTGAGAAATCGGGCCGCGAGCCAGCCCGATGCAGGGCCCGGATGATAGCATCGCGACCCAACGAGAGGCCCCCGCACCGATGCCCAAGACCACGTCGAACAAACCAACCAGAAGCGTGGCGAGACACCCGCCAGCGACACCGCCGAGTGCGCCCAGCAAACAGCTCGACATCTTCCCGAACCCGGCGCCGCAGCGCGACTATGTGATCCGCTTCGACGTGCCCGAATTCACCTGCCTGTGCCCACTCACCGGGCAGCCCGACTTTGCGCACTTTCGCATCGATATCGTGGCCGACAAGAACTGCGTCGAGTTGAAGAGTTTGAAGATGTATTTCTGGTCTTTCCGAAACGAAGGCGCGTTTCACGAGCGGGTGACCAACACCATCGTCGACGACATCGTGGCCGCGATCCAGCCGCGTTTTGTGCGCATCCACGCCGACTGGTTTGTGCGTGGTGGCATCCGCACTTTTGTTACCGCTGAGTACCGCAAGAAGGGCTGGAAGCCGCTGCCGGCGGTGGACTTGCCTGCGGCATGACAAACCCTGCCCGGCCCGCATCGGCACAGCACTTGCCGGCGGCCGGGACTGCCGCCGCGCCATCGCGCCCGGCGTACCAGAAGTTTGATGTCCGCGTCGCGCCGAGCACCATCGACGGCCTCGGTGCCTACGCCGCTGAAAACATCGGCGCGGGCCTGAAGATCGGCGAAATCCGCGGCGAGACGATCAGCGTCGATGAAGCCCGCATCCGCGCCACGCGCAGCGAGCGGATCATGATCGTCGAGCTGTCGGCCAGGCGCGCGATCGACTTCAGCAAATCCGCCGACCCGATGCGCTACGTAAACCATTCCTGCCAGCCGAATGCGCGCCTGAGCATCGACAACGGCCGCGTCGAGTTTTATGCCCTGCGTGCGATTGCGCTCGACGAAGAGCTCACCGTCGACTACGGCGAAACCCACCACGACGGCAAGCTGGCCTGCCGCTGCGGGGCAGTGGGTTGTGTCGGCTGGCTCTGAGTGCCCGCCGCTCGGCGCCTTAACGCAGCGTTGAAAGGGCTTGGCTGTACCTGCCGAGGTACTGATCAAACAGCTGCAAGTCATTGTGCCCCGCCCCCGGCACGCGCAGCAATTTGGCCTGCGGCGCGCGCTTCTGCAATCGTTCGCTGTGCGCCGGCGCGATCAGGGTGTCGGCATCGCCGTGCACCAGCAGCACCGGCGTTTTGATGCGGGCCAGCGCTTCGTCGGTGCGCAAGGGATAACGCAAGACCGCCGCCGGCACGCCGGGGTAGTGGTCGGCGGTCAGCGCCTGCATGTTTTCGTAAGGCGATACGAGCACGGTCAGCTCGGGTTGAAGTTCGGCCGAAAGCATTGCGGCCAACCCGGTGCCTAACGATCGACCGTAGACCACACGCTTCTTGCCGGCGTACTGCGGCGCGATGCTGTCCCAGGCGGCACGCACATCGGCGATCAACTGCGCTTCGCTTTCGATCCGGCTGGTGCTTTTGCCATAACCGCGGTAGTCGATCATGAAGAGATCAAAGTTGGCGCGCCGGTAGAAGTCGGCGTTGACAAACCAGCTCTGCAAGTTGCCGGCGTTGCCGTGCAAGAAGAAGACGACACCGGCCGGCGCGGGCCGGCGCAGGTGCAGCGCGTTGAGCCGCGCGCCGGGCACGTCGACCCAGGTTTCGTGGACATCGGCGCCGAGCACGAAGCGGTGATCGGCGGGCAGCGGCACCGGCAAAAAGAGCAGACGCTCCTGGCCGAACCACAGGGCGGCCATTGCACTGGTGTAAACCGCTGCGGCGCCCAGCGTGATGACGAGCAGCGCGCGCCAGAACCGGCGCGGCAACGCTCGCAACGTTTCCGTCACTTGTCTCGCCGGCATCAAGCCGACGCGGGCTGCGGCTGTGCAGGCCCCACCGCCAGCCGCGGGTGCATCACCCGGAACCACAGCCGCGGCACGGTGGCCAGGAAGATGCAGCCCGAATAACCGGTCGGCAACTGCGGTCCGGGCAGCGGCTCGAGTGTGGCAAACGGCTTCCAGGCGTGCATGTGGTGGTCGCTGTGGCGCTGCAGGTTGGCTGTCATCGCATTCGTCAGCGCGTGGTCGGCATTCCAGGCGTGCTGCACCGCAAAGGGTTCGCGCCGGCCGTTGATGACTTGGCGCTGCAAGCCGTAATGTTCGATGTAGTTGATCGTCTCGAGCAAGAACACCGCGTAGACCGCCTGCACGACCCAGAACAGCAAGACCAGGCCGCCGCCGAAGATCAACAAGGCGAGCAGGCCAGTGGCTTGAAGCAGCGTCGCCCAGAGCAGCGGGCTGCTGTGCCAGCCGCGCTTGAACTGCGTCAAACGCTGGGCCTCCAACGCCCAGGCGCTGCGCCAGCTGCCGGCGAGCGTGCGTGGCAAAAATCGCCACAGGCTTTCGCCAAAGCGCGCCGAAGCCGGGTCGTCGAAGGTCGCCGCGCGTGGGTGGTGGCCGCGGTAGTGTTCGACCATGAAGTGGCTGTAGAGCGCGCTGGCCATCAAAACCCAAGCGCCGAATCGATCGACCTTCGACTTTGAATGCCCGAGCTCGTGCGCGAAGGTGATGCCCTGGCTGCCGGTGACACCACCAATGCCGATGCCCAGCGCCACCGCGGCGGCAGCGGTGATGCCGTCGGACTGCGCGACCCAGACGCCGACGGCGAGCAGACCCAGTTGCAGCGGCACATGCAGTTGCACACACAGCCGGTGCCAGCGGGTTGCCGTGGTCGCCGGCGGCGAATGCCGCAATGCCGGCACCAGTTCGGCCAGCGCGAAGAAGACCTGCACGGAGACCATCAAGCCCCAGGCGGCCCACGGTGATTGCAGCGCGGCCATCGCCACGCCGATGAGCAAGAACCACGGCAGTGCAAAGCGGGATGAAGTCCAGGTCGGCATGGCCGCAATCATCGCCGCTCGGGCCGTCCACGACAACCGGCGGCAACCGGCGCAGCGACAGTGATGCCGCAGCGAAGCCGCAGCGCCGCGGCAGTGATGCCGCGGCACCACCGGATAATCGCGTGATGAATCCCTTGTTGCGGCGCCTGCACCCTTACCCCTTCGAGCGCTGGCGTGAGCTCAGCCGCGGCGTTACGCCGCCGGCCGGGCTGCGGCCGATCGGCCTGGGCATCGGCGAGCCGCGCCACGCGACGCCGGTCTTGATCGAAGAAGCGATCGTCGCGGCGATGGCGGGCCTGTCGACCTACCCCGCCACCGCCGGCGAGCCGGCGTTGCGCGAAGCGATGGCGACGTGGGTGCAGCGCCGCTACCGCGTCCAGCTCGACCCCGCGACGCAGGTGCTGCCGGTGAACGGCTCGCGCGAGGCTTTGTTTGCGATCGCGCAGGTCGTGATCGACCCGACGCAGCCCGGTGCGACGGTCGTCTGCCCAAATCCGTTTTATCAAATCTACGAAGGCGCGGCGCTGCTCGCCGGCGCGCAAACGGCATTTGCCAACAGCGACCCCGCCCGGCACTTCGCAGCGCGCTGGGACCAAATCGATGCCGCGACCTGGGGCCGCACGCAGCTGCTGTATGTCTGCTCGCCGGGCAACCCGACCGGCGCGGTGATGCCGCTGGCGGAATGGCAGATGTTGTTCGAGTTGAGTGACCGCCACGGCTTTGTGATCGCCAGCGACGAGTGTTATTCGGAAATCTATTTCCGCGATGAACCGCCGCTGGGCGCGCTGGAGGCGGCGCAGGCGCTCGGCCGCAAGGACTTCGAGCGTCTGATCGTTTTTACGAGCCTCTCGAAGCGCAGCAACGTGCCCGGCCTGCGCTCGGGTTTTGTCGCCGGTGATGCTCAGCTGTTGAAAGATTTTTTGCTCTACCGTACCTACCACGGCAGCGCGATGAGCCCGCTGGTGCAGCGCGCCAGCATCGCGGCGTGGAACGACGAAGCGCATGTTGTTGCCAACCGCGACCTCTACCGGACCAAATTTGCGCAAGTGACGCCGCGGCTGGCCGAAGTGCTGGACGTGCAGTTGCCCGACGCCGGTTTTTATCTGTGGGCCGGGCTGCGCGGCGGTGGCGCCGGCAGAGATGACGACGATCACGACGACGTTGCAGCCGCGCTGGCGCTGCTCGGTCAATACAATGTCCAGGTCCTGCCAGGCACCTTGCTGGCGCGCCCGGCACATGGTCTCAACCCGGGCGCCGGCCGAATCCGGCTGGCGCTGGTGGCCAGTACCGACGACTGTGTCGAAGCCGCCGATCGCATCGTCCGGTACTTCAAAGCAAACTTCAAAGAATCGGACTCCGCACCATGACCCCAACGACAACATCACAGCTGCAAAACCTGATCGACATCGCCTGGGAAGGCCGCGCCGAGATCAACGCCACTTCCTCGCCAGAAGTCCGCGTTGCCGTCGAGCAGGTCATCGCCGAGCTCAATGCTGGCCGGCTGCGCGTTGCCGAGCGCCAGGGTGTCGGCCAGTGGACCGTGAACCAGTGGGTCAAGAAGGCGGTGCTCTTGAGCTTTCGCCTCAACGACAGCAAGTTGATGCGCGCCGGCGACCTGGGGTTTTTCGACAAGGTGCAAACGAAGTTCTCGCACCTCGATGAAGCCCAGATGCGCGCCACCGGCGTACGTGTCGTGCCGCCAGCGGTTGCAAGGCGCGGCAGCTACATCGCCAGGAACGTGGTGCTGATGCCGTCTTACGTGAATATCGGCGCCTACGTCGACGAAGGCACGATGGTCGACACCTGGGCCACTGTCGGCTCCTGCGCGCAGATTGGCAAGGGCGTCCACCTGTCGGGCGGTGTTGGCATCGGCGGTGTGCTCGAGCCGCTGCAGGCCAACCCGACGATCATCGAAGACAACTGTTTTATCGGCGCGCGCTCGGAGGTTGTCGAAGGTGTCATCGTCGAAGAAAACTCGGTCATCAGCATGGGCGTATATATCGGCCAGAGCACCAAGATCTACGACCGCGCGACCGGCACCGTGACCTACGGCCGCATCCCGGCGGGCTCGGTGGTGGTCAGCGGCAACCTGCCGTCGGCCGACGGTTCGCACAGCCTGTATTGCGCGGTCAACGTCAAGAGGGTGGAAGCGCAGACACGCGCCAAGACGAGCATCAACGAGTTGCTGCGGGCATGAGCGCGACGGGCCGTCCCAAGGGCGAATACCGAAGTGCGCAGCACGAAGGTACATCGACGAGTTCAAGGCAGCCGATTGGCGTGGTTCGCAGCCTGTGGGCAGGGAGGCCGGCATGAGCGGAAATATGGAAAAGGTGCTCCGCCTGATGGCGGAAAAAAGCGCCTCCGATGTCTACATCTCGGCGCAAACGCCGATCCTGATCAAGATCAACGGGCAGATCATGCAGCTCAGCGATCAGCTCGTGACACCAGCGCAAGTGCGCTCGTTGCTCGGCGAGCTGTTGACGCCGCAGCAGCTTGAAGAGCTCGAAGACAGCAACGAACTCAACGTCGGCATCGGCATCCCCAAGGTCGGCAGCTTTCGGCTGTCGGCGTTTCGCCAGCGCGGCTCGCTGGCAGCAGTGTTCCGCTGCATCCCGACCGAGATCCCGGGGCTCGAGACGCTTGGCGTGCCGACCTCGCTGTCGACGCTGATTCTCGAAAAGCGCGGCCTGATCCTGATGGTCGGCGCCACCGGCACCGGCAAGAGCACGACGCTGGCGTCGATGCTCGAATGGCGCAACCAGCAGATGACCGGGCATATCCTGGCGATCGAAGACCCGATCGAGTTTTTGTTCACGAACAAGAAGTCGATCGTCAACCAGCGCGAGGTCGGGCGCGACACGACGTCGGTGCAGGTCGCGCTGCGCAACGCCCTGCGCCAAGCGCCGGACGTGATCCTCATCGGCGAGATCCGCGACCGCGAGACCATGACCGCGGCGATTTCGTATGCACTGTCGGGCCACCTGGTGGTGGCCACGCTGCACGCCAACAACAGCTACCACGCGCTCGGCCGGATCTTGAGTTTTTATGCACCCGAAGCGCGCTCGGCCCTGCTCGCCGACCTGGCTGCGGGCTTGAAGGCGATCATCTCGCAGCGCTTGCTGCGGGCCACCGCCGGCGGGCGTGTGCCGGCGGTTGAAGTGCTGCTCAATACCAAGCTCACGTCGGAGCTCATCGAGGCTGGCAACTTCAGCGGTGTCAAGGAAGCGATGGAAAACTCGATGGCGCTGGGTTCGCAGACCTTCGAGCAGGACCTGGCGCGTTTGATCAATTCCGGTGTCGTCGCGCGTGACGAAGCGCTGGCGCACTCCGATTCGCCAACCAACCTGATGTGGCGCTTGCAGAACGACCCCGTCGGCGGCCCGACTGAAGTGGTGCGCAAGGAAGAAGAATCCGAGACCACGACCTTCACCGAAATCACCCTCGATGTGCGGCCCGGCACGGGGGGTGGCGCGCCGCCGCCGCCACCCTGGATCGTCAAGACATGACGACCCCAAGGCCGGCTGAAGCCGGCCGCCCCCCGCGGGGATCAAGCCACGTGGCGGAGCCACATTTGCTTGAGAGCGCTACGGTCCGGCTCACTGAAGCGCTGATATCACGCGCTTCGATCACACCCGCCGATGGTGGCTGCCAGTCAATGCTGGCCGAGCGTTTGGCGCGGATCGGATTTGAATGTGTCTGGGTCAACGCCGGGCCAGTGGGTGCGCGGGTGACCAACCTGTTTGCACGCCGCCAGGGCGCGCGGCCCGGCATGGCATTGGCGCTGGCCGGGCATACCGATGTCGTGCCGCCGGGGCCGCTGGAGCGCTGGACGAGTGATCCTTTTGTGCCCTCTTACCGCGACGGTTTTTTGTACGGCCGCGGTGCCGCCGATATGAAAACCTCGATCGCCGCGATGGTGGTTGCGGTCGAAGAATTTGTCGCCGCGCAGCCGGGTCACGCCGGCAGCATCAGCTTTCTGTTGACCAGCGACGAAGAAGGCCCTTCGCTGGACGGCACGGTGCGCCTGGTCGACTATCTCCAGGCCCAGGCAATCACGCTCGACGCCTGCATCGTCGGCGAGCCGACCTCTGTGCAGCGGCTCGGCGACGTCATCAAGAATGGACGTCGCGGCACGCTGTCGGCCAAGCTCGTGGTGCAGGGTGTGCAGGGCCATGTCGCCTACCCGCAGCTGGCACGCAACCCGATCCACCAGTTTGCGCCGGCGTTGGCCGAACTCGTGGCCACAGCATGGGACGAGGGCAACGCCTTTTTCCCGCCGACGACCTGGCAGCTGAGCAACATCCACGCCGGCACTGGCGTCGGCAATGTCATCCCCGGCGAGTTGGCGGTCGATTTCAATTTCCGCTTTTCGAGTGAATCAACCGCCGACGGCCTGAAGGCGCGTGTGCGCGCGCTGCTCGATCGGCATGGCCTGGAGTACACGCTGCAGTGGACGCTGGGCGGCGAAACCTTTCTCACCCGTCCGGGGTCGTTGAGCGATGCGCTGGCCGCGGCGATCGCTGCCGAGACCGGTGTCACCACCGAGCTGTCGACCACCGGCGGCACGTCTGACGGCCGCTTCATCCGCAAGATCTGCGCGCAGGTGGTCGAGTTCGGCCCGATCAACGCGACGATCCACAAGACCGATGAACGTGTCGATGTGGCCAGCATCGATGCCCTGAAGAATATCTACCGTGGCACGCTGGAGCGCTTGCTCGGCTGACGAGGTCGGCTACCGCCTGCCCGATGACCCTGATCGAACTTGTCAACAGCAGCAGCGCCCGGCTGCTTGCGGCCGGTGTGTCATTTGGGCATGGCACCGACAACGCCTTCGACGAAGCGGTCTGGCTGGTACTGTGGTGCCTGGGTTTGGCGCTGGACGATCTCGACGGCGTCGCAGACCGCAGCATCGACGCAGTGCAGCTGGCGCAGGTCGAGGCCTTGATCACGCGCCGCATCCAGACCCGCCAACCGGCGGCCTACTTGACCGGCGAAGCCTGGCTGCAGGGGCTGCCGTTTTATGTCGATGAGCGGGTCATCGTGCCGCGGTCGCTGATCGCCGAAGTGATTGCCGATGGCACGCTCGATGCGTGGCTGGATCCGGCTACGAATCAGGTGCTCGACCTGTGCACCGGCAACGGCAGTCTCGCCGTGCTGGCCGCACTCGCCTGGCCCGACGTGCAGGTAACGGCCAGCGACATCAGTGCCGATGCGCTGGTGGTTGCGCAGACCAATGTCGACCGCCACGCGCTGGCGGCTCGCATTCAGTTGTGCCAGGCCGACGGCCTGCCCGCCGGCGAGCAACGCTACGACCTGATCCTGTGCAACCCGCCCTATGTCAACCGCGTGTCGATGTTGGCATTGCCGGCTGAATACCGCGCCGAGCCGGCGATCGCGCTCGACGGCGGCGATGCTGGTGGCAGCGACGGCATGGACTTCATCCGGCGGCTGCTGCGCGATGCGGCGTCACGCTTGAGCAAAAACGGCGTCCTGGTGCTCGAGATCGGCCACGAGCGGGCGCATTTCGAGGCCGCATTTGAGCGCATCGAAGCGGTCTGGCTGAGCACCAGCGCGGGTGACGATCAGGTGCTGCTGCTGACCCCGGCGGCGCTGCGCGACAGCGGCTGAATCTCGGCCGCCGCGACGTCGGTGATCAGCAGGCTGAGCAGCACAGCGGCTGCGACTGCGATGACGGCGACAATGACGGGTCGGGGATTGGCCATGACGGGGACCTCGATAGAGCGGGCAGGCACAGGCATGTTCATCGCCGCAGCCGCTTGCCACCATCCCTAAAAGTTCGTTTTCTGTGTCTGACGGTTTCCCATGCTTCAACTTCGCCAGGTGACCCTGCGCCGCGGCCCCAAGGCCGTGCTGCAGGGTGTCACATTCACACTCAATCCGGGCGAAAAAGCCTCGCTCGTGGGCCGCAATGGCGCCGGCAAGTCGAGCCTTTTTTCGCTGCTCGCCAACCGGCTGCAGGCCGACCAGGGGGATGTCGAGTTCCCGCCACGCTGGCAGATCGGCGAGGTGGCGCAATCGATGCCCGAGACCAGCGACGGCGCCACCGAGTACGTGCTCCAGGGCGACCTGCCGCTGCAACGAGCCCAAGAGGCGCTGCACGCCGCTGAGGCTGCCGACGATGGCCACGCGATGGCCGACGCGCATCTGCTGCTCGACGAGGCCGGCGCTTTTGATGCGCCTTCGCGTGCGCAGGCGCTGCTCCTGGGCTTGGGCTTTCGCGTCGAGCAGCTCGATGCGCCGGTGAACAGCTTTTCAGGCGGCTGGCGGATGCGCCTGCAGCTCGCCCGCGCGCTGATGTGCCCGGCCGACCTGCTGCTGCTCGACGAGCCGACCAACCACCTGGACCTCGACGCGCTGGTCTGGCTCGAGGCCTGGTTGCAGCGTTATGCCGGCACGCTGGTGGTGATCAGCCACGACCGCGAATTTCTCGACGCCATCACCAAGGTCACGCTGCACCTGGACAGCGGCACCGTCACGCGCTACGGCGGCAACTACAGTAGCTTCGAGATGATGCGCGCCGAGCGCATCACCCAGGCGGGCGCGGCGTTTGCCAAGCAGCAGGAGCGCATCGCGCATTTGCAGTTGTTCATCGACCGTTTCAAGGCCAAGGCGAGCAAGGCCAAGCAGGCGCAGAGCCGCGTCAAGGCGCTGGCGCGGATGGAAAAACTCGCCCCCGTGCTGACCGAGAGCGACTTCAACTTCGAGTTCCGCGAGCCGGCCAGCCTGCCCAACCCGATGCTGGTGCTGGACGATGTGGCCTGCGGTTACGGCACGACCACCATCGTGCAACGTGTCAACCGCAGCGTGATGTCCGGCCAGCGCATTGGCATTCTGGGCGCCAACGGCCAGGGCAAGTCGACGCTGGTGAAGACCATCTCGCACATGCTGGCGCCGCTCAGCGGCACGCTGACCGAAGGCAAGGGCCTGGCGATTGGCTATTTTGCGCAGCAGGAGATGGACCTGCTCAACGAAGAAGATACCCCGCTGCAGCGCATGTCGCGGCTGGCGCGCGAGGTCTCGCCGCAGGCGCGTGAGCAGGAGCTGCGCAATTTTCTCGGCCAGTTCCGATTCGAAGGCGCGATGGTCAACCAGACGGTGGGCACGCTGTCGGGTGGTGAACGTGCGCGCCTGGTACTGGCCACGATCGTCTGGCAGCGCCCCAACCTGCTGCTGCTCGACGAGCCGACGAATCACCTCGACCTGACCACCCGCGAGGCGCTGTCGATCGCGCTCAACGAGTTCGAAGGCACGGTGCTGCTGGTCAGCCACGACCGCGCCTTGCTGCGCGAAGTCTGCGACGAGTTCTGGCTCGTCACCCGGGGCGGCGTCGAAGAATTCGACGGCGACCTCGACGACTACCAGCGCTGGCTGCTCGAGGTCAGCCGCGCCACGGTGCGCGGCGAGCCGCCGCCGCCGAGCCCGTCGTCGCGGCCGGCGGTGGCGGCAACGAAGCCGTCGGCGGCGAAGTCGGCCGCAGTCAAGACCGCAGTCAAAGGCGACAACAAAGTCGAAGGCAAAGCCACGGTCGCAGCAGCGCCGCCGGCCAAACCGCGCGACGACCGCAAGGCGCGTGGCCAGGCGCGCAACCGCAGCGCGGATACGACGCGGCCGCTGCGCAGCGAGATCACGCAGATCGACACCCGGCTGGCGGCCTTGAACGTCGAGAAGGCCAATGCCGAAGCGGCGCTCGCCAGTGGCCAGCTCGGTGGGCCGCAGATCGCCGAGCAAGGCCGCCGGCTGAACCACATCGCCGCCGAAGTATCGATGCTCGAAGAGCGCTGGCTGCAACTGCACGCCCAGGTCGACGCGCTCCAGCACTGAGCGTCTGAAGGCGCTGGGCCAGCCTCGGCGCGATCGTGCCGAGCCGGCGGGGGTCGGGATCGTCTCGGTGTCATGAAGTGGTCACGGTTCGTGCATAGCCTGCGCGAACCACAACCACCCCCATCGAGCACCGAGATGAAAAACCGAACCCTGGCGCTGCCGCTGGCCCGCGCTTGCCTGACTTGCGTGACGGCGGCCATCGCGACGATGGCTGCGCCGCTGGCGCAGGCCGCGCCGACCTTCGTCAACGGCATCGCCCTGCCCGCGGCTGATCTCGACTTGTCTGGCGGCACCGCGGTCAACACCGGCCGCCTGGGCTATTTCTCCGACATCTACTACGACCCGCAGCGCAAAGAATGGTGGGGCCTGGGTGACCGCGGGCCGGGCGGCGGCCTGCTGAGCTACGAAACGCGCGTCCAGCGCTTCACGATCGACATCGATGCAGGCAGCGGCGCGATCTCCAACTTCAGGGTCGCGCAGACGATCAAGTTCCGCGATGCCGCCGGCGCGGCTTTCAACGGCTTTGCGCCGGCAGCGCCCGGCCCGCTGGGCCTGGCGCTGGACCCCGAAGGTTTTGTCGTCAACCCGAAGACCGGCAGCTTTCTCGTCAGCGACGAGTACGGCCCGTCGCTGTACGAATTCGACCGCAGCGGCAAGCTGCTGAAGACCTTTGCAACACCAGGCAACCTGGTGCCGCAGGGCCCGGCCGGCACCAACTTTGCCAATGACACCGGCAACCTGACCGGCAAGCGTGGCAACCGCGGTTTTGAGGGCCTGGCGATCAGCCCCGACGGCCAGTTCGCTTTTGCGATGTTGCAAAGCCCGATGCTCGACGACGGTGGCACGCCCATCGCCAACGGCGACCGCCCGGGCCTGTTCAACCGGATCGTCAAATTCGATACCAGCACCGGCGCGGCGCTGGCGCAATACGCCTACAAGATGGAGGCCTTCAACCAGGGGCGCGGCATCTCGGCGCTGGTAGCCATCAACGACCACCAGTTCATGGTCCTGGAGCGCAACAACCGCGGCATCGGCGTGCCCGACGGCAATACCGCCAGCCCCGACAAAAACGTCTTCATCATCGACATCGCCGGCGCCTCTGACGTCAGCGGCCTCAACTTGCCGGCCAGCGGCAGCGTGTTGCCGGCGGGCATCACCGCAGTGACCAAGGGTGCGAAGTTCATCGACCTGGATGCCGACACGTTGGCCGCCATGGGCAACCGCAGCCCCGAAAAGTGGGAAGGCCTGGCCATCGGCCCGCAGCTCGCCGACGGCTCCTACATGATGCTGGCCGGCACCGACAACGACTTCTCGGTGAGCCAGATCGCCGGCAGCAGCGCCCAATACGACACCTACTTCCTGCCCGCCACCGGGGCGCGCCTTATCTGCGCGCTCGACGCCGGGTTCAGCGGCTGCAAATCGGTGGCTAGCAACGGCGCGGTCGGTGCCGATATCGTCGACGGCTTCGACTTCAGCGGCTATCAGTTGATCCCCGCCGTGCTGCATTCGTACCGCATCAGCGGCAGCGAACTTGCGGCGCTCGGCTACATGGCGCCGGTGCCCGAGCCAGGCACCTACGCGCTGTTGCTGGGCGGGATCGGCATCGTCGCGCTGGCGACGCGCCGCCGCCGCGCTCAGGGTCGCTGATCGTCAGCCAGCAGCAGGCGCAGCATCAATTCGATGCGCGCCTGCGGCGGCGTCAGGTCGCCCGCCGAGGGCAGCGCTGAAGCGCCTTTCGCAGCGCTCTCGTCGTCGACCACGCCCCCCTGCAGGCAGCGGGTGCTGCACAAGACCCGCACACCAGCCGCCTGGGCGCCCATCAGCGCGGCTTCGAGCGCTTGGTGCACGCTGCCGTTGCCCGTGCCGGCGACGACCAGGCCTTGCACGCCGGCGGCGGCCAGCGTGTCGACGATGCGCCCGTCGGCACCGGCGCCGCTGCTGACGATCTCGACCCAGGGCCAGGCAGTTGCCGCGAGTTGATCCCAGCCAATCTCGGTGCTACCGGCACTACCGGTGCTATCGGCATCACCAGCGATCTTGGCCCTGCCGGCCGAGGCCGCTGCGCCCGGCCAGTCGCGATATCTGCGGACGCGGCCGGCGACCACCGCCGCCAACGGCCCGCCGTCGCCGGCGTCAAAAGCATCGAGCCGGTGGCTGTGTACCTTGCGCAGATCGGCACCCGCAAAGACGCGCCCGCCGATCACCGCCAGCACACCGCAGGCCTGCGGCTCGCGGGCCAGCGTGACGGCATCGAGCAGGTTCTGCGGCCCGTCGGCTTGCATCGATGTCGCCGGGCGCATCGCTGCGGTCAGCACCACCGGCTTGGTCTCGGCACGCACCACTCGATGCAAAAAATACGCCGTCTCTTCAAGCGTATCGGTGCCATGCGTGATGACAACGCCGGCGACATCTTGCCGCGCCAGATGTGCAGCAACCAGCTGGGCGAGCCGGCACCAGACCGCAAAGTCCATATCCTTGCTGTCGAGCTGCGCGACCTGCTCACTTTCGATCGGCCAGGCCGCCAGCGCCGGCACCGCATCGACCAGCGACTGCACGGAGCGCTGCGCCGAGGTGTAGCCCAGCGAATCGGTCGGCGTGGCCGCCGTGCCAGCGATCGTGCCTCCGGTGCCGAGGATGACCACGAGGCCGCGTTGTGCGGGTCCTTGTGCGATCGCACTTGCCATAGACCACCTGTCTGGATGAAAATACAGCCACTGGACAAATCACCAGGCACCGCGCTGATCATGAATGCCCCAACCGATGGCTCACCGATGACCCCACTGAACGACAGCCCGAAGCTTACCGACCGCCAACAACAGATCCTCGACCTCGTGCAAAGCACGATCGAGCGCACCGGCGCACCGCCGACGCGGGCCGAGATCGCAGCAGAGCTGGGTTTTCGCTCGGCAAATGCGGCCGAAGAACATTTGCAGGCGCTGGCGCGCAAAGGCGTGATCGAACTGGTGGGGGGCACCGCGCGTGGCATCCGGCTCAAGTCGGACACCTTGCGGGCGATGAACGAAGCACGTTTCAGCCAGTACGGCAAACAGTTCAGCTTGGGCCTGCCAAACCTGGCGCAACTCACGCTGCCGCTGGTCGGCCGCGTCGCCGCGGGCAGCCCGATCCTGGCGCAGGAACACATTGACCAGAGTTATGTCGTCGAAGCCTCGATGTTCCCGCGCAGGCCGGACTACCTGCTCAAGGTGCGCGGCATGAGCATGCGCGACGCCGGCATCCTTGATGGCGACCTGCTCGCGGTGCAAAAAGCCAAAGACGCCAAAAACGGCCAGATCGTCGTCGCGCGCCTGGGTGACGAGGTCACCGTCAAGCGCCTGCGGCGGCTGAAACACCAGATCGAACTGCTCGCCGAAAACCCCGATTTCAAGACCATCGTCGTGCCGCTCGACGCCGAAGACTTCGAACTCGAAGGCATCGCGGTGGGCCTCATCCGCAACACGATGTTGATGTAGCGTGGTACTGGCGGTACCGGCAGTGCCGCCGCCCAGCGGCAAACTCACCCATCAAAGCGCCGCTCTTTAGTCGATCGCGGCGCGCGGTGGCGGCGGACACTGAGGCTCAAGTCGAGCCGGATGTGACCGATATCACCACCATGATGGGATTTACGATTTCGCGCTGGGGGAGCCGCCGGGTGCCGTTTGGAGCATCCAGCCGGATGCGTGTCGAAGTCCGCCCGCCATCACTGCGGCACAAGCCGGCATCGCTCTGGCAGCGGCTGCTGTTCTGGCTGCTTGCGCCGGCGCCACAGGATTCAGCGCCGCCGCTGAACCGGCTGCCCGCCGTGCGCAACGAGTTCGCCAACTGCCTGCGTGGCATCAGCCTGGCGCACGCCGCGTCGACCGCGCACGAGATTGGCAATGCCCGTTCGTTGCGGGATCTTTGGCATCTGCGCGCGAGGGTCTACACCACCGTCGCGCTGCATCTGAGCCAGGCCGAGGCCGAAGTTCGCCTGGCCCAGCTCAACCGCCATTTCCCGACCCGCGCGCCACGTTCTGGATTCCTGCCGCAGCCATGATGATGCCCGCAGCGCCGTGTTTCTATGGCATGCCACAGGACCGGCTGGCACAAGCCGCGGCCCTGCAAGCGCTGGCCCAAACAGAAGGCGCTGCAGCGAACGAAAACACTTCGCCGCAGTGCGTCGACTGGGTCTCAGCGGCCGAGAAAATCGCCCTTGCCGATCTCGACGCCCGCCTGGCGCAGCAGCGCGTACAGGGTCGTGGCGTGGAAGTAGAGGTTCGGCGTCGCGTAGTGCTTCAAGAAGGCCTCGCCCTGCAGCTTCAGCGGCTCGCTGGTGCGCCGCGGGATCACGATCTCGCGGGCTTCTGAACCGTCGATCTGCGCCGGCGTGAAGCTGTCGACATAGTCGATCGTCTTCTGGATCCGCACACGCAGGTCGTCGAGCGTGGCTTCGTTGTCTTCCCACTTCGGAATCTCGACGCCGGCCAGTCGCGCCACGCCGCCCTTGGCCGAGTCGCTGGCAATCTGCACCTGGTTTTTCAGCGGCAGCATGTCGGGCGCAAAGCGCAACGCGAGGTAGCTGTTGGGGTCGAACTTGCGGGCTTCGGCGTGGGCCTGTGCCTTGTCGAGCCAGGTCAGCATGTTCGTGAGCAGACGGTGGAAAACCGGCACGCTGGCCGAGTGCATCGAGATCGTCATCAGTGGGTCCTTCGGGTGGGCATTGATCGGGTGAAAACCAAGCATCGTAGCCTGCAAGGCAAAATGCCGCCCACACCATGAACATCATCATCCTCGACGACTATCAAGATGCCGTGCGCAAGCTCAAGTGCGCTGCGCTGATGGAGCCCCTCAACGCCAAGGTCTTCACCAACACCGTCAAGGGCACCGGGCAGTTGTCGGTGCGCTTGCGCGACGCCGAAGTGCTGGTGCTGATCCGCGAGCGCACCCAGTTCCCGCGCCAGCTGCTTGAAAAACTGCCCAAGCTCAAGCTGATCTCGCAGACCGGCAAGGTCGGGCCGCATATCGACGTCGACGCCTGCACGCGCCTGGGCATCGCCGTCGCCGAAGGGGTCGGCTCGCCGACCGCGCCGGCCGAGTTGACCTGGGCTTTGATCATGGCCGCGATGCGCCGGCTGCCGCAGTACATCGGCACCCTCAAACATGGCGCCTGGCAACAGAGTGGCTTGAAGGCCGCATCGATGCCGCCGAATTTCGGCCTCGGCATGGTGCTGCATGGCAAGACCCTGGGCGTCTGGGGCTATGGCCGCATCGGCAGGCTGGTGGCGGGCTACGGCCGCGCCTTTGGCATGCAGGTCACGGTCTGGGGTCGCGAAGCGTCACGCGACGCGGCACGCGCAGACGGGTACCTGCCGGCGCCAACGAAAGAGGTTTTTTTCGAAGCCTGCGACGTGCTCAGCGTGCACCTGCGCCTGACCGACGAGACACGCGCCAGCGTGACCTCTGAAGACCTGGCGCGGATGAAACCGACGGCCCTGTTTGTCAACACCTCGCGGGCCGAGCTGGTACAGGAAAACGCCCTCGTCTCGGCCTTGAACCGCGGCCGCCCGGGCATGGCCGCGGTCGATGTCTTCGAGAGCGAGCCGATCCTGCAAGGGCACCCCTTGCTGCGATTGGAAAACGCCGTCTGCACGCCACACATCGGTTATGTCGAGCAGGACAGCTACGAGCTCTATTTCCGAGCGGCGTTTGAAAACGTCGTCAATTTCGTGAGCAGCAACCCGACGAATATCGTCAACCCCGACGCCTTGAAGGTGT
>JANPDN010000087.1:0-3864 GCA_031431555.1 Rubrivivax sp.
GAGCGCAGCAGCGCCGTCGCCTGGCGTGCCGAAGACAACACCGCCGCGGCCACCGCAGCCGAATAACAGACCATCAAAAAACCGACCAGCAGGTACAGCGCGTCACCGGCCCGCCACAGTGCGCCGATCGACGCCAGGGTGAGCACGCCGATGTAGGCCAGGCTGGCCGCAGGCAGCGGGCTCAAGGCCAGCGCGCCAGCGCTGAGCATGCCGGTGGTGAGCGTGGCCACGAGCAGCTGCTGCGCCGCCGAAGCGTCGGCAAACCAGCCCAGGGGCACCACCGCCCAGATCAGCGCCAGCACCGCCGCGTGCAGCGTGGCGCGGCGCACCGCTCGTGGCGAGGCGCTGCTGCTCTCGCGGCCACGCCGGCGCCACCAGCCATGCAAAGAAAACGTCGCCACCGCGGCCAGCAGCGCGGCCCAGATCCACAGGCTGATGCCAGCACCGAAACCACCAAAAGCGGCCAGCACCAGTACCGCATTGATCAGGTTGACGGCCATCATGAAGGGCGTCAGGCGCACCACCGCAGCGACATGGCGACCGCGGATAGCGGCGGCCTCGGGGTCGTTGGAGCGGTAGATCTCGAAGATCGATCGCCAGGCGTTGGTGGGGACGTTCATGCACAGGGCCGGCGGCGTGCGACTTTACGGCGCGGGCATCGGCGCGGCAACCGGCACAATCACCGCCCCGATTCGAGTGTCCCCGATGCCGCGCCTGCTGAGCCTGTTCATGTTTGTCAATTTCGTCGTCGGCTCGGCGGCGTTTGTGCTCACCGGCATCGTTGCCGACGTGGCCACGGCGCTCGGCACCAGCGTCGCCGCAGCCGGCCAGGCGATGACGGTCTACGCGGTGGCTACTGCATTGCTGGCGCCGCTGCTGCTGCTGGCCACCGGGCGCTGGCAGCGCAAACGCGCGCTGATGCTGGCCCTGCTGCTTTTCACCGCCGGCAATGCACTGTGCGCGCTGGCGCCCGACCTGATGACGCTGTACGCCGGGCGGGTGTTGATGGGCCTGGGGGCGATGGCCACGCCGGTGATGTCGGCGCTGTCGGTGACGCTGGTCGAGCCCCAGCGGCGCGCGCGCGCACTGGCCTATGTCTTCCTGGGCGTGAGCCTGAGTTATGTCGCCGGCATCCCGGTCGGCGCCTGGCTCGGCAGTGCCTACGGCTGGCACACCCCCGTCTGGGCCGCCGCCGCGGCGTCGGCGCTGGCGCTGCTGCTGGTCTGGAAGATGGTGCCGGCGGAAATGAATGCACCGGGCGCGAGTTTTGCCGGGCTCGGGGCCGTCCTCACGCGCGGGCCGATCGCGGCCTCGATGCTGCTCACGATGTTGTACTTCACGGCCATCTTTGTCGTCTTCTCCTACGCCGGGCCGGTGCTGCGTGCGCTGGTGCCGATGGGCGCGACCCAGTTGTCGCTGACGCTGGCCGCCTTTGGCCTGGCCGGTGTCGCCGGCACGCTGGTCGGCGGCCGTGCGAGTGACCGTTTTGGCGCGCGGCGGACCTTGAGCGTGCAACTCGGCCTGCTCGCATCGATGATGGCCCTGCTGCCGCTGACCGCCGGCTCGCCCGTATGGATGATGCTCGTGCTGCTGCTCTGGGCCGGCGCGGGCTTCGGCATGATGGCGCCGCTGCAAGGCCGGCTGGCGCAGCTGGCCGGGCCGCAGACGCCGCTCGTGCTGTCACTCAACGGCTCGATGTTGTACGTCGGCACCGCACTCGGCGCGGCGGTCGGCGGCGCAGCGTCGGTCGTTGTCGGTTTTGACAAGGTGGCCTGGGTCGGCCTGCCCTTTGCGCTGGCCGGCTGGGGCGTCTTGATGATCTCAACGCGCGCGCCGCTGTTGACGCGGCCGACTTGAACGGGCAAAAGCCGCACTTGTTATCCAGCCGAAGTCCCCATCTTCAGCGGCGTCGAACAACAGCAGTCACGACCGCAACCACAACCGCAACCACTACCGGAATCGACCATGAACACTGCCCAATTGACCACCGTCGAAGCCCCGCTGTCGCTGGTACGCACCACGCACATCGTCTACGCGCTGCATGCCTTCGGCATCGCGCTCGGCGCGTTTGGCGCGGCGAGTGTCATCGGCTCTTTCCTCTTCGGTTGGCCGTCGATCATTGCGGTCATCATCAGCTACGTCAAACGCGGCGAGGCGCGGGGCACCTGGCTCGAGTCGCACTTCGCCTGGCAGATCGGCACCTTCTGGTTTGCTCTGGCCTGGGCGGTGTTGGTGGCGCTGATCTCGATCCCGCTGGCGGTGATCCTGATCGGCATCGGCACCTGGATCGCCGGCATGTTTGTGCTCGGCCTGTGGGCGACCTACCGCATCGCGCGCGGCTGGCTGTTGTTGAACAACCACCGGCCGGCGCCGCAGGCCGGGTAAACTCGGGGCTGCGCAGCGGCTTCCAGTCATCGCGGCGCGGTCGATCCCGACGTCACCCGTCTCCCTCGCGCCTACCGACTGGTGCACCCGCAACGGGTGACAGCAGGCAGCGAACCACGGCCCCGCATTCGGGGCCCAAAAACCACAATGAATTTCACCGACCTCGGCCTGGCCGAGCCGCTGCTGCGCGCCGTGCGCGAACAGGGCTACGAAACCCCCACCCCCGTGCAACAGCAGGCGATCCCTGCCGTGCTCAAGGGTGGCGACCTGATGGCCGGCGCGCAGACCGGCACCGGCAAGACCGCCGGCTTTGTGCTGCCGATGTTGCACCGCCTGATGGCCAGCCCGTCCAAGCGCGACGCGCGTGGCCGCATCGCGATCCGCGCCCTCATCCTCACGCCGACCCGCGAACTCGCGGCGCAGGTCGAAGAGAGTGTGCGCACCTACGGCAAACATGCGCCGCTGACGAGCATGGTCATGTTCGGCGGTGTTGGCATGCAGCCGCAGATCGACAAACTGCGCCGCGGTGTCGACATCCTCGTCGCCACCCCGGGCCGTCTGCTCGACCACCATGGCCAGCGCACGCTGGACCTGAGCCATGTCGAGATCTTCGTGCTCGACGAAGCCGACCGCATGCTCGACATGGGCTTCATCCACGACATCAAAAAAGTGCTCGCGGTGGTGCCGGCCAAGAAGCAGAGCCTGCTTTTCAGCGCCACCTTCAGCGACGAGATCAAGACCCTCGCCGACCGGCTGCTCAACCAGCCGGCGCTGATCGAGGTTGCGCGCCGCAACTCGACCGTCGAGGCGATCGAGCAGAAGGTGCACCCGGTCGGCCGCGAGCGCAAAAAAGAACTGCTCGCGCACCTCATCAAAAAGGGCAACTGGCACCAGGTGCTGGTCTTCACGCGCATGAAACACGGCGCGAACCGGCTCACCGATTACCTCAACGACCACGGCATCAGCGCGATGGCGATCCACGGCAACAAGAGCCAGGGCGCGCGCACCAAGGCGTTGGCCGACTTCAAGAACGGTGAGCTGCAAGTGCTCGTTGCGACCGACATCGCGGCGCGTGGCATCGATATCGACCAGCTGCCACATGTCGTCAACTTCGAGCTGCCCAACGTGCCCGAAGACTATGTGCACCGCATCGGCCGCACCGGCCGTGCCGGTGCCAGCGGCGAGGCGATTTCGCTGGCCTGTCTGGACGAAGAAATCTTCCTCAAGGACATCGAAAAACTCATCAAGCGCAGCATCCCGCGCGAGACCATCGCCGGCTTCGAGCCGCCGCCCAGCGAACGTGCCGAGCCGATCGTGCTCGGGCGCATGACGATCGGCATCGGTGGCACGCGGCGCGGTGGCGCTGGTGCGGGCGGTGGTGGTGGCGGTGGCGGCCGCTCGTCGTGGGGCGGTGGCCGCGCCCGGCCGGGCGGCGGCGGTGGACGCAGTGGCGGCGGTGGTGGTGGTGGTGGACGCCCG
>JANPDN010000088.1:0-18830 GCA_031431555.1 Rubrivivax sp.
CGGTGCGGATGACGATGTCCTTCATGTCGCGTGCATGCGCCATCAGGTAGGCACCTGTGGCGGCCTTGATGCGCGCGCCAGAGGCGACATAGCTGTCCCAGCTGCCGGTCAGGTCGGTCTCGCGCACGCCCGCCCTGGCCAACACGTCGGCGCGGTACAGCAGCGTGCCCGGGCCGATATCGGTGGGCGCAGCGACCACCGCGCCCTTGCGGTTGGTCGCCTGCTGGTAGGCGTAGGGCACCCAGCGCGACTTGAACTGCTGGATCTCGTAAGGGGGCTTGGACAGGTCCTCGAGCCCGCCGCCCTGCGCAAAGCGGCCGACATAACCGACTTCGAGCGCCATCACGTCGGGCAGGTAAAACGAAGTCGACAGCGCGGTCGTCATCGCCGTGTGGTGGTCGCTGAACTGGCGGCTGACGATCTTGATCTCGACGTTCGGGTGCAGGCGCTTCCAGGCCGGGATCGCCGACTTGACGATCTCGTCGACGGCCGGAAAGGCAGCGACCGTCAGCGTCTGCTGGGCCTGCGCACCAGCGAGCCAGCACACCAGGATGGCGGCGCCGATGGCTGCCTGCCGCTGTGTCTGCTGCTGCTTGCGCCGCTCCTGCGACCGCTCTTTTGGCCCTACGCCCCAACGCGCCATCCGATCCTCCAGCGCCTGATCTGAAAGCGCTTTCAAACTTTAAGCACTACGTGTCGAGATGTCAATTCAGGGTATCTGCGGGGTGGGGTGCCGCAACGCCGACCGCGGTTGCCACGCGCAGCCGCGGCAGCGCACCTACGGGCTGGCCAGCCTGCGGCTCGATTCGCGGGCAATGAATCGCGGTACCGGCATCTTCGCGGTCGGGGCCGTCCCGGCAATCAGCGCAAGCATCGCCGAGGCGGCCAGGCGCCCCAATTCGTAGGTCGGCTGATGGACCGTGCTCAGCGGTGGGACCGCAAATACCGCAGTCGGCAGGTCGTCGAAGCCGACCAGGGACACGTCCTTGGGCACATGCAAGCCGCGTCGGTGCAACGCGAGTGCCGCGCCGAAGGCCATCTGGTCGTTGGCCGCAAAGATGGCGGTAAATCGCTCGCGACTGTGGAGCAGGCGCTCAACCGCCTCGACCCCGCTCTGCTCCTGGTATTCGCCCGGCGTCACGAGGGCCGGATTGAATTTGATGCCGGCGGCTTCGAGCGCGGCGCGATAACCCCGCTGGCGCTCGCCGGCGTCGGGGTGCCTGGGGTCGCCGCCGATGAACGCGATGCGGCGATGGCCCAGCGCCAGCAGATGGTGCGCGGCCAGGCGGCCGCCCTCGAAATTGTCGAAGTCCATCGCAAACAGCCCCGGCGCCGTCAACGTGCGGCCGGTGACCACGATCGGCAGCGCCTTGGCGCAGTTGCGCAGGGCCTGGTCGCTCAGGCGGCCGGTGAGCACGATGATGCCGTCGACGCGGCGCGAGCGCAGCACGTCGATGCAGCGCGCTTCTTCAGCCGCGTCCCAATGTCCGCTGACAAACAGCGGGCTATACCCTGCGTGTGCCAGTTCGTCCTCGACGCCGCGCAGCGCGACGCCATAAAACGGGCTGTCGAGCGCTTGAGTGACGACGCCGATGCTCAGCGAGCGCCCGCCGGCCAGGCCGCGCGCAATCGGGTTGGGCACAAAACCCAGGCTCGCGATCGCGGCGTCGATCGCCCCGCGTTTGGCCTGGCTGACCACCGCCGTGCCGTTGAGGACACGCGATACGGTGCTCAAAGAAACACCGGCGAGTTGCGCCACCATTTCGATCGTCACCGCCTGCGTGCCGCGGGCAGCGGGGGACTTGGGCGATTTTCGCGGGCCGGGCTTTGGATTCATTCGGCGGGCAGGGTTTTGAGGGGCACAGTGTAGTGTCGTGCCAGGGCGCCACGCACGACACTGGCGGCAGTGGAGTTGCGCACTGACGTGCGTAGCGACACGCGCAGTGAATGGGGGTTGACAGTCGGTTGAGCGCGGAGCCCACTCGCCGCCCACCCGCAATCACAAGCTCTACCGCGGTCGCGGACGACTTCATCCGCGCACCTCAGCGTGACGCGGGGCAACCCTCACGACAGGAGTACTGCGATGAATCCGAACCAGGCATTGTGGGAAAAGGGCGACTTCACGCGACTTGCACAGAACATGAGACGCAGCGGTGAGGCGCTCGTCAATGGACTCGGCATCACCAAAGGCCTCAAGGTTCTCGACCTAGGCTGCGGTGACGGCACGACCGCACTGCCCCAAGCCCGGCTTGGAGCCGACGTGCTCGGCGTCGACATTGCCCGCAACCTGGTCGCCGCCGGGAACCAACGCGCCAGCGCAGAAGGACTCGCAAATTGCCGGTTTCAGCACGGTGACGCATCGAACCTGAATGAACTCGAGAACAACTCGTTTGACCTCGTCGTCAGCATCTTCGGTGCCATGTTTTCGCCCAAGCCATTCGACGTCGCCAAGGAGATGGTGCGTGTGACCAGGCGAGGGGGCAGGATCGTGATGGGCAACTGGATTCCGAACGACCCGACGCTGGTCGCCCAGGTCCTGAAGATCAGCTCTGCTTACACACCGCCGCCGCCCGAAGGTTTTGTCAGCCCGATGACCTGGGGGGTTGAGAGCCACGTCATCGAGCGCTTTGCAGGCGCGGGCGTGCCAGCCGAAAACCTGTCCTTCACGCGCGAAACCTTCACCTTCGAATCCGCCGGCACGCCTTCGATGCTGGTCGCCGAATTCCGCAACTTCTACGGCCCCACGATGAATGCCTTCGAAGCCGCAGAAAAAGACGGCAAGGCGGGCAATCTGCAACGCGAGCTGGAAGCGTTGTTCATCAGCCAGAACAAGAGCCCGAGCAAAGACTCGACGTCGATACCCGCGACCTACTTGCGCGTTTTGGTTGCCGTCAACTGACCGCGTCGGGCTCGCCGCATCGAAGCGTGGCAGTAGGCGCGGCGAGTGACACAGTGAGTGACACAGTGAGCGCGGCAATGAGTGACGCGCTGAGTGACGCGCTGAGTGACGCGCGGCGAGCAGCGCGGACCGTGGTCAAGGCCGGGCCAGGGGCGGGCCGGCCTCGGCCGCGAGCCTGCTGCAGCGTGCCGCTTCGATGACATGGCCGGCCTCGCGGAAACGTGCCGCGGCAGCTGCAAACCGGGCGGCGGCGACATCCGCGCCCTCGCCACGCGCCGCAGCCAGGTGGCCGCGCACCTCGTCGTGCGCGGCGTACCACGCCGGCAGACGCATCACCACGTTGGCCAGGTAGGCGGTCTGCGTTTCGTAGGTCTCGGCCAGGTCGAGCCGCTTCGCGCGCGCTGCGGCGATGGCTGCCGGCACGGCGAAGGTGATGCGGCAGCCGGGGCAGGTTTCCAGCGGGCCGTGCACTGCCTCGCGTGCGTCTTCGAGCGCGTGCAACGCGGCGGTCGGGCTGCCCGCGAGTTGGATGCGCGTGCCGTAGATGCGGTCGAGCAGATGGAAGCCGACGTCGGTCTGGCGCGCCACGTCGAGGGCCTCGTCGAGCACGGCCCGGGCGTCGTCGAGCCGACCCTGATGCATTGCCACTTCGGCGAGCCGCTGTAGCGCAAAGGCCTCGCCGGTGGCAGCGCCGATGGCGCGGTGCAGGCTCGCCCCGAGGGCCAGGTGTTCCGCGGCGGCCGGCAGGTCCCCGGACAGCAGTTCGGCTTCGCCGCGCATCGTGACGCCAAAGGCATGCCCACGTGCCGAACCGATGCGGCGCGCCTCGGTCGCCAGCGCCTCGGCGAAGTTGATCACCTCGGCATAGGGCCGCGCGCCATAGAGGAAGCGCTGGGTAATGCAGAGCTGGCCGTCGAAGACGCGGGCCGCCAGGTGCGGCACGTGGCTCGTCTCCTGCAGGTCGGCCCACACGCTGCGATGCAACTCACCACGTGCATGCGCCGCTGCCGCCTGGGCCCATGACGCCGTCACGAGTGCCGCGGCGTCGCCGGTCTGCAGCGCAAGCCGGCGTGCCTCGGCCGCCTTCAGCGTGCCCATCGCAGGATCGGCGGCACCGAGCGCGGCTGCACCGCTGTAGGTCAGGGCCTCGCACAAGCGTCCTTCCACCGTGGTCGGCCGCACACCCACCAGCAGCGCCAGCGCAGCCTTGGGGTCACCGAGCTTGATCTGCGCCAGCGCGGCCTTGGCGAGCAGGTCGTGCGACAGCGGCTCGCCAGCGGCGTCGGCCGCCGCGCGGTACGCCGCCACCGCGGCCGGTTCGCCCATCGCGTCCAACGCCTCCGCGCGCAGGCGCAGCGCCTGCGGGTGGTCGCCCTGAAACGCCAGCACCGGCTCGAGATGCCTCAGCGCGTCGCTGAAAGCGGCCAGCCGCACCGCATCTCGCGCCGCAGCGAGCAGCCACGGCATGGCCTCGCGCTGGCTGCCACCTTCGAGCCACTGACGCGCCACGATGGCCGGCGCGGCGTCGAGCTCGGCCAGTCGCTGCGCTGCCTGGCGATGCATGCGCAGCCGATGGTGCGGCGTGATCTGATCGATCAGCGCCTGGCGCACCAGCTCGTGCCGAAAGCGCAAGCGCGTGCCGACCAGCACGAGCACGCCTGCATTCAGCGCGGCATCGAGCACCGCGAACGTGTGCGCCTGGGTGTCCGGCGCCAGCGCCGCCGCGGTGGCCGCATCGAACTCGTCGCTGGCCAGCGCCAGCCACTTGAGCACCGCGAGCGCGGCGTCGGGCAGGTCGCACAGTCGAGTCGTGATGGCCTCGGCCACGCTGGCAGGCAAGCGTGTGTTGGCGCTTGTTGCGGCGCTGGTGCCGGCGCAGCGCGCAAGTTCGATGGCTGCGAAGGGGTTGCCCTCGGCGACACGCACGATGTAAGCGCAGAGCTCGTCGGCAAGCGGACGATTGGACGCCAGCGCAACCAGCCGGCGGGTCTCGTCGTCGGCCAGCGGCCCGAGGTCAATCGCGCTGGCGGCGCCGCTGCCGACCAGCCGTGACAACCCGCGCCCGAGGGCCGACTCCGGGACTGGCGCACGGGTGGCCAGGATCACACACACCGGCGGCCCGGCGGCCATCAGGTGCATCAGCACATCAACATCGGCGTCGTCGATCAGGTGCGCATCGTCGACCTGCAGCAGGACGTCGCCACCAGCGGCGGCTGCCAGCAACAGCCGCCGAATGGCACCGATCACCTGGTGGCGCCCAAGGGGGCCTTTCAAGGCGGCCGCCGGGGCCGCGATCGGGCTCAGCAGGGCCAGTACCGAGCGCGCTGGCGCGCCCACGCTGTCGAGCAGGCTGCGGTCGGCGAGGATGAGTCGTTCGGACAGTGCGGCCATCACCGCATAGGCGCGGCCCGGCTGCGCGGCGCCGACCGCCACGACCGACCAGCCCCGCTCACGCGCCATGCCATCGAGTTCGCGGCAAAACGCGGTCTTGCCGATACCGGCGGGGCCGCGCAGCACGACGCCTGCGGGGCGCTCGCCGGGGGTCATCGACAGCCATGCCGCCAACTGCGCGCGCGCCATTTCCCTGCCGACGAAGGCGGGCCCGGTGCTCTGAAGGCCGGCCACGCAGCGCTCGTAGAGCAACTCGGTGTCGCGACCAGGTGCGACGCCGAGGTCATCCTGCAGGGCGGCACGCAGATGCCCGTACCAACGGATCGCAGCCGCGCGGTTGCCGGCCGCCAGCGCCAAGGTCATCAACTCGCGGTGGGCGTGCTCGTCGGTGGGCTCCTCCTGGGCCAGCCGCTCCCACTGGGCGCTCACCCGCAGCAGGCCGATGAAACGGGCACGCAGCCGCTCGCGTGCCGGCTCGGTCCATGCCTCGAAGCGCGAGCCGGGCAGGAGGTTGCCAGCGTAGGCGCTGGCGGCTTCCACACAGGCGGCCGGGTCGAGGCTGGCCAGTGCCGCCTGCGCCTGCAAATCAAAGTTGTCGGCGTCGACGCTGACCGTGCCGCCGGGCCACAGCGTGACCTCGCCACCTTGCAGGACCACGGCGTCTTGGCGGCCGAGCGCCTGCCGGGCGTGATGCGCGGCCTTGCGCAAGTTGGCGGCACCGGCCTCGGGGCCGAGTTGCGGCCACAGGGCGTCGATGACCTCATCACGGGTCAGCCGCTTTCGCGGCCCGAGGCTCAGCAGCTGGACCAGCTGGCTGGCGCGAAGGCTGGGCCACTGGTCGGCCGCCAGCACGACGCCGTCGACGGCTGCCGAGAACTGGCCGAGCAAGCGCAGCTCGAGACCCGCTCGTGCACCGAGGCCAGCCGAAGGGTGGGGAAGCGCCATCACCGCCCCAGTGTGCTACCGCCTGCCGGGCACGACAACCACCGCGTCCGCCAGGAACGTTTCAGGAATACCGCGTTGCGATGCTGCGTCTGAGCCGGCTGTTCCAGCCTGCCGCTTGCCAACGGAGACCCTCATGACGCAGCCACCGACCACCGTTACCAATCCCGTTTCTATTCCGGTGTCCATTCCCGTGTCCATCCCCGACTGCGCGCCCGCGATGCTGACCCTGCCCGACCCCTTGACGCTGGAGTCGATCGGCCGGCTCGAGCAAGCCATCGCCAGCATGTTCCGCATGTTGCGCAAGGACCTGGCCGGCAACGCCGCCGACGACCCGGGTGCCATCGAAGTCGACTCGTGGTCGATTCATCTTCACTGAGGCTGGGAGACCGACATGACTGAATCCCTTTATCAACGTCTCGGCAGTGTCGAGCGAATCGCGGCCATTGTTGACGACGCGGTCGATCGCCATGCCGTCAACCCACTGCTCGCCCCGCGCTTCCGCGGCAAGGACCTGCCGCGCCTGAAGCAGCTCGCCACGCAGTTCTTTTGCGCCGGAACTGGCGGTACGCAGCCCTACGAGGGCCGCGACATGCGCACCACCCATGCGGGCATGAACGTCAACGAGCAGGAACTTGTCGCCGCGATCGACGATTTTGTCGCGGCGATGCAGAGCCAAGGGGTCGGCGCGGCCGAGGTCAACGAGGTGGTCGCGATCCTCTACTCGTTCAAGGGCGAGGTTTTGCGGGCCTGATCTGCAGCCGCCGCCGGATCGGGCGGCCGGCGCTGCAACAAGGCCGGCACCAGCGATTCGTAAGCCGCCGCGATGTTCAACAAGGCCGCATCACCCTGCGGCCGGCCGATCAGTTGCAAGCCCATCGGCCAGCGGCCAGCGGTATCAAAACCGGCCGGCATGCTGATCGCGGGCAGGCCGGCGAAGGTGGCGTAAATCGTGACCTCCATCCAGCGGTGGTAGGTGTCCATCGTGCGGCCGTTGATCTGCCGCGGCCAGGGCAGGTCGATCGCAAACGGCCAGACTTGCGCCACCGGCAAGGCCAGCACATCGAAGCGCTCGAACAGGCTCAGCAAGTGGTTGGCAAAGTTGCCACGCACGACGCTGGCGGCCATGAAGTCGCTGAAGGTCAGGTCCTGCGCGCGGTCGTATTCCCACAGCGCCTCGGGTTTGATCTGCGCCCGCGCTCGGGCTTGCGCGTGTGCGGGCGTTTGTGTCCGCGACGGCGCGCCGTACAGCGCCGCGGCCACACTCGGCGCGACGAGCGCGCGGCGCCACACCAGCCAGGCGGCCCAGATTTGTTCGGCGTCGAAGCCGAGCGCCGCCGGCTCGACCTCGGCGCCGCCGCCGGCCATGACTTCGAGCGCCTGCTCGCAGACATCGACGATGCCCGGCTCGACGGGCAGATAGCCGCCCAGGTCGGCCAGCCAGCCGACGCGCACACCACGCAGCGAGGCATCAGTGCCGGGCACATAACTGTTCACCGCATCAGCCATCGATAGCGGCGCACGCGGGTCGTGGCCGGCCTGGATGGACAGCAGCCGGGCGAGGTCGGTGACGCTGCGGCCCAGCGGCCCGTCGGTGCCGAGCTGGCTGACATACAGCTCGGGTTTTGGCCATGCCGGCACCCGCCCGGCACTCGGGCGCAGGCCGAAGAGGTGGTTCCAGCCGGCGGGGTTGCGCAGCGAGCCCATGAAGTCCGAACCGTCGGCCACCGGCAGCAGGCGTTGCGCCAGCGCGACCGCGGCGCCGCCGCTCGAGCCGCCAGCGCTGACCGCGGCATCCCAGGCATTTGGCGTCGCGCCAAAGAGATTGTTGTAGGTGTGCGAGCCGAGGCCGAACTCGGGCATGTTGGTCTTGCCGATGATGATCGCGCCAGCGCTTTTCATGCGCGCGACATAGACGCTGTCTTGCGCTGGCAGCGCGTCGTGCAGCAGCGTGCAGCCAAACGTCGTCGGGAAGCCAACCGCATGCGCGGTGTCCTTGATCGCCTGCGGCATGCCATGCAGCCAGCCGCGGTGCACGCCGCGCGCCAGATCGGCGTCGCGTTCGTCGGCTTGGCGCAGCAGCGGCTCGTCGTCGGCCAGATTGACGATCGCGTTCAGTCGCGGGTTCAACGCGTGGATGCGTTCGAGGTAGGCGCGCATCACTTCGTGGCAGCTGACTTCGCGCTGCTGGATGGCCTCGGCGAGAACCTGGGCGCTGAGGTCGGTGATGTGCATGCGGGCACTCTAGCGCGAGGGCGAGGGCTGTTCCTGATGGGTGTTCAGTGGGCGACACTTCAGCCGGATCTTTTTGCGCGGTTGGAGCCGAACAACCGCGTCGGGCCGGATACCTGCACGACGGCGATGGTTCTTGAGCACCGGCATCCGACCCCTTGCAGACCTTTGGTGCTTCAAACCGAATGCCGGCGAGCGGGCATCGAAGGTGTGCCATGAGGTCGTGGGTTGGCGTAACCCCATAATCGACTCGGGTTTCGTTCGGCGTCAACGCGCGCTGGCAACCAAGCGCGCGGGCTCGGGATCCAGCGTCGTGACCCGACTCAACGAGGAGGCATATTCGAATGACGCTGACGACCCTGCAAGCGCTGGCCAACCTGGTCAGAGACGACCGCGATGCGCTGCTCCTCGCCTGGCGGATGCAGGTGAGGCAGCTCCCCTCAGCGAGGCATCTCGACGTGCCGACGCTCAACGACCACATCCCGGACCTGCTCGAGGAACTGGCGTCGGCGCTCGAAACCAATCCCGAGCAGACGATCCCCGAAACGCTCGCCGATGCCAGCCCGGCGGCCCACGGGCTGCAGCGGCTGAGGGATGCGTTCGACATCGAGGAGGTGGTGGCCGAATACAACATCCTGCGGGGATGCATCCACGACCGGGCGACCGCGCATGGCATCAATCTGCAGGGCATGCCTTTCCACGTCATCAACCGCATCTTCGACAGTGCGATCGGCCAGGCCGTGCAAACGTATGCCACCCAGCAGGCGCTCGAGGTGCAGCAGCGCCGCGAGGAATACCTGTCCTTCGTTGCGCACGATCTGCGTACGCCGCTGTTTGCGATCTCGCTGACGGGTCGGTCGCTTGAGAGAAGTCTTTCCGGGCAAGCCTTGGGCGCTGATGCCCAGCGCATACTGAAGTCTCTGCGCCGCAACGTGCAGCAGCTTCAAGACCTGATCGGCAAAGTGCTCGAGGAAAACTCCAATCTGCTGGCCGACACCGGCGTCAAGCTCGAGAGACGGTGGTTCGACTTGTGGCCCCTGGTGGAGGCGCTTCTCGGAGATCTGGACACCGTAGCGGCCGCGGCGAGCACGACGGTACTCAATCGCGTGCCTGACGACTTGATCGTGTTTGCGGATGCCAGACTGCTCAGAAGAGTGTTTCAGAACCTGATCGGCAACGCGATCCGGTTTTCGCCCGGTGGCGAAGTGATCGTCGGCGCGCAGGCCACAGTGACCCCGGGAATCGTCGAGTGTTGGGTCAGCGACAACGGCCAGGGCATTGCCGCCGAGTTGCTTGAAAAGGTCTTCGACGCGGGCGAATCCGGCGGCGATGACGGCTCCGGGTCCGGCCTGGGTCTGGGTTTGGCCATCGTGAAAACCTTCATCGAAGCGCACGATGGCCACGTCGCTGTAGATAGTGTGATCGGGCAGGGCTCGAGGTTCCACTTCACCTTACCTGTGCCGGCAACGCCGGGGGTGTAGCGCTCAGGGCGAACGAAACTGAATGCTCGCGGCCGCTGGCGCCTTGAAGGGGCAGCCGGCCCGCTGTATCTACGGCCCGGCATCGGGGAGCGGCATGTCACCGCTCGCGCCGCGGCCGGGGGTGGATCGCGACATCAAGACTGGGGAAGTATGTCTGCCAGCGCAGTCTTTGACGCCCGCGGGTCGCCCGGTTAGAAGGCGCTGCCGACCCAGGAGCTCCGATGAAAACGCGCCCGCCTGACCTGCACCGCATGAGCCTGCCCGGCCGCCCGAAGGGCGAATACCGGAGTGCGCAGCACGAAGGCTGCCTGATGAGCCTGCCCGGCCGCCCGAAGGGCGAATACCGGAGTGCGCAGCACGAAGGCTGCCTGATGATCCTGGCCGCGCTGGCGCTCCTCACCGCCTGCGCTGTCGCACCGCTGCAACCCGACCTGGGCGCCAAGGCGCCGGTGCTTGAGGGCTTTGGCCGCACCGACATGCCGCTCACCACGCGCAGCGATGCGGCGCGCCGTCCGTACCACGCCGGCGTGTTGCAGGCCTATGCTTTTAACGAGGCTGAGGCCGTGCGCCAATTCAAGGCGGCGCTGGCAGCTGACCCGTCTTGCGCCATGTGCGTCTGGGGTGTGGCGTGGCAGCTTGGCCCGAACATCAATGCCCAGGAGCGCGGCGATCTGTCCGAGGCCAGGCAGTACATCGACCACGCGCTGCGCCAGAGTCAAAACGCGAGCGCGCGCGAACGTGCCCTGATCGATGCGATGGCCACGCGCTACGACGTGGCGGCGCGTGCCGGCCCGGCTTTCATGCCGTCGGAAGCCGACATCTGCCGCGGTGCCCGCGCCAACAAGGACGCCAACCCGTTGGACATCGCTTACGCCGAACGCCTGCGGGCGCTGGTCACGGCCTTTCCAGACGATGCCGACATCCTCTCGCTATGGGCCGAAGCGGCGATGATCGCGATCAAGGACGACTGGTACGACGAGGCCACCGGCAAGGTGCTCCCGCGCATCGCCGAGATGGTCGATCGACTCGAAGGCCTGCTCAAGTTGATGCCCGAGCACATCGGCATGAACCACTACCTGATCCACGCCGCTGACGACGTCGTGAACGCCGCCCGGGCGGTGGCCGCGGCCGATCGCCTGGCCACGCTGGCACCTGGTGCGCCGCATCTGGTGCACATGCCGGCCCACATCTATATCCGCGTCGGTCGCTACGCCGATGCCGCGGCCCGCAACGAGAGCGCCTTGGCCGCCGAGGATGCGCAGGACGCAGCCCAGAAGGCGCAGGGCTTTGTGCTCAGCAAGGACTGGCGCGGACACAACACGCACTTCCTGTGGTACGCGGCACTGATGCAAGGCCGTGGCGACGCCGCCTTGGCCGCGGCGCGAAGCATGGCCGGGCGTGCCAAGCGTGACACGGTCTGGAGCGAGTACTACCGCAGCCTGCCGCTGCTGACCCTGACGCGCCTGGAACGCTGGGACGCGGTGCTGGGCGAACCTCTGGCGACGGGCGGGCGCGGCATGGCCGCGGCGATCAGCCAGCGAGCACGTGGCGTCGCCCTGGTGCGCCGCGGGCGCCTGCCCGAGGCGCGCGCGGCGCTGCAGGCCGCCGAGACCGGCGCGGCGACCCTGCGTGCGGCGCACGCTTCGGCGAGCAAAGATGACGTCAGCCTGCGCAGCGTGGCCGACGCGATGCTCGCCGGCCTGCGTGCCGAACTCGCAGCCGCCGACGGCCGTACCGACGAGGCACTGACCCAGCAGGCCCGGGCGGTCGCGGCATCGAAGGATGCCGACGACGGCGAGCCGCCGGGCCTGGCCGCCGGAGCGCGGCTGGCGCTGGGCGGCTTGCAACTGCAGCTTGGCCGCGCGGCCGACGCAGAGGCGACGTTCCGCGCCGACCTGGCGGCGCTGCCCGACAGCGGCTGGGCCTTGCGAGGCCTGGCGCGCGCACTTGCGGCGCAGGGCAAGGCGGACGCCGCGGCCGCGGTGCGCAGCCGCGGCGAACGCGCCTGGCCGCAGGCCGATGCCGGCCTCAAGACCCGCGACTGAACTCGACCGCAGTACCCTGCGCCGGCAACGCGAGACCCAAGTCGCAAATCTGGCCGCGTATCACTTCGTGGTGCGAGACCTCGCGCTTGTGGATGATCTCGGCGAGGGCCTGGGCGGAGCGGTCGGTGACCTGCATCCGGGCACGCTAACCAATCATGATTCCAGCGCATCGCCCCCGACCATGAAAGCCCGAAGTTGGTGCAGGATGTGAGGCGGCACACTGAGCGATTGAGGTCGCATTACGAGTGAAGGCCCGACCCCGTCGCCTAACCGGATCTCCACCGGGCTGGCTCGAACCCCAGACTGTCGCGCGGCGTGGCCCACATGGCTGGGCCAGGTTGCAGCACGAACGGTAAAGAGGCCCGAATCGGTGACGATTCGAGGAGTCTTCCAGCCCTCGGACGATTGCGTCTTGCACTTGGCCGAATAGGTGATCGCCCTGTGTGCCGCCTGGCACTTTAACCACAGGAGCACCGTGATGGAAGACCTTGGACTTCGAGCCTTGTACCGACGCGTGGCCGGTATCGATGTGCATCGCATGCTGCACGTGGTGACGGTGTTGCTCGAGCAGCCTGACGGCTCGATGCAGCGCCAGACGCGACAGTTCGGCGGGTTTCGGCGTGACTGCCGCGAGCTTGCGGCCTGGCTGGCCGAGTTGCGTATTGAACTGGTGGTGCTGGAGAGCACGGGCATCTACTGGAAGAGCGTGTATGCCCACCTGGAGAATGCCGGCGTCACCGCTTGGGTGGTCAACGCTCATCGCGTCAAGCATGTGCCTGGTCGCAAGACCGACACGGCCGACAGCGAGTGGCTGGCGGTGCTGGCACGCTTCGGTCTGGTCAAGGCCAGCTTTATTCCGCCCAAGGACCTGCGTGAACTGCGCCTGGTCTCGCGCTACCGGCGCAAGCTCAATGCAATGCGTGCCAGCGAGCTCAACCGCCTGCACAAGATCCTCGACGACGGTGGCATCAAGCTCGGCGGGGTGGTCAGCGACATCGACGGGGTGTCGGCGCGCGCGATGGTCAAAGCCCTGATCGCGGGGCAACCCATCGAGCAGATGCTGGGCCTGGCCCGCGGCAAGCTCAAGCAAAGGCGCGAGGAACTCAGCGCCAGCCTGGACGGCGATCTCAGCGCACGGCACCTGTTCGTGCTCGGCCACATTGAGGCCCACATCGAGACGCTGCAGCGCGAACTCGCCGAGATCGACCGCTACATGCTCAGCGCGCTGCAGCCCTACGCCTGGGCGCACGAGTTGCTGCAGACCATCCCCGGCATCGACGAAATCGCCGCGGCACTGATCCTCATCGAGATCGGCGACGACATGGCGCGCTTCGGCCGCGCCCAGAGCCTGGCTTGCTGGGCCGCGCTGAGCCCGGGCAACGACGAGAGCGCCGGCAAGCGCAAGTCCGGCCGCACCGCCCACGGCAACTCCGTCATCCGTTGCATCCTGTGCGAATGCGCCAATGCCGCTCGCATGACCAAGAGCACCCTGGCGGCGAAGTACCGCAGCCTGATGGTGCGCAAGTCGCACAAGAAATCCATCATCGCCGTGGCGCACAAGATGATCCGGCTGATCTACCTGATGCTCAGCCGACGCCAGCCCTATATCGATCAGGCTATCGACTACGCCGCCATGAGCGCGAAGAAGAACGCGCCGCGCTGGATCAAGCAGCTCAAGTCCATCGGCCGCTGGCCCTCGCCAGAACCCGCTGCCGCCAGCACTTGATTCGCCGCTGAATTCGAGGGGTCGGGCCCAGCGGTATTCGAAATCCCGCAATCGCGCGGGAGGCGTCGGTGCGTCAATTGAGGGTGGGGCTTTCACGGTAACGTGACGGCAAGGGCTGCTGCCGATTGGCGTTCAGTCGCACAAGAACCGGCCATCGTCGAGGGGGCTGCGCCTGGGCCGCGTTTTAGCCCGGTCTTGACCGCCCGCAGTGGCCCGTTGTTGGTCTTTGACGCGGCACTGAATGCGGCTGCTCTGGCCTTGGACTTTCCGCCCAGCCGGGGTCGAGGTGGCCGGCTTCGTTTGTGGAATTCTTACGCACTGCGCCGGCCACCCCGACCCCGGCTGGGCAGCGCGCGGCCGGGGGACTGAAAAAGCCCGATCCCGGTCCGTTCCCGTTGCACGTCACGCACGATTTCATTGGCGGCGGCTTCGGTCGGACGTTTCTTTCGTGCTCGATTCCGATGAAGTGCTTTGGACTGAGTACCTGCCCGGGGTTGTGGTTCTTGGGTGTCGGCAACCGACCCACAGCCGACATGGCACTCACGAATCTGGCTTCCGCAGAGCCGCTACCCAACCTGTCGCTGCATGAACTCCAGGGGCAACATCACTAGGTGGGTGGTGCCGTCGCGTCAAGGGGTCTTCAGCTTCAGCACCACCTGGCCAGCGGCATTGGTTTGTACGGGTTCGTTGGCCAGCGCCGGGCGGGTGATGTAGCGGCACAGTTCCTCCAGCGCCTGGCGGTCGTCGGCCGCGCAGCGCACGGCGGCGTGCAGGCTGAAGCCGTCACAGTCAGCGCACAGCGTTTGCTTGAAGTCCGTCTCCCGCGGCATTGCACCTTGCAGCGTCAGCACCTTCTGGCCGGCGCGAGGGCCGAAGGCGATACGGTATGTGCAGGCAGCGGCCTGCAGCGGCCTGAGCGTGCGGGCCTCGTCCGAATCACCGTCGTTGTCGGCCATGTAGGTCGAATCCTCCTCTTCGACCAACGCCCCCCGACGAGTGAGCAGCTTCATCGTGCGGGTGATGATCTTGCGCAATACCGACTGCAGTGCTTCGTCAGTTGGCTCGGGAACTTCGACGAACTCCGGCGCCCCGTTAATGTCGGGCGCCGCCTGCGGGTTATCCGAATGTTCGGCCCGCGCGCACGCATTACGAAGCATGCGCCACATGGCCGGGTGCTATGCGGGCTCCGCAAGAAAGGCTTCGATCTCGGCCAAGAACTGCGGCCAGGCCGGCTCGTCCGGCATCGGCACATGGTTCTGCGATTCGAGGGCGACGAAGCGCGCATTGGGGATCAACGCAGCCAGGCGCCGCCCTTCGTCGAAGGGCACGGCATTGTCATGGGTGCTGTGCAGCACCAGGGTCGGGGCCGTCACTTTGGGCAGCAGTTCCAGGATGTCGACGTCGGCGCACACATTGCGCAACTTCAGCGCCGCCTCCGCCGACATGGCCATGCGCTGCAACTGCGCCAGGGCCCTGATCTCTTCGCCCGACGCGCCGGGAAAGTACAGCGTACTGAAGCTGCGCAGGAACGACGAGTGCTCGTCGCCCCAGCCATGCCGCATCAACGTCAGGTAGGCCTGCGAGATCTCCCGGTCCCTGAGCGAACCGCGCTTGTTGGCGCCCACTGCATAGCCGCCGTTCAGCACCAGCTTCGAGACCCGCTCGGGGTAGCGCACGGCATGCGCGATGGCGACCGCCGCCCCCTGCGAGATGCCCAGCAGCGCGTACTTGCGCAGCTGCAGCGCATCGACCACGGCTTCGAGATCGCATTCGAGCCGGTCGAGTGACACATCCGGCACATAGCGGTCGGACAGCCCGTTGCTGCGCCCGTCATAGCGGATCAGTTGCACGCGATCGGCCAGGAAACGGTACAGCGCGCCGCGGAACTGCACATGCCAGTCGTACTCGAGATGGTTGAACCAGGTGGGCGGGCGGATCAGCGGCAGGCCCCGGCCGACCGTGGCCATCGCGATGCGCACGCCGTCGCGGGTGCGGCAGTAGTCGACGGTCTGGGCCGGGTGCATGGGCACGGCCGCGACCGCATCGTCCTGCGCGGGCTCGGCGCAGAACAGGTAGCCGCGGCGCGGCACGGTCTTGACGATCCTCTGCTCCTGGTCCGACAGCGCCTGGCGCACGTCCCGGATGCACTGCACCAGCGCATCGTCGGTAACGATGTGCTTGGCCCAGACGGCCTCGAGCAGCTCCTGCTTGCCGACCACGCGGCCCGGGTTCTGAGCCAGATGGCGCAACACGTCGAAGGCCTTCGGCCGCAATTCCAGCACCTCGTTGCCGCGCCGGAGCGTGCACTTCTGCAGGTCGATGGTGTAGGCATCGAAACGTAGTGCGTGGGGAGAACGTTGCGACATGTCCAAGTGGTGGCCTCCAGAGGATCGCATTCACCGAAGCTGCAGCGAAGTTTCGGCGCGCTATCGTGACAGACGCCCGCTGACCGGGCAGCATGGCGTGGACTTCATGACCCTGTATGTCCCGCTGCCGGCCCACCGCGCGGCAGGGCTCGAAAGGATTGGCACTCATTATGGCCACGAACATCCCGTTGCAGGGCTTGCAGTCGGCACTCGTCGACCTGGCGGCCGAAGCCAAGACCCGAGCAACGGAGTTCGAGAACCTGCGCAAGCTGGCGCCCGACTTCACCGACAAGCTCGCGCGCGCAGGCGCGTTCAAAATCCTGGTCCCGGCTGAGGCCGGGGGGCTGGGCGCCTCGCTGACGGAATGGCTGGAGATGATGATCGCGCTGGCGCAGGCCGACGCCTCGACGGGCTGGGTGTGCGCGCACGCCAACATCTGCGCGGGCATCATCCGGGCGTCGGCCGAACCCCGGTTCAACGACGAGTTCTTTGCCGACCCGCGCGCCTGCGCCGCCTGGAGCAACCTGCCGCGGGTAAAGGTCAAGGAACTCGACGATGGTCTGCACATCAGCGGCAGCTGGGGCTTCGAATCGGGCTGCACCGCAGCCACCTTCGTCGGTGGCATGGTGCTGCTGCCGCCGCTCTCGGAAGGCGCCCCGCCGCGCATGCTGGCGGCGCTGGCCCCGGTGGGCGAAGCGACCATCGAGGAGACCTGGGATCCAGTCGGCCTGGCCGGCACGGGCAGCCACGACGTGCACTTCGACGATGTTTTCGTGCCCTGGCACCGCACCTTCCCTTGGCCTGCCGGCATACCGGTGTCGAGCTACCCGGCGGCGATCTTCGTGCCCGGTACCTGGTTCATCTCGATGGCGGCCGCGGCGACGCACCTCGGGCTTGCCCGCCGCGCGCTCGACGAGGCGCGCAGCGAATTGCGCGGCAAGGTCGACCGCTACACCCAGAAGCCAACGCTCGAACATCCTTCGACGCAACGCAGCCTGGAGGTGGCCGAAGGCCTGTGGTACGCCTGCCGTGCGGGGCTGCGCGAGGCACTGGCGGCGATCTGGGCTTGCGCCTTGCGCGGCGAACCCGCCAGCGCGCAGTTGCGCATCGACGCGCGGGTCGCTGCGACGACGGCGGTGCACCAGGGCGCGCAGATCGTGCGCGACGCCTACGATGCCTCTGGCGCCAGTGCGGTGCGCCGCTCAGGCGTGATGCAGCGGCTGCTGCGCGAGGCCAGCTGCCTGCCGCATCACATCTCGGTCAACCCGACTTCGTACGAGCTGACCGGCCGGGTGCGCTGCGGCATCAGCGAGCTGAGCTTTCGAATCTAGGCAGATCCCATGAGCCAGATCCATGAAGGCCGCTGCCTGTGCCGACGCGTTCGATACCGGACCAGCGGCCAGCCCCTCAGAACCCTTGTCTGTCACTGCACCTTCTGCCAGAAGATGACGGGGTCGTCGTCGTACGCGGAGTCGATGTTCCCGATCGACGCGGTGCAGTTCGACGGCGACACGTTGCGCCGCTACGACCACCGCTCGGACGGCAGCGGAAAGCTCGTGCACCTGCACTTCTGCGCAACCTGCGGCACCACCGTGACGCTCACCTTCGAGCGGTGGCCTGAATACCGAGCCATCTCACGCGGCACCTTCGACGATCCGAACTGGGTCTCGATCGACGCGAACATCTGGACCCGGTCGGCGCAAACAGGTGTGGCGCTGCCCGCGCTTGTCGACTGTTTCGACAGGCACAGGGTTGCGCTCGATGGCACGCCCGAGGCGGCACAGCGCTTTGACGCGCCAGTCATGGCGCGTGGCAGTCGAGAAGCCTGAACTTGGCGCGCGTGCGTTCACGCCGCCCGCAGCGGTTCCGCCGTCAGCGCCTGCAGCCGCGTCGGATCCAGCCCGTCGCACATGTCCACCACGGCAACGCCGGCCGGCGTAATGTCGATCACCGCCAAGTCGGTGTACACGCGGCTGACGCAACCGATGCCGGTCTACGGCTAGCTGCAGCGCTCGACCAGCCTGCTTTCGCCGGCCTTAGCCAAGTGCTCCATCATGACGAAGGTGCGTTGCGCGCCGAGAGCTTAGATTCTCTCTCCCTGAGTTCCTTGTCTTTCGCGAAGATGATCAGTGCGCGACGCCAGGGTAGACGTTGGGGAAGTGGCGCTCGCGCAGGTACATCGTCGTGCCCATTACGTTGCGGCCGTAGTTGGTCACGCGCCGGCGGCGCGTACGCGGGATCTTGGCAATCAGGCCGTGTGCGTGCAGGTGACGCAAGCAGTGGCTCGCACTCCACGCCGCCACTGATCGTGCATGGAGACCCGGAAGCGGGAGCGCCTGAACCGGACGGTCACGAACACCTGCTGATGGCCGTCACGCGCCGTCGGTCGAGCCGGACCGTGCGGCATCTTTCGCAATTTGCCGTCGCTCTGTTGCCCCGCCGCGAAGCGCCCGGCTCGCCAAAACTTGTTTGGGTTGCACGGCCACTCGGGTCGCCCGGGGGCTGCGTCGATTCGGTGTTCCAGCTGGTGTCGATGAAGCGCGGGGGCTCAATGCGACCGAGCCGACTACCTACGCGGCCCGGTGACACCGGGCCCGCCCGTCGCCGCGCCGGCAAACAGCGTTTGTTCACTTCTTCTTCGCTCGCAGCGGACCTTGTGAGGTGCTGTCTGGAACGCCAACGCCACTGCCAGCAGAGCCGGCGCGGGGGTGGCCCGGCGAAGTGCCTAAGAATTCCAGAAACGTAGCC